>CACEMT010000005.1 GCA_902560685.1 uncultured Pelagibacteraceae bacterium | reverse complement strand
ATGAAGGAACTGAGCGTCCATTTACCAGTTCTTTATTACACGAAAAAAGAGATGGTTTTTATCACTGTGCCAATTGTGATGCTAAATTATTCAGCTCAGATACAAAATACGATAGTGGAACAGGTTGGCCATCATTTACCGAACCTTTACCCGGCGCATTTAAAACTAAAGTTGATTATTCACTAGGAATGAAAAGAGTCGAATACCATTGTGCAAAATGTGGAGCACATCATGGACATGTATTTGAAGATGGTCCTGGAGAAAATGGAATGAGATTTTGTAATAATGGACTTTGTTTAATTTTTAAACCAACAAACTAGTATGAAAAAATTAATTTTAATTTTTTTTTTAATTCCAAATATTTTATTCGCATCATCTATGAAGATGATAGGTGTGAAAGGTAAATTATCAGAAGTAAACAGAACAATAGAAATAAAAATGTATGATAATTATTTTGAACCAAATGTATTAAATATAAAAAAAGGTGAAACAATTAAATTCATAGTTTATAATTATGGTGAGCTTGTCCATGAGTTTAATATTGCTACTAAAGAAATGCATATTAAACACCAACCAGAAATGATGAAGATGGTAGAACACGAAATATTATTAGCAGACAGAATTGATAAAGAAAAAATGAAAGAAATGGCAAAAAAAGATCATTCAATGGCTCATTCTCATTCTAATAGCGTTTTATTGGAGCCAAATAAAATTGGTGAAATAATTTGGAAATTTAATACTGATACAAAACTTGAAGTAGCATGTAACGTACCAGGACATTATCAGGTAGGTATGGTTGCTGATATAAAAACAAATTAATGAGCCAAGAAATCATAAAATTTAATTGGTCATGCAATCATACTTGGAAAAGAAGTGCAAAAAATACAGCTTGGTGCTTACTTGGATGTGCTATTGGAGATTTCGGTACAATATTATTTTTTCAGTTAACAAAAATTCCATTTCCAGTTTTAAATATTATGATTTTAGCAATAATAAATGGTTTAATAACGAGTATTATTTTAGAAACTATAATTTTAATTAAACAAAATATTCCATTTTCAAAATCATTGAAGACCGCAATGGGAATGAGCATTATATCTATGATAAGCATGGAAATAGCAATGAATGCAACAGATTATATTTTAACTGGTGGCGCCATATTAAATTGGTGGATTGTTCCAATAATGCTAACAGTTGGTTTTTTAACACCCTGGCCATATAATTATTGGAGATTGAAAAAATACAATCAAAGCTGTCATTAAATGAAAAAATTTTTAACAATTCTATTTATTGGATTGTTAAACTTCACAAGCAATATTTTTGCTGATGATAAAATTTTAGATTCTCTTAAGGAAGGTAATAAAATAATTTTTATTAGACATGCAATAGCGCCCGGAAATGGTGACCCAGAAAATTTTAATATCAAAGACTGTTCTACTCAAAGAAATTTAAGTGAAAGCGGGATTAAGCAATCAAAAAAAATCGGCCTTTTTTTTAAAAATAATAAAATTAAAATTGATCAAGTACTATCAAGCGAATGGTGTAGATGTAAAGATACAGCAAAATATGCTTTTGAAAATTATACAACATTTAATGCATTAAATTCATTTTATGATGAGAAATTTTCTGCAAATGAAACTAAACAAATGAATGATCTAATGAAATTTATTAAAAATTGGGACAGTGATAAAAATTTAGTTTTCGTAACTCACTATGTGGTTATTTCGTCAATTCTAAATGTAGGCTCATCTTCTGGAGAGATTGTTATTTCTGATAAAAATTTAAATATAATCGGAAGTATTACTACGATGTAATTATTTTATTTTTTCAGAATAATTAAACTTTATTTCTTAAAAAATATATAAATATAAAACCAGTAAAATACATTATTAGAGCATAAGCAGCTGTAGGTATCATATAAACAATTTCATTTGAAATTTCTGTAGCTACAAAAACTGCTAAAGTTCCATTTTGAAGACCGCACTCAAGCGAAATACATTTTATTTGTTTTATTCCAGATGCAAAAGTTTTTGCAAGATAATATGCAAAGACCATCATTACTATATTTAAAGTCAGTACAACTAAACCTGCTTGAGCTAGATAAGTAAAAATATTATCTTTTTCCTCAATCCAAATTGCAATAAAAACAATTAAGAATAATAAACCTGTAATTTTATCAATAATTGAAGTTTTTGAACTTATAAAATTATCTGCAAATTTTCTAATTATCATTCCTAAAATTACTGGTACTGCAACTACCAATGCCATTTTTAATGCAGTTCCTGTTATATTGATATTTTGATCTGCAAAACTAACTCCCAAAAGATCTGCTGAAGAAAAAACAATTAATGGAACTGTTATAATGCTAATGATGCTTATAACTGCTGTTAGTGAAACTGATAAAGCTACATCACCATTTGCAAATTTTGTTAAAACATTTGATGTAATTCCTCCCGGTGCTGCTGCAATTATCATAACACCTAGGGCAATTTCTGGAGACATCTCTATAAATGTCCCTAAAATTTTTATTAATATAAATGCAACTATAGGTAAAATAATTAGTTGGGATATAAACCCTATTAAGAAATCTTTAGGAGCTTTTAATACTCTTGCAAAATCTTGGGTTGTTAATCCTAAGCCAAGACCAAGCATTATCAAAGCAAGAGCAATTGGTGCAATTTTTGTTACAATTTCCATAGTTCAGACACAGTTTTCTAATTTATCTATTTTACTATAAATTATAATAAATTTATATATACAAAAAACTTAAAAATGCTTTCAGATAAAGAAATAGTTTGTCCAAATAATCTTCTTAATGTTGCACATAAAAAAAAGGGTGTTGTAGCAGGGATAGTTAATGCAGGAAAGCCGCTTCCAATGCTTTCTGTCATGGACGCAGTGAATGAAGATCTAATTATTCCAATTTTTATTGGCGATAAAGATGAAATTCAAAAATGTGCTGATGATCTAAAATTTGATATATCAAAATTCGAGACTATTCACGAACCTGTAGAAAATAATACTGCAAAAGTTGCTGCAAAATTAGCATCGGAAAATAAAATAAGAATAATTGTTAAAGGTCACATTCATACAGATGTTCTCATGAAAGAAGTTTTAAAAAGAGAATATAATTTGTTAAGCAAAACAAGATTGAGTCATATATGGCATATGACATTGGATAAAGAAGATAAACCGTTAATAATCACCGATGGAGCTTTAAATGTAATGCCTAATATAAAAACAAAAATGCATATACTTAAAAATGTTATAAATTTTTCAAACAGAATAGGAAACGAAAGACCTAAGGTCGCTATACTTTCAGCAACAGAAGAGGTCTTAGATAGTGTTCAAAGTTCTTTAGATGCAAAAGAAATTACTGAATTAGCAAAAAAAGAAAATTTAAATGCAGATGTTTTTGGGCCTCTTGCGTTTGATAATAGTATTTCAAAAAAATCAGCTGCAATTAAAGGAATTAAAAATGCAGTTGCAGGCCAAGCTGATGTTTTATTAGTTCCAAGTGTTGAAGCGGGAAATGGATTGGTTAAAATGATGATATATTTTATGGGTGCTTGCGCCGCAGGTGTAGTTATTGGAGGAAAAGTTCCAGTTGTTATTACAAGTAGATCAGATGAAGCTCCTGCAAGATTAGCTTCTATGGCAGCTGCAGTAGTTGCATTAGATTAATTAATGATTTAAAAACTTAAAAAATTATGACAATCAAATATCTAAAAAAATCACCAAAGACTTCTTCTACAGATGATACAAAGACAAGAGAAATTGTAGAAAATATTTTAAAAGACATTGAAGAAAAAAAAGAAGAAGGATGTAAAGAACTTGGAAAAAAATTTGATAAGTACGATGGAGAAATCATCGTCTCAAAAGAAAAAATAGAAGATATAAAAAATAATTTAGATCAAAAAACAAAAGACGATATTCAATTTTCTCATGAAAGAGTTAGAAAATTTGCAGAAGCTCAATTAAAAAATTACGGTCAAGATTTTGAAGTTGAACTTTCAGATGGCTTGTATGCTGGTCAAAAATTAATACCTGTAAATACAGCAGGATGTTATGTACCTGCGGGTAGGTATGCTCATATAGCTTCAGCTGTAATGAGTGTTACAACAGCTAAGGTTGCTGGAGTTAAAAATATTTTAGTTTGTAGTTCACCAAAACCAGATATTGGAGTGCATCCATCAATTATCTATACAGCTGATTTATGTGGAGCAGATGTAATTATGAATTTGGGTGGAGTTCAAGCAATCGCTGCTATGACAAATGGATTATTTGGAAATGCGCCAGCAGATATTTTAGTTGGACCTGGAAATCAATTTGTTGCAGAAGCAAAAAGAATATTATTTGGAAAAGTCGGTATAGATTTATTTGCTGGTCCTACAGAAATTGCTGTAATTGCAGATGAAACAGCTGATCCTGAGATAGTAGCATTTGATTTAGTTGGTCAAGCAGAACACGGTTATAATTCTCCCGCATGGTTATTTACTACTAGTAAAAAATTAGCAGAAGAAGTTATGAAAAGAGTACCTGAGTTAATTGCAGATTTACCAGAACTGCCCAAACAAAGTGCAGGGGATGCTTGGAGAGATTTTGGTGAAGTTATTCTTTGCGATACTGATGAAGAAATGGCAAAAATTAGCGATGAATACGCGCCAGAACACTTAGAAGTTCAAACAAAAAATTTGAAATGGTTTCATGATAGATTAAAAAATTATGGATCTTTATTTATAGGTGAAGAAACAACGGTTGCATACGGTGATAAATGCTCAGGAACAAATCATATTCTTCCAACTAAAGGTGCTGGAAGGTATACGGGTGGATTGTTTGTAGGTAAATTTATTAAAACATTAAGTTTTCAAAGAATGACAAAAGAATCTACAAAAGAAGTTGGAGCTGCAGCTGCAAGAATTTCTAGATATGAAGGTATGGAAGCTCACGCACGAACCGGTGATGTAAGGCTTAGAAAATACGGTTATTCAAATTAAATTATTTATAGAGAATTTATTAATTCTGGAGCTATTTTTTTTGATCTAGAATAATATTTTATTTTTTTAATATCTTCTAAATTAGATTTATCATTTCCAACAACTACAAATCCAATCATGCCCATGCTCTTATGCGGTGTACACCAATAAGCATATATTCCTGGAACAGTAAAAGTATATTCAGCATCCTTGCTGAACTTTGTTTTAAATTTTTCTACACCTGATGGTACTCCACCTTTAATAAACTCAACATTGTGCCCTGGATCTGTTGACTTCCAAAAAACAGTATCTCCAACATCTATTCTTACAATTTTTTTAGAATAAACCATAGATTCTTTGTTTAATTTGTTTAGCATTTCAATAGTTTCATCTGCAGCGAACGAGCTAGATGTAAAAAATAACAAAGTAATTAAAATGGTAAGACTTTTTAAAGTTTTCATATTAAATGTTTAGTTGCGTAATCCATGAATATCATATGGTTATTAAAATATTTTTATCAACTCAAACTAGTGTAACAAGTTGACACATATGTACTGTGACAAAAAATTATCTTAAAATAATTTTATTATTATTATTAAAATGATTATGAGAGGAAAAATATGAAAAAATTATTAATTACAATTACATTGGTACTATTCTCAAGTTCTGCTTTTGCTGGATCTTGCCTAAAGCTAGTTGGAAAAGTAGATGAAAAAATGCAACAAGTTATGGAGTTAAGAGATGCTGGTAAAAAAGCACATGAAGAAGGTGACCATGCAAAATCTGAGGAGCTGCTTATTAAAGCTCTCAATCTTTTTAAAAGCTAAGTAACAAAATTTGATAGGGGTTTAAATTAACCAATAGACCCCCCATTACTACCCCTATCAAACCTAATCTAATTTTTACTCAACATTAAATCTAAATAAAGTGCTGCAGACCATGAAAAGTTATTAGCTCCAAAAGGGAGACCACTTTTAGAACTGTAATATTCATGAAAGTTATTTTGATTAATTAATTTAATTGTTAGTTTTTTTACTTTTTCGGCAAAATTTCTATTTTTATTAATTAAAGATTTATAAATTATCCAATTAGTATTAATCCATACAGGGCCTCTCCAATATCTTTTCTCTTCAAATGATTGATGATCAGGTTTTATTGTAGTAAAAAAATACTTCTCATTTACATTAAAATTTTCAAGATTTTTAATTATTTTTGTATTCACATCATCATGGTTCAAATCTGCAAATAAAATAAAGAAATTAGTTAGTGATGGTATTTTAATTTCCGCATTATTTTTTAAATCAAATGAAAAAAACATTTTTTCTTTTTCATTATATAAATCAAATATTTTATTCTCTGTTTTTTTGATTTTTTCTTCTAAATCTAAATAATCTAATTTAAATAATTTTAATAGTTCTATTAAATCTTTATTCGCTTTAAGAAAGATTGAATTAAAACCAATATCAATAATATTAAACATAGAATTATTTAAAAGTTTATTAGGATTATAATTGTCTGACTTAAATTGATTTAAGAGAGTTATATAACAATCATAATCTTTATTTAGTGGTCTTTCATCATTGTTTGAAACTTTAAGATCTCTTCTTTCGTATGATAAATTTTTATCTACATTTATTTTAGATAATGCAAAGTCCCATAATGGAGAATTATCATAACCACTTTCCCACGGGTGTATTATAGATATTAAGCCTGATTGATTTTGGTCTCTATTTTTAAAAAACCATTCATGATATTTTTTTAATTTACAAACTAGATTAAAAACTTTTTTATTTTGCGTTTCATCTAATGAATTATTTTTAACAATTATTCTTAAGATTGATGCTGCTATTGGTGGTTGAGTTATTCCAGAAGATGGTATTTCTTTTCCACAAGACCATGTCGTGTGGTTTGGAAAATAACTGTCATCAACTTCATGAAACAAAATATGTGGCACCATACCATCGTCCCATTGACCTTTTAAAAGGGTTTCCAATTCCTGAATTGCATAATCTAAATTAAAATATGAATAGCCTAACGATATAAAAGCTGAATCCCAATTCCACTGAGCTGGGTATAGCTTGTTATTTGTAGGCAGCGTGTAGCCGGCCCTTCTATTCTCTAGAAGAATTTTTTTAGCAACCTCAACTAAATCACTCATTAGCCCTTCACGCTTCCTGCTGTTAATCCGCTTACTAAATATTTTTCAAAGTAAACGAAAATAAATAAAACAGGTAAGGTCACTATTACCGATCCTGCCATAAGATATTGTCTAGGAGTTTCAGCATCGCCACTTAGATACTGTATTGCCCTTGAAAGTGTAAAAGAATTTGGATTATCTAAAAACATTAAAGAAAATAAGAATTCATTCCAGGCTATCATAAATACGTATAAAGCAACTGATGAAATAGCTGGAATACTAAGTGGAATTATTATTTTAGTTATAATTCCAAACCAGCTTAATTTATCTAATATCGCTGCTTCTTCTAATTCTTTAGGGATACTTTTGAAATATCCTTGTAGCATATATATAGCTACAGGAAGAGTGGTAGCAGTATAAACAATTAATAATCCCTCAATGGAATTTCTCAAACCCAACTGACTAAAAACAGTATAAAGTGGTATCACCAAAACAATTGCTGGAAACATATAAATTATTAATATTGATGTTGATAAAAATGTTTTTCCAAAAAAATTTAATCTGGCAATAGCGTAAGCAGCTGGAATTGCAAAAACTAGAGTGATGAATACAGTTCCAAGAGATACAATAGTACTAGTTAATATATACTTTCCAAATTTGTAAGATTTAAATATTACAAAATATGATTTGAATAAATCTTTAAATCCTTGGGCAAAATTTATACTAAAGTCCAAAGGGTTAACTAATAATGCAATTTGTGTTTTAAAGCTAGTAACTACCATCATGTAAAATGGAAACAGAATTACAAATGAAAATAGCACTATTCCAAAAAGTGTTAAAAAATCAAAAATTATTATTTGAGTAGAATGTTCTTCTTCTAAAATTTTGTTGTTAAACTTTTTAATTTTATTAATGAAAAAATAAAGAATTAAAAATACTCCAATATTATACCAAATAGGCATGGACTGAATTAAATAACCATCAATAAATATAAATATTAATGAAAAAATTATTAATTTTAAAATAATATTAAGTTTATTGCCTATTATAACATGGGCCAATGAAACTAAAAAACCAAGTAAAAAAATAATTTGAAAATTAAAGTTTTCTAATTTTATACCTTGTAATGTAACTAGTATTTTCCATATAGAAATTAAACTTACTAAAAAAAAAGAGGATATAATTGAAAAAATTATAATGTTTTTAGTTTTCATCAACTCTCTTTCCTAAAAGTTTAAAATAGAAAAACATGAAAAGAAGTAAAAGAATTACTATTACTATAGATACGGCTGAACCGGTGCCAATATCTGATATTGCAAAACCTTGCTGATACACGTTTATTGGCAAAGTCCTAGTCCCAGATGCTCCACCTGTAAGCAAAAAAACATCCTCAAATTTATTAAAATTCCAAATAAATCTAATCATGAACAAAATAGAAATTACAGCTGTAATCTGGGGCAATGTTATTTTAAAAAATTTTTGGAAAGGGCTTGCTCCATCTACATCAGCAGCTTCATATAATTCCTTTGGAATAGCCTGTAATCTGGCAAGAATAAATAAAAAAGCCAACGGAAAATATCTCCATATTTCAAAAATAATAACTGTTGTAAGGGCAAGTCTTAATTTAAAATCAAATCCTAAAATATTAACTGCAATATATTTTTGACCTAATAGATTAATCGGTGTTTCTATTATTTGATAATTAATTAACAAACTATTTAAAGTACCGCTGTTTGGATCAAGTAAAAGCTCCCAAGTATAAGCTAATGCTACAACTGGTGCTACATATGGGAAAAGCAAAACACTCCTCATAAATGTTCTACCAAAGAATTTCTGGTTGACCATTTGAGCAGTCAATATCCCAAATACAATTGAACCAACAGTGCCAAAAAAAGTATAATAAAATGTAGTTAATAATAGATCTATAAACTCATTCTCGAATAGAACTTTTTTAAAATTTTTTATAGTAAACTTTGTATTAAGTAAAATATTATCAGACTTTCCTTTTAGCTTTGGTTTTATTGATTTTATTTCCTTTTTATTTACATTGGATCCATCTTTGGTCTCAAATATTACTTCAAAGTTTTCCCTGTATTTTGCTGGCCAATTTCCAAATTTACAATTTAATTTATTTTTTTTGAATTCACATCTTTTGTCTAAATCTTTTGGTTGAAAATTTTTAGGATATTTGTCTTGAAAAGTAACATCTCTAATTTCTTGTAATAAAGAGCTATTTCTCAGTTTATAAAGAATTTTAATTTTTGTAGTTTCTCCTGAAATAGATTTAACAATTTTTTTTGCCCGTGGTTCAGGTATTCTTATATCTTTTAATTCAACTTCTTTAAAACTAATCCAAACATTTGCAAAAATTGGAAATAAAACTATTGCAAAAACTAAAAATACCGCAGGTAAAGTTAGTATATATGCTGTTCTCTTTTCTGTTTTTGCTAGTGTATCGTTCATAAAAAAAAGCGGATAAATAATATTACCCGCTTTTTTTAAAAATTAAAATTATTAGAATTTAGCTAACTCAGCATTAATTTTATTAACAGCTTCATCAACAGAGATTTCATCGTCTATATATTCTCTAGTGATTCTATTTAGAAATTGAGCGTTAATAATTTTTGATGCTCTAGATAATTCCCCTTCTTTAACTCCCCATCTGCTTGCGGTATCTAATCCTGCAACAATATTATTGATTACATCAGCAGAGTAAAGATCTGTTAACGGAGCTTTTCTGTCTACTCCTACAGGTAATTTACTCCAAGCTTTTGTAAATGCATTTGGATCGCTAGAGTTACCTCTTCTTACTGGGAATTTACCTTCTGGAGCTATAGATAATGTACTTGCGTAACCTTCATCCATAGAATACATGATAAATTTTTTAGCTTCATCTGTATCTGCATCTGCAGTTATTCCAAAATATCTAATATCTGCCCAAGCGGCTCCTTTTTTATTATTTGGCCCACTAAAATTAGTTATAAAACCAGTTTTTTGTGCTAGCTCATTAGAAGTTGGATCAACGTTGAATGTTGGCGGTGCAGAGTCTCTTAGTCCTGCTAATTCGTCCATTATAAATGGAGACCAAATTATCATTGGTGTTCTACCAGCAAAATACAGGGCTCTAGATTGTTTCCAATAAAGCTCTCCTGGAGGACTAGCTTTAGCTAAAACTTTGTAAAATTCTAAAGAATTTTTTAAAGCTTTACCTTGTTTTTTTGTTCCACCTTTTTTAACTAAATTTACACCGTTTGCTAAAAGAACATGCTCTAAAACTTGACTCATGAAGTTTTCGTCAGTTTTTGTTGCTGCAACGAAACCATACATATTATCACCTGATAAAGCTTTTATTGCTTTTGTAATATTTGCATAATTTGTTGGTGCATCTAGTCCAGCTTTTTCAAATAGATCTTTTCTATAGACTACCATTTGAGTCCATCCGTCTACTGGTACTGCAGCTATTTTAGAACCTGATTTAGCCATATTAAGTGCTCCAGGTGCAAAAGTTTTTTTACCAAGTGCCTTAACTACATCATTATTAGCATCAACATCTAATATACCTGCTTCAGCCCATGGCAGAACATATTGCAAAGTATGATAGATTACATCCGGAAGATTTCCAGATGCTGCTGCGGCTGTTGCTCGAGTTCCTAAATCTTTTTCTTCAATTGGAATTACTTCAACTTTAATTCCAGTTTTAGCTTCAAAAGATTTTGCCATCTCTTCCTGCTTAGCCATTCTAGCTGGTTGGACTTCCGTGGTCCAAAATTTAATATCTGCATAAACTATATTTGAATAAAACAAAGTTAAGATGCAGATAAGTTTAAATATGTTTTTCATAACATCTCCTTGTTTTAATTATTTCAGACTTTATTGTAATGACAAATTGTCTCAATCGGTAGTTCCAGCTAACAGCTATGCGATTATTGCATATAATTTTTTGTTATAAAATAACAAATTTTAAAAAAAAATATCAATTATAAGTTGAGTTAACTTTTGATCCTTTTTCCATTTTCATTAAAAATAAAAATGTTTTGAAGATCAAAACCGAATGAATTTCCAATTTCAGTTCCACTAGATATTTTGGCACTTAATTGATGGTTATCTTTTTTCATATAAACAATTTTTTCGTTTCCTAAATTCTCAATAATATCTATTTCAGGTGAAAATTTAAATTTTGTTTCATTGTTTATTTTTAAATGTTCTGGTCTAATTCCAATAAAATGTTTTCTTTTTTCTAATTTTACATTTTTTATAGTAAGTTCGTTGCCTAATACTTTTATTATTTTTTCTGATTTAATATCTTTTTCATCAATTTCTAAAATATTCATTTTTGGGGTGCCTATAAATTGTGCAACAAAAATGTTAGCTGGATCACTATAAATTTCTTCTGGTGTGCCTACTTGTTCTATATTACCTTGATTTAAAATAACTATTCTATCTGCTAAAGTCATTGCCTCAACTTGATCATGAGTAACATAAATCATATTTGTCTTGATTTGTTGGTGTAGCTTTGAAATCTCAACTCTCATTTCCGCCCTCAATGCTGCATCTAGATTTGACAATGGTTCATCAAATAAAAATATTTTAGGATTTCTGGTAATCGCTCTTCCAATAGCTACTCTTTGTCTTTGACCTCCAGATAACTGTTTGGGTCTTCTTTCTAAAAGTTCTTCAATTTTAAGTATTTTTGCTGCTCTTAAAACTTTTGTTTGAATTTCCTCTTTACTTTGTTTTTCAATTTTGAGTCCAAAAGACATATTCTCATAGACATTCATATGAGGATATAAAGCATAAGATTGGAAAACCATCGCTGTTTCTCTTTTCGAAGGATGTAATTCATTGATAATTTTATCATTGATTTGAATTTTTCCTTCATCGACTTTTTCTAAACCTGCGATCATTCTCAATAAGGTAGACTTACCACATCCTGATGGGCCAACTAGAACTAAAAATTCATCTTCCTTACCTTCAAGATTAAAATTATTAATAATTTTATTTTGACCAAATGACTTATGAACACTTGAAAATTTAATATTAGACATAATTAATTTATAATATTAATTTTAATATATAGATGTCAAACTAAATCTATAATTTCTATAAATACATAACTAGATAAAACAGTCATAAATATAATTATAAAAAAATTTATAATTTTCCAAACTTTTGAATTTATCAAATAGTCTGAAAAAAATTTAGCTAAATAACCTAATGAAAAAAAAAATAAAAATGATGCAATGGCTGCACCTATTCCAAAAAAATATTTATGTGAAACTAAGAAATTCTTTGAAAAATTCCCTAAAAAAAAGACTGTATCTGAATAAACGTGTGGATTTAAATATGTAAATCCTAGAGTTTTAATTATTATATTTTTAAGGGATAAATTACTTCCTTCATAGTTTATCTCTGATCTTTTATATAAAGACCTTACTTTGCTATAAATAAAGTAAATTAAAAAGATAAAAAGCAATATATTAAAAATTAATTCAACATTTTTTGTGAAGTAAATTTTAAAATATTCAAATAAAAATATTCCTAAAAAAATTAAAATTAAGTCTGATATTGAACAAATTAAACAAACTAAAAAAACATATTGTTTCTTCAAACCTTGTTCAATTACAAAAATATTTTGAGCCCCAATTGCAAAAATTAAACTCAAACCTGTAATGAAACCAAGTATTAAAAAACTCATCTAGTTTTACGATCTGCATTTAGTATTGACAGAACAATTAAGATCAAAAAAGGTATACAAAATAAGTTAACAGTTTTCCAACTGGCAAGTGAAATTAAAACACCAGCGGATAAACTTGCAATTGCCATAGAAGAAAAAACTAATAAATCATTAAATCCTTGTGCTTTGAACTTTTCTTCAGGTTTATAAGTTGTAACCAACAAACTAGTTCCAGATATAAATAAAAAATTCCATCCAATACCTAAAAAAATTAAGCTTATAAAATAATTTAAAAAAGATGGTTCAAAAAAACTCATTAAGATTGTTAAAATATAAAATAAAACACCTGCATACATCATATAACTATAACCAAATTTTTTAATTAAATTTCCAGTAAATAGTGATGGTAAAAACATTGCTAAAACATGAAATTGAAGAACTATGCCTGTCTTTTCTAAACTTAAATGATGTACAATGTGCATACTTATTGGTGTTGCTGTCATTAAAAAAGACATTACCGCATAAGCAAAAGCTGCTGATGTAATTGCTTGTAAAAATTTTGGATCAGAAAGGAATTCTAAATAATTTCTAGATTTATTTTCTTCATGAGATGCAAAAGAAACTTCTTTAGTATCTCTAAAAAAAAATAATAAAAATGAAGGTATTAATGTTAAAATTGCTAATGTTAAATAAGAACCTACATATAAATAATCGCTTACGAAATTTTTTGTGTAATTTGATAAACTTATACCAAGAAAAGCAGCAACGATACCGGCTAATAATAGTGATGAAATAGCTTTGGGAGCTTTTTCTTTTTCTACACTTTCGGCTGCGGCAAAACGATATTGATGAGTAAAAGCCATAGTGGCTCCTAAAATAAATTTAGCTATACAAAATATAAAAAAACTTTCTATCATTATTGCATAGGCACCTATCAAACAAGAAATTGAACCAACAACAGAAGAAAACACAAATCCAAGTCTTCTTCCGATTATGCTCATTATTTTAGCAGCAAATATTGTAGCTGCAGCAGTTCCAACTACATAAATTGATGGAGGAAGTGTAGATAATGTTTTTATAGGACTTAGTTGCGATCCAATAATTCCACTTATAAAAACCGTTACTGTAGCAGCAGTAAACGCAAATACTTGGCTTGATATAAGTAAAAAAAGATTTCTGTTCATGATATGTCTTGCATAATTATATTTAAAATATAGTTGTATACGTAAATGTTAAAAACAAAAATCAATATTTAAATAAATAATCTTTATGATCGGAATATTAGGTGGAATGGGAACACAAGCAGGTTTAGATTTTTGTAATAAATTAGCAAAACTTAACCGGGGCAAACTAGATCAACAATACCCAATGTTTATTCTTTACAATAAATCTAATACACCAAAAAGACCTGAGAATTTAAAGAAATACTATAATGTTTTAAAAGCCCTTGTTGATGGTTGTAAAATGTTACAAAAAAATAAATGTAAATTTATTGTTATGCCATGCAATACTGCACATTACTGGCACAAAGATATTCAAAAGAAAATCAATGTTCCTTTGCTAAGTATGCCAAAAGAAGTTTATTTACATACAAAAAAAAAGTGTAAAAAAAATTCTACTATTGGTATTTTGTGTACTGAGGCAACTTTAAAAACAAATATTTATAATGATTATTTTGATAAAAATTTCAAACTAATTAGTCCTGAAAAAAAATTACAAAAAAATTCTGTAAATAAAGCAATAAGACTTGTTAAAATGGGTAAAGTTAAAGAA
This sequence comes from uncultured Pelagibacteraceae bacterium, assembly GCA_902560685.1. GTDB lineage: Bacteria > Pseudomonadota > Alphaproteobacteria > Pelagibacterales > Pelagibacteraceae > Pelagibacter. The sequence goes on along the minus strand of CACEMT010000005.1, from coordinate 50,296 downwards.
GCTGAAATAGCATTAAGAGCTGCTGTAAAATATTTAATTAGAAAAAAGTGTAAAAAAATTATTTTGGGATGTACAGAATTACCAATAGCTATTTTTGCTTACAAATCATTTAGAAAAGCTAAAGAATCAAGGCTCTTTATTGATCCAAACTTGTTATTAGCTGAAGTTTGTATGAAAAAATACAAAAAATAAATTATTTTTTTTCATTCACGACAAAAAATAATTTACGAGGAAAAGTGCCTTCTTCAAATTTTTCTAAAGCAATATTTTTAAATCCATTTAATAAAGAATTAACTTTTTCTTCTGAAAAATAATGAACAATAAATCCATCATTTTCATATAAATCTTCCCCTATGTGATTTCCATTTTGAAAATCACCATCATTTGTGTGGCGCACTGTATAAATATTAATACCACCAGGTTTTAAAATTCTTTTAATCTCGTTATTTAGTTTTGCCAAATCTTCAGTTGTTAAGGCCATGCAATAAAGCATATGAGAATAGCATGCATCTATAGAATTATCTTCGAATGGAAGTTTTTCTCTTACATCAAATAGTTTACTTGAAATATATTTAGATAAATTTGCTTTTTTTATTTTCTGATCAATAACTTTAATTCCAGATGGACTATAATCTAAAGCTATCGTATGGATTAAGTTTTTTCCAAAAAAAATAGTGTCTCTTCCTAGTCCTGCTCCGAGCTCAATTACACTTTTAATATTTTTTTCTTGAAAAAGTTTCAGAGCTTTTTTTGCCGATAAACTTGGATCTAAACCGAACATCTCAGGCTTACTTGAGAAATTATTTTCCCAATGCTGAGATTGTTGGTTTAATTTTTTTTGATCCAAATTTATTTATGTGGATCTGGAACCTTACGCAAATAAGGTTTTATTGTTTCCCAACCATCTGGATATATTTTTTTTGCTTCCTCATTTGTAACTTTAGGAACAATAATTACTTTTTCTCCAGGCTTCCAGTCAGCTGGCGTAGCAATTTTATGTTTAATAGTTCTTTGCATTGAGTCTATAGCTCTCAAGATCTCATGAAAGTTTCTACCAGTTGTCATCGGATATGTTAAAAACAAACCAATTCTCTTATCTGGTCTTATTACATAAACTGTTCTAACTGTTTCATTGTCTACTGCAGTTCTACCACCTGAGCTTACACCTGCATCTGCTTCAAGCATATTATAAAGTTTTGCAACTTCTAATTTTTCATCAGCAACAATTGGATACTCAGGTTTCATTCCACAAACATCTGTAATATCATCTATCCATTTCACGTGATCATCAACTGGATCTACACTTAAACCCATAACTTTTACGTTTCTTTTGTCAAACTCTGGTTTCATTTTTGCTAATGCACCAAGTTCAGTTGTACAAACTGGAGTAAAGTCTTTTGGGTGTGAAAATAAAACACCCCAACTATCTCCAAGCCACTCATGAAACGAAATTTCTCCCATTTGAGTTTTAGCTTTGAAATCTGGAGCTACACTATTTATTTTTAAAGTCATTCAATTCTCCTTTGAATTTGTTTTTTAGAATTATTATAAGCAAGATTGATTTGCTATGCAATTTTTTATAGTATTTAGTAACTAATGATATTTGAACAATTATTTGACACCAAATCTTCAACCTACACTTACATTATATCAAGTGGAAAAGGTAGAGAGGCCTTAATAATTGATCCTGTAATTGAACATACAGATAAATACATAGAGGTATTAAAAAATTTAGAATTAAAATTAGTTAAAGTAATTGACACACATATACATGCAGATCATGTCACTGGATTAAACGAACTAAATAAAAGAACTAACTGTACTAGAATTATGGGAGAAAAATCTAAATCTGAAGTAATTGATTTAAGAATAAAAGATAGTGAAAAAATAAATGTAGAAAACATAGAACTTAAAGCAATTTATACTCCGGGTCATACAGACTGTTCTTACAGTTATTTAATGAATGACAGAGTTTTTACAGGTGACACTCTCTTAATAAATGGAACTGGAAGAACAGACTTTCAAAATGGAAGTGCAGAAGATGCTTATGAATCTTTATTTAATAAATTACTAAAATTACCAAAAGACACTTTGGTGTATCCAGCACATGATTATAATGGAAAAAAATACTCAACAATTGAAAATGAAAAAAATAATAATCCTAGACTTCAAGTAAGTTCAAAAGAAGAGTACGCAGAAATTATGAATAATCTAAACTTAGCAAATCCCAAAATGATGGATATTGCTGTACCTGCAAATGTTAAAGGACTTACTTTAGATAGATTGTAATTGGTGACAAATTTGACCTTGTATTTTAAATATCAACACATATTATATTCATAGTATGGCATGCGATAACCCAAAATGTAAATGTACAAATTGTATTAGCGATAGATGCACTTGTGATGGAATCAAAGAGTGCTCATGCAAACCTGATTCGGGTAGTTGTTGTTGTGACAACTAACTGATCATTTAAATAATCAAAATAATTTAAATATCATGAATAGTTTTTTAGAATCTATAATCAACAGGGATCCAGCTGCTAAGTCTAAGCTAAGTGTAATATTAACTTACCCAGGTGTTAAAGCTGTTTTTTTTCATCAAATAGCAAATTTTTTTTCTGTCGCTAAGTTTGATTTAATTGCAAGAATTATTTCTCAATTTTCAAGATTTTTAACTGGAATAGAAATTCACCCAAGAGCCAAAATAGGTAAAAATCTTTTTATAGATCATGGTATGGGTGTTGTTATTGGTGAAACGTCTGAAATTGGTGACAATGTAACGATATATCATATGGTTACTTTGGGAGGGATTTCACCAAGTATTAATTCAAATGATCAAAGAGGTTCTAAAAGACATCCAACATTAATGGATAATGTCGTCGTGGGTTCTGGAGCTCAAGTTTTAGGACCTGTTGTTGTTGGTAAAAATGCAAAAATAGGAGCTAATGCTGTTGTAACAAAAGATGTTCCTGAAAATGCAGTTATGGTTGGTATTCCTGCAAAAAATGTTGGAACTGCTACTGAAGAATTTAAACCTTATGGTATTGCTAATGGAGATAATAAATGAAAAATTCTCAAAATAATTTCATTGAAGGAATAGGAAATACTCCATTAATCAAACTCAAAGCTGCATCAGAGATAACGGGTTGTAATATTTATGGTAAAGCAGAATATTTAAATCCTGGAGGATCAGTTAAAGATAGAGCGGCTTTAGCACTAATAAAAGACGCTCAAGAGAAAAAATTAATTTCAAAAGGTGGAATAATAGTTGAAGGCACTGCAGGGAATACTGGAATTGGTCTTTGTCTTATTGGAAATTCAATTGGTTATAAAACTATAATTGTAATGAACGATAACCAAACCCAAGAGAAAAAAGATATGTTAAGAAACATTGGTGCTGATTTAAAACTTGTGCCACCAAAACCTTACAAAGATGATGGTAACTACGTAAAAGTTGCAAAAAGAGTAGCCGAAGAATTAAAAAGTACAAATAATCATGGTGTAGTTTGGGCAAATCAATTTGACAATACTGCTAATGCTAAAGGACACTATGAAACAACTGGACCAGAAATTTGGGAACAAACAGATGGAAAAGTAGATGGATTTGTATGTTCGTCTGGAACAGGTGGAACTATTGCAGGTGTGAGTAGTTATTTAAAAGAAAAAAACAAAAATATTAAAATTTATTTATCTGATCCAGCAGGCTCTGCTCTTTACAATTATATAAAGAATGGAGAGTTAAAAAGTGAAGGAGGATCAATCACTGAAGGTATTGGCTCAAGTAGAGTAACAGCTAATTTTGCTGAAGCTAAAATAGATGGAGCATTTTCAATAAGTGACCATGAGTCTTTACCTATTCTGTATGACTTAATTCAAAATGAAGGTTTAAGTCTTGGTACTAGTTGTGGAGTTAATATCGCAGGAGCAATAAGATTAGGAAAAGAACTCGGACCAGGAAAAACTATTGTCACTATTCTTTGCGATAAATCAGATAAATACAACTCTAAGATGTTTAATAAAAAATTTTTAGAAGAAAAAGGCCTACCATTTCCTAACTGGATATAATTAATGCATACCTGTTATGTAACAAAGTTGTTACATTGTAAAATTAAAATTAATAAAATAATTTTTTGATAAAAAAGAAAGGAGTAAATATGGAAAAAGAAATGCTTGCAATAGCAAGAATTAAATCTGGTGAAGGAAAATTTGAAAAATTCATGGGATTTATGCAATCAGATGAGGGAATGGCAGTAAGAAAAACTGTTGCTCATGTTGAAAAAACAGTTCCTGGAATAGGGCCAGATAAAAGTTATGTTATGTTTAAAGTCTCGGTTCATAATGAAGAGGAAATGAAGAAGTTTGCTTCAGGTAACAACCCGATTGCAAAACCTATTTTTGATGAATGTATCGAAGTTGTTGAAATGTATGAATTGAGTAAAGTTAATCTATAAGGATTAATAAAAATGACTGGATATGCAATATTTCAAATCGAAATAACTAACCCTGAAGAATATAAAAATTATGTAGCGAAAGCTTCAGGGTTAGTTGCTAAATATGGAGGAGAATATTTAGTAAGAGGAGGAGATTACGAATGTGTTGAGGGTGAATGGAAACTCCCTAGAACAGTCGTTGTCAAATTTCCTTCTTACGAAAAAGCTTTAGAGTTTTATAATTCTGAAGAATACAAACCGGTAAGACAGATACGGTTAGATAACTCTGTCGGAAATGTAATAATAATTAAAGGAGCAAAATAATATGTCTATTTTAGAAAAATATAGTGCTGCAATGACAAATAAAGATGAAGCAGCTATGAATGAACTTTTGCATGATGATTTTAAATTTACAATGCATAAATCAGGAAATTCTTTAAGTAAATCTGATGTAATTAAATGGGCGATGAGTGGTGACATTAAACAAGATAAAACAAGAATTGTTTATGAAAATAATGAAGTTGGAATACACCATGCATTCGTAACATTTGATGATGGAAATGTTGAAGCTGTAATGGCAGTTTATAAGTATAAAGACGGTAAGATAATTGCTTTAGAAACTGGCGCAACACCAATGCCTAAGTAAAGATTGTTAATGAATAAAGCAATTGGTTTTGTAATGGTTGGGACTAATGATCTTGAAAAAGCAAGTAAGTTTTATGATGCTATATTAGCTCATCTTGAAATGAAACGAGTCAAAATTACAGAAAGATATATTGGATATGGTTTCAGTGAAGATGATGGAGCAAAGTTTTATATTATAAAACCTCATAATAAAGAAAATGCAACAGCAGGCAACGGTACAATGGTTGCTTTAGCAGCTCAAACGAAAGAGGCTGTAGATAAATTTCATAAAACAGCGTTAGAAAATGGTGCTATTGATGAAGGGGCACCAGGACCAAGATCAGATGGAAATTATTATGGTTATGTACGTGATCATGATGGTAATAAAATTACAGCTAGATGCGTTTTAAATTAAATGAGTAATATTGATTTTTATTTTTCCATTGGAAGCACATATACATATCTTTCTGTAACAAGAATTTTAGATGTTGAAAAAAAACATGGTGTAAAATTTAATTGGAAACCATTCAGTGTAAGAATAATAATGAATGAAATGAATAATCATCCTTTTCCAGATGATAAAAAAAGTAAAGTTGATTACATGTGGAGAGATATTGAAAGAAGAGCAGAAGGTTATGGTTTTTCTGCAAAAACTCCTGTTCCTTACCCGTTAACTCAATTTGACCTAGCAAATAAACTTGCAATACTTGGTTTAAAAGAAGGTTGGGGAGTTGATTATGTAAGACTCACTTACAAAAGATGGTTTCAAGAAAATAAAGAGCCTGCAGTAGAACCTAATATTTCTGAAATATGTTCCGAACTAAAACTAGATAAAGATAAAGTCATTTTAAATGCAAATTCAGAAGGAATAGAAAAAGAATTTTTGGCAAATACAGATAGCGCACGTAACAATAAAGTTTTTGGCAGTCCATCATTTATAGTTAATAATGAGATCTTTTGGGGAGACGATAGAATGGAAGATGCTATAAATTGGTCCAAAAAATAATGGATCAGTTATTTTTTTTTTGTATAGTTGTTACTGCATTTAATTTATTTTTAATCATTTATGCATTCACACTTCCGTTGTATCCAGAAAGTTGGAGAAAAAAAGTAAATAAAAAATACAATAATGATACAACAACAGGAATAACTATTTTATTTGTTACATTAGCATGTTTTATTTCGTGGATAATTTATTTTTATTTTTTAATATTTCATTTATAAACTGGTAAAAAAATGTTCAAAAAAAAATATTCTAATTTTATTTTCATTTTAATTATGGGTTTTGGAATGAGCTTGTTTATGACCTTAATTATTACTTATATTAATACTGGAATGGATAATGAATATATTCAAAGATTTTTAAAAGCATGGTCAGTAAGTTTGCCAATAGCAATAATTACATCTCTAGTTGTAGGCCCGCCAACAAAAAAATTTGTAGATAAAATTACTAATTAATAATAATCTTTATTTGTGAGTAATATATCAGCTTATATAATTTTAATCATAGCGGTTGTTTTAGGGACTGCATCAAATGGTTTTGCTAAAGGTGCTCAAGGTTTCACAGTATTGTTACCAAGTATTATAACTGCAGTAACTATTGTTGGATGTATGTATACGTTGTCTCTTGTTATGAAATCAATTCCAGTTGGAATAACTTATGCTTCTTTCGCCGGTTTGTGTATTATTGCAACTACAATTGTTGGTATGTATAAATTTAAACAGATCCCGGATCTTTATACCATGTTAGGTCTTGCTTTAATTATAGCTGGAGTTTTAATTGTTAATTTGTTAGGAAAAGCCAATTAATGAAACCATTAACGGGATATATTTTTTTATTCATTGCAATATCTTGTGGAATAACTGCAAACAGCCTTGCGAAAATTTCTGATGGATTTACAAAACTTACACCCTCTGTCGCTTGTATACTTTTAATGTGTGTAACAATGTTTTCGCTTGCAAAGGGAATGTATGCAATTCCAGTTGGTTTTGCATATGCCACTTACAGTGCGGTTACAGTCGCATCAATACTAATTTTTGGAATTATTAAATATAATCAAATGCCAAATGCATATGGTTTAATTGGAATTATTTTGATCATTGCGGGAGTCTTAATTGTAAATTTACTGGGTAAAGTAAATTAAATTTTTTATAAGGAGAAAAATATGTCTGAACAAGTAGCGTTCATTGGAGTTGGTAATATGGGAAACCCAATGGCAAATAATTTAGTTAAAGCGGGGAAAAAAGTTAAAGTTTTTGATGTTTCAAAAAATATGATTGAAAAAGCAAAAGAAAAAAAATTAGATGTTATAGAAAACTTAGATGATTTAATTACAAATGAAGTAACAACTGTAATCACAATGCTTCCTGAAGGTAAAAATTCAAAAGAAGTTTATTTAGGAGAAAAAGGTATAATTAATAAAGTTTCTAAAAATTGTCTTCTTATTGATTGTTCTACAATTGATATTCAGACTTCAATTGAAATAGGTAAAAAAGCTAAAGAAAAAGGAATTAAAATGATCGATGCTCCTGTGAGCGGAGGTGTCATGGGTGCAGAAAAAGCAACTTTGAATATCATGGTTGGCGGAACCAAAGAAGCTTTTGATATTGCTCTACCCTTATTAAAAATAATGGGAAAAAATATATTCCATGCTGGAGATCTTGGAAGTGGTAATGGAGCAAAAATTTGTAACAACATGTCTTTAGGAATTACTATGATTGCTGCTTCAGAGTCACTTATGCTAGCAAAAAGATTAAACATAGATATCAAAAAAGTTCACGAGATAATGAAAAATGCTTCAGGAAATAGTTGGCCAATTTCAGTTTATCCTCCTCTACCTGGTTTAATTGATGGAACTCCATCAAATAATAATTATCGTCCAGGATTTTCAGCTGGAATGATGAATAAAGATTTAAAATTAGCTAACGAGTGTGCAAAACAAGTAAATGCTTCAACTCCTCTTGCAAAAATGGCTTTGGAAATTTATGATAAATTTTGTGAAGAAGGAAATGACAATAAAGATTTCTCTGCTATATCAAAAGTTGTTGGTGGAGATGCTTGGAATTACCCAATAGATTAGATTAAATCAAAAATTGCATAGCTGTTTTTATCAAATAGCATTGTCATTAAAAATTAAAGAAAAGTATTTAGTAAATTATTATGTCAATAGAAATAGATAAATATCGAATTAAAGCTCGCCTAAGGAAAGGTAAAAGTGAGATAAAAAAAAATGTTCAAAGCTTCTTTGGATGGATAAAGGGAGCAGAATTAATTGAACTTAAAGAGTGTGATATATCAAAAGATCCTGTTAGACCAGAACTAGACAATGATTTTAGAACTAGTTATGGAAGAAAAATTTACGGAGTTAAATATAAAGACGAAATTCACGCAGTTATGTGTTTTGCTTTTACAAATAAAATACCTAAAACTGTAAAAGAATTAGATCTTTTAAGTAAAGATGCATTTTTACAAAGTGCTCAGAGAAGTCAAAAAATTGGTAAAATAGCAATAGCTTATACTGTTTGGTCAACAAAAAAAGGTGGAGGAAAATTAATAGTTAAAGAAGTTTTTAAAGTTATAAAAAAGTCTAACCACCTGAATAGATTGGTTACTTTATCACCTCTTACAGAAATGGCTCGAAATTTTCATTTAAGAAATGGAGCTGAAGAACTACAAGTAAACGAAACTACTCAAAACTTTGAATACAAAATTATAAAATAAATTTTATTAATCACTTATAAATTTCATCAACTTCAACACCGTAAGCTTCAACTAATTTATTATTTTGATTGGCTATACCCATAACATCGATCATTTCCTTAATCATCTCTTCTGTTGCACCTTTTTTCTTTGCAGCAGCTGTATGAGATTTAGTACAATACTCACAACTATTAGTCATTGAAACTGCAACATAAATTAACTCTTTTGTTACGGCATCTAATGCACCTGGTTTCATAACTTGAGAAGTTGAATTCCAAGTTCTTTCCAAAGTTTCTGGGCTGTTTGCAATATATTTCCAAAAATTTGGAATTTCCGTAATTTTTCTTGTACTTTTTATCTCATCAAAAACTTCTTTGACTTTTCCTTTAGCTTCATTTTCTAAGATTGGTTTAAACATTGGCATTTTTCCTCCTTAATTGTAAATTGATTCTATTTTTGGCATTAACTTAAGTAATTCTTTTGTATAATCGTGAGATGGGTTTTTAAATAACTCTTCAGTTTTTGATATCTCACAAAGTTTTCCATTTTTTAAAACAGCTATTCGATCACACATTTGTCTTACAACAGGTAAATCATGACTAATAAATAATATTGTCAAATTTAATTGTTCTTGTAAATCTTTCAATAAATTTAATATTTGTGCTTGGATACTTACATCTAAAGCTGAGGTTGGTTCATCACAAACAAGAAGTCTAGGTTGAGTAGCAAGAGCTCTTGCAATAGATATTCTTTGTCTTTGACCTCCTGAAAATTCATGAGGATATCTTTCAGCTGATTGTTGAGTTAGTTCAACTGACTCTAATAAATCATAAATATAACTATCTATATCTTTTGTACTTATTGAGGGATTGTGAAGTTTAATTGGTTCAGCAACTATATCTTTAACTTTTAATCTACCATTTAATGAAGAGTATGGATCTTGAAATATCATTTGTATTTGTTTTCTAAATTTCATCATTTCTTTATTACCTTTAATTTTTGTTATACAAACATTATCAAAATCAATATCTCCTGCACTTGGGCTATATAAATTTACTATCATTTTTGCGATTGTTGATTTTCCACTACCACTTTCTCCCACTAAACCAAATGATTCTCCTTCTTTTATATTAAATGATACATCGTCTACGGCCATTACAGAGTTTTTAGTACTTTCTGTAAAAAAATTATCATCAAATGTTTTGCTTAAATTTTTAATCTTAACTAGATCCTGATCAATAATTTCTTTTTTTGTCCATCTATTTAAAATTTTAATATTTGTTTCGCCTTTAGCTTTATTTTCCTTTTCAATAATTTTAAATCTATTTATTTTTTTATTTGTAGGAGGAACTGAGCTTACAAGTGCTTTTGTATAAATCTCTTTCGGTTTAGTTAGTATTTCTTTAGTTGGTCCAATTTCAACTAAATCTCCATTTTTCATTACTGCCACTCTACTTGTTGTTTCGGAGATAACACCCATGTCATGAGTAATTAATATAACTGCTAAATTTCTTTCTTTGGTTAATCTTTTAATTAAATCTAAAATTTGAGATTGTATTGAAACATCTAGTGCTGTTGTAGGCTCATCAGCAATAAGGAGCTCAGGCTCACAACAAAGAGCCAATGAAATAACAACTCTTTGTCTCATTCCACCTGAAAATTGGTGCGGATAGTTATTAAATCTAGTTTCGGCATCTTTTATTCCAACTTCCTTTAATAAGCTAACAGCTTTATTTTTTGCTTCTTCAGTAGTTAATTTCAAATGAGTTTGAATTGTTTCAATTAATTGTTCACCTATTGTAAGTATAGGATTTAAAGAGGTTTGAGGGTCTTGAAAAATAAGACCTATTTTTTTTCCTCTTAATTTAAGAATATTCTCTGGATTTTCATAAATATCAGTTCCATCTAAAATTATTGATCCACCAGATACTTTGCCAGGCTCATCTATAAGATTAATTATTGCATTACCTACTGTGCTTTTCCCTGATCCAGATTCTCCAACTAGACCGAGTATTTCACCTTTTTCTACATTTATATTTACTTTTTTTGCTGCATAAACTGTTTCTCTTCGCATTTCATAGTTAACACTTAAATTATTTATTTTTAAAAATGTCATTAGTTAAGTTTTGGATTAAGAGTATCTCTCATCCAATCTCCTAAAAGATTAATTGAAAATGCTAATATTACTAAAAATATTGCTGGAAAAAATGTAATCCACCATTCACCAGAAAATAAAAAATCATTACCTAATCTAATTAATGTACCTAATGAAGGTGTTGTAGGAGGAACGCCTACTCCTAAAAAACTTAAAGTTGCTTCAGCTATTATTGCAAGAGCAAGCCCTATTGTTCCGATTACTAGAACTGGTCTCATTATATTTGGTAAAATATGTTTAAACATAATAATTATATTTGAAACGCCAATAATTGTTGAAGCAGAAACATAATCTTTATTTTTTTCTACTAGAGTCGCAGCTCTTGATACTCTTGCAAACTGAGGCCACTCAGAAATTCCAATTGCAAAAATTAAAACATAAATTGCCATTTCATCATGTAATTCTCTTGAAATTATTCCACGAGCAATTCCATCAACTAAAAGAGCCATTAGAATGCTTGGGACGGTTAATTGTACATCTGTTAATCTCATAACAATCATTTCATATTTTCCACCAAAATATCCTGCACTTAAACCTAATCCTACCCCTAAAACTAAAGCAAATATAACTGCAGAAAAACCTACAATTAATGAAATTCGCGATCCATAAAGAATTGTCGCTAACATATCTCTACCTTGACCATCAGTACCTAAAATAAATTTAGAAAGACCTTCTTCAGTCCACGAAGGTGGTGTGAATGCTTCCATTAAAGATAATGATGATGGATCAAATGGATTATATGGTGTTACTAATTCAACAAAAAAAGAACAAAAGAAAATTATAATTAAGATTAAAGTAGAAAGTATAGCAGTAGGTGATTTTATAAAACTGAAATAAATATCACTATCTTTGATTCTATTAAACAATGTTAAATTTTTATTATCCACTTACTGCCTCCGCTTTAACTCTAATTCTTGGGTCAATGAAGTAATATAGAATATCTACAATGAAATTTATCATTACAAAAACAAATGCTATAAAAACTAAGTATGCAGACATAATTGGTATATCAACGAATTGAACAGCTTGGATAAATAAAAACCCCATACCTGGCCATTGAAAAACAGTTTCTGTAATTATTGAAAATGCAATTAAGGTACCAATGTTTATTCCTGCAATTGTAATTACAGGTATTAATCCATTTTTTAATGCATGTTTATAATGAATGCTTTTTTCACTTATACCTCTTGCTCTTGCAAATTTAATATAATCTGTTTGCAATATTTCCATCATTTCTGCTCGAACAAGTCTGATGATGTAAGTCATTTGAAAAAGGCTAAGCGTTACAGAAGGAAGAATTATAGCTTTTAATCCAGATAGAGTTAAAAAACCTGTAGTCCAATAGCCAAGACTAACAACTTCTCCTCTACCAAAAGAAGGTAATACTCCTAAAATTACTGCAAAAAGATAAATAAATAATATACCGATTACAAATGTCGGTAGTGAGACACCCAGCAAGGAAATAGCTAATATTATATCGCTCAAAAAACCTTTTCGATTTATGCCTGTATAAACGCCTAATAAAGTCCCAGATACTAGAGCAATTAAGGCCGAGACTAAAACAAGCTCGATTGTTGCTGGTAGTCTTTCAGAAATTAACTCTGAAACTGGTCTTTTTAATTGATAAGATATACCAAAATTACCTTTTGAAGCATTAACTACAAATCTAGAAAACTGAATATATATTGGATCTGTTAATCCAAGTGTTTCTCTAAGTTCTGCTCTTTCTTCATCTGATGTTTCTTCTCCAACCATATTATTGATTGGATCTCCTACGAAATTAAATAGTGAAAAAGAAACAAAGGCAACGACAAGCATCACCATGGCGGATTGTATCAGACGCTTAAAAAAATATTTAATCAACTTATGAAAATTTTACTTACAAGCCCTTTTATAAAAAAGGGCTTGTAAAAGATTAATTTATCTTACGTTAGAAAAACGGAATAATGGTTCATTATTCGGTCTTATAGGAACATCAACACTTCTTTTTGATGCCCAAGAAATTACTTGGTGGTGTAAAGGTAGATAAGCAATGTTATCTTTTACAATTTTCCAAGCATTTGCTATTGCAGCATTTCTTTTATCTAGATTAACTTCACCTTCCATTACTCTAATCGCAGCATCAACTTCTGAATCGCTGAAGTTAACTTTGTTCCAGCTTGCGCCAGTTTCATATAAGTAATGAAATACGTAGTGACTATCTAAAGTTGGAACACCCCAACCTAACATATAAAAGTCTCCTTGGTTATCTTTAAGTTCCTTAAAGTGTTTGCTTTTAGTTTGAGCAAATAAACTTACATTAACACCAATTTTCCCTAACATTCCAACAACAGCAGTGCAAATTGCTTCGTCATTTACATATCTGTCATTAGGACATCTTAGCTCTACTTCAAAACCATCAGGATAACCCGCATCAGCTAATAACTGTTTTGCAGCATCAACATCATAGGGCAATCTTTCATCAAGTTCTTTGGTGTATCCAGTAACTCCTGGGAAAGTAATTATACCAGCAGGTTCACTTAAACCTCTCATAACTTTTTTCTTAATGGCCTCTATATCAATTGCTTGATAAAGAGCTTGTCTAACCTCTTTTTTCTTAAATGGGTTGTCACCAGTATTACCAGTTCTAAGTTGGTCAGCAGCTTGGTCCATTCCTAAAAAGATTGTACGCATCTGTGGAGTACTTTGAACTTTATGTGCACCAGAAGCTCTAATACGATCTAAGTCTTGAACAGGAGCATCTGTTACAACATCTAACTCTCCAGATAATAGTGCAGCAACTCTAGTTGCAGCATTTTTAATTGGAAGTAAGTGTATCTCAGTTATATTGTGTTCAACTTCACCCCACCATTTACTATTCTTTTTAAAAACAGTTTTTGTATTAGGCTCTCTTAAAGTAATTTTAAATGGTCCTGTCCCCATTGAATTGGTTGCAGAGAATGTTTCTTGTCCTGCATCCCAGTTTTGTGGAGCCATTGCAAAATTTTCTTCGCACCATTTTTTAGACATTACGAATATATTTGACAATTGGTTCAAAAGAATTGGATTTGGTTCTCTTGTTTGAATTTCAACTGTATAAGCGTCAGTTGCTTTTACTGATGTAATAGTGCTTATATATTCTTTAAAGTCTGATGTTCGTTGTTGAGCTCTCAAGATACTAAATACAACATCTTCAGATGTCATAGGTGTTCCATCGCTAAACTTTACATCTTTCCTAAGATTAAATTTCCAAGTCTTAGGTGTTGTAGCTTCCCAGCTTTCCGCTAGTTGTGGTCCAATAGACATATCTAAACCTCTAGTAACTAAAGCTTCATATATCTGTCTTGATACCATTGTTGTTGGTCCTTCATTTTGAGCATGCGGATCAAGTGTTAAACTATCACCCTGCATTGACCATTTAATTGTATTTGCAAATGTTTGTGTAGATGAAAAAACAAATAAAATAGTTATCAAAAATTTAACCAAATTTTTAGATTTCATTTCCCCTCCTAATTATTTAATATAAAAATCTAGCTTAATAATCAGGGAAACAAAAGAAGAATTATTGCACCAATTTTTTGAAATTTTCGTACAATATTTTAGAATATTCGTTCATACTGGGCATATGAGTTTGAGAGTCCTTATCAAATTTATCTAATGCTCCTTCTCCAAGCTGTTTTTCTAAAGCAGATTTATATTCAGGAACACATCCCCATTCGCCAACTGTGGTTTTTTTAATTTCTATATGAAATTGGATTCCATAAGCATGATTTTTATACTTAAAGATTTGATATTTTGTTTCTGGAGATGAAGCAATTAAAGTTATGTCTTTATTTTTTTCTAATTCTTGAACCTCATAAGAGTGCCACTGAAGTGATTTAATTTTTTCTGGAAATTTAGAAAACAATAAATCATTATTTTTATTTTCAGAAAAATTTATATCTAACATTCCAATTTCAGGATTTTGAGATTTTACAACTTTGCCTCCTGTGACTTCTCCTAACAATTGACATCCTAAACAAAATCCCAGGTAAGGTTTTTTTAAAAAAACAACAAATTCATTAATCGCTTTTTTTTCTTCAATTAACCATGGATAATCTTTTTCCATCCAGGTATCCATTGGACCACCCATACAAAACATTGCATCAAATTTTGATAAATCAGACGGTATTTTTTGACCTTCATCTAACTCTATAGTAGTTAATTCAGCACCATCCTTAATCATTAAATCTTTAATGTATCCAGGATCTTCTATACTTATATGTTGTAAAATAATTACTTTCATTATTTAAAGCGCTGGCTTTAAAAGTTTTAACATTTTTTTGTGTATAATTTTGTTTGCTGAAACTAAAATGCTTCCTCCATGTTTAGCTTCTCCATTCTTCCAGTTAGTTGCTATTCCGCCTGCTGCAGAAATTATAGGAATGAGAGCATGCACATCCCATATTTTATTTTGACATTGAAGGACTATATCAATTTTTCCTTCGCAAAAGTGAGCATAGCTCAATGCATCAAAACATGGAAACTGCATAAGTTTTAAAACTTTAGAAATTTTGCTTTGCTTCTTTAATGAAAGCCAACCATGAAACGCTCCTGCAACTTTAATATTTTTAAAAGTAACTTTTTTATTTACTGAGAGTTTTCTTTTTTTTCCTCCCTCAATTACATAAGCATTATTTTTTGAAATATTTAAATAATACTTATTTAATTTTGGAAAATTAGCTAATCCTACAACTGGGTTTCCTTTATAATTTAATGCAATTAAATTGCTCCAAGTTGGATTACCAATTACAAATGATCTAGTTCCGTCAATTGGATCTATTACCCATGTAAAATCACTTTTAGATTTTTTTCGACCAAATTCTTCACCTATAATCTCATGTTTGGGAAATTTCTTTTGAATTTTAGATCTTATAAATTTCTCAAAGGCTCTGTCTGCTTTGGTCACTGGGTCGTAACCTTTTCCTCTACTTTTATTTATAGGTTTAAAGGGCTTGTTTAGCTTTAAATTATAAAACTTATTCATGTCCCTTGCTAATCGATTTAAAAAATTAGCATAATATCTGAATTCTTTTTTGCTTAATTGATCCATGGCAACAATCACATACTATCTTATTTATCTTGATTAAAGCTAAATTTTAAATAATCCTCAAAAAATCTTATGAAAATTGAACTAAACGAAAATAAAGTTTTCTTTAATAATGGCGAATCAGTTCAAGAGATTCACCCTTTTTGGTTGAGGGAAAGAGTTGATGGAGATGAATTTTTAGACAAAGGCACACAACAAAGATTGTTTGATCCATCAACAATGAATGGAGAAATAATTATAAAAAAAGCTCAGATAAAAAATGGTTTTCTTGAAGTTGATTTTAATGATGGAGTAAACTCTAAGCTTGATATAACTAAACTCGAAACTGAGTTCTCAAATAAAGATACCGTAATTAAATCAATTCCCAAAAAAAAATGGGACTCTTCTTTAAAAAATATAAAAAATTTTGAATACAAAGAAGGTTTTTTTGAATCAAAAGAAATGTATGATTTATTAGTTTCATTTTACGAATTTGGTTTTGTTGTTATAAAAAATGTCCCTACAGAAAATAATTATATTGTTAAATTTGCAAATTCAATTGGTAGCGTAAGAAGGACTAACTTTGGAGAACATTTCAACGTTAAATCTAAATCAAATCCAAATGATCTAGCTTATACAACATTACATTTAAGTCCTCATACTGATAATCCTTATAGAAATCCAGTGCCTTGTATTCAGCTATTGCATTGTATTGAAAATGAAGTTAAAGGAGGTTTTTCAACAATTGTAGATGGATATACTGTAACTGAAAATCTTAAAAAAGATAATCCTGAATTTTATAAAATTCTTTCAGAAGTAAAAGTTAGATTTAAATTTACTGATAAAAGCGTAATGTTAGAAGATTGGTCTGAATTAATTCATTTAGATGATAATAAAGAATTTAAGCAAGTAAGATTTAGTCCAAGATTAGACTATGTGCCAGTATTAGAAAAAAATAAATTGGATTTATATTATAAAGCAAGAAAAAAATTATCTGATTTATATAACTCCGAAAAAAACAGAATAGAATTTAAATTAACTCCAAAAGATCTTATGATGATGGATAATTATAGGGTTTTACACGGAAGAACTAAGTTTGACCCAAAAGAAGGAAAAAGATTTCTACAAGGTTGTTACATAGATTTTGATAGTACAGAGGGTAAATTAAGACATTTAAAAAGAAAATTTAAGCTTTGACGCTTCGAGATTCTTTAATTGCTGCCTTAGTTCCAATTTTTTTAGGATTTGGTTTTGTTATTGCAAAACCTGCTATGGAGTATTTACCTCCATTTCTATTGATGGGATTGCGATTTACTTTTGTAGCATTACTTTTAGTTTGGTGGTTTCCAATACCAAGAGGTTATCTTAAGAAAATTTTTTTCGCTTCGCTAATAGCAAATACAATACAGTATAGTATCACTTACACTGGTTTAGATTTGATTGACGCTTCAGCAGCAGTTTTGCTTGTTCAAACTGAAGTTCCTTTTGGTGTTTTGTTTGCATACTTCATGCTTAAAGAAAAACCAACAGTGAAGGCTCTAATAGGAATAGCTATTGCATTTGTTGGTGTATATATTTTAACTGGATCACCTAATTTAGATGGTAAAGTTCTTGGTGTATCATTAACTATTATAGGATCTGGTGTTTGGGCATTAGGGCAAGTTTTAGTAAAACCATTAAGTAAAGAAATAAATCCATTAGCACTTGTTGCTTGGTTAGGCTTATTTTCTGGACCAATATTAATTGGACTTTCTGCTATATTTGATGGGAACACAATCAACTATTTTAAAAATGCAAGTTTTGAAAGTTGGATGATAGCTATTTACCTTGGATTTATTATGCAACCAATAACTTATGGTTGTTTCTATTATGTTTTAAAAAGAAATCCTTTATACAAAGTTTTACCTATAGTCACTATGGGTATACCACCTACCGGATTATTAGCTGCAATTTTTCTTTTAGGTGAAGAACCTACTAAAGAATTATTTATTGGCGGGGTGGTAATTATAATTGGAGTGATCTTAATAGTATTTACTAAACCAAAAAAAAAATAACTTTAAGTTATTTTGCTTATTTGTTCTTCAGCTTTTTTGATTGATCTTTCATAATCGATTGACATTTGATCTGCTGAAATCGTTTGAATATTTTTAATTCCAAAAAAATTTAGTACGTGTTTAAGCCAAGGAGTTAAATAATCATCTTTACTCCCTACTCTTGTTCCACCAGAAGTAATTACTAGGTAGACTTTTTTGCTTTCTAAAAGTCCTATTTGTTTTCCTTCTTGAGAATATTTAAAAGTTGATTTTACTCTTGCAGCAAGATCAGACCAAGCTTTTAGAGTTGCAGGTGGACCAAAATTATATATTGGTGTTGAAATTATTATAATATCACTTTCTTTTAATTCCTTTACTAATTTGTCAGATAGTTCAAACATTTTTTTATGTTGGTCCGTTCTTTCATTCTCAGGTATAGACATTCCAGATTCTGTAAGACCAGCCACAAAAAGCATCTCATCATCTAAATCTCTGTAAATCACTTCGTCTTCTGATTTTTTAATTTTCTCAAGAAGTTTTTTTGCTAATTCTCTTGAAGCAGATCCTTTTTTTCTAGCACTACAGTCAATTTGATAAATTTTCATAATTAAGTTTTATCCAAAATTTTGCAAAAATGGAAAGATATTTAAAATATAATAACCCAAAGTCTGTAGTTGATTAGTTAAAATCAAAATACCCGTGATAAGCAAAATTATTCCACCGATTTTTGATACTAAATTAATATTCTTTTTAAAGTTTTTAGAAAATATCAAAAATCTCTGTATTAAGTATCCTGATAGAATAAATGGAATAGCTAAGCCTAATGAGTAAAAAAATAATAGTAATATTCCTTTATTAATGCTCTCTTCTGTTGCTGCTAAAGCTAAAATAGAACCCAAAATTGGACCAATGCAAGGAGTCCATCCAAAACCAAAAGCAGCTCCAATAAGTATAGGGCTAAATATATTTTTATTAGTATTTGTTTGAATTCTTTTTTCATAATTCAAAAACTTTAAATTTATTACGCCGATTATATGGAGTGAAAAAATAATAATAATAACTCCAGCTAGTATTCTTAATTCGAAAGAATTTTGAAGTAATAATTGACCCAAGAAAGTTGATGCTGCTCCAAAAATTATAAAAACAATAGAAAAACCAACGGTAAATAAAATGATTGGTATTAAATTAATATTTTTTTTCTCAACTAATTCATTAAGTGAACTTCCAGAAATATAAGAAATATAGCCTGGAATAAGAGGCAAAACACAGGGTGATAAAAAACTAATTAATCCTGCGCCCAAAGCAATAAATAATTCAAACATAGTTTATTTTATTTAACTACAACTTTTGAATTTTGTTCGCCCAAAAAATCTATACTCAATTTAA
The DNA here is from genome assembly GCA_902560685.1 of uncultured Pelagibacteraceae bacterium. Classification (GTDB taxonomy): domain Bacteria; phylum Pseudomonadota; class Alphaproteobacteria; order Pelagibacterales; family Pelagibacteraceae; genus Pelagibacter. Next base: position 30,919 of record CACEMT010000005.1, on the reverse strand, counting down.
TATTATCGCCTGATTTTAAAAATACTTGTGGCTTCATTCCCATTCCAACTCCTGCAGGGGTTCCTGTAGTAATTAAATCACCTGGTTGTAAAGACATAAACTTGCTCAAATAAGAAATTAAAAAATTTACATTAAAAATCATATTCTTTGTATTGCCAGATTGCATTGTTTTTCCATTAACTTCTAATGTTAAATTTAAATTATTAATATCAGGAATTTCGTCTTGAGTTACTAAATAAGGTCCCGTAGGTCCAAATGTATCAGCTGACTTTCCTTTGACCCATTGACCTGATTTCTCAAGTTGCCATTCTCTTTCGCTGACATCATTAACAATACAATAACCTAATATATGATCTGAAACTTCTTTCTCAGAAATATTTTTTGTTTCTTTTCCAATAACTACTGCTAACTCAACTTCCCAATCTAATTTAGATGAATCTTTTGGCATTTCTATATCATCATATGGTCCTGAAATGCTGCTAGTTGCTTTCATGAAGACTATTGGTTCTGTTGGTGTTTTAGCTCCTGTTTCTTTTGCATGATCAGAATAATTTAATCCTATTGCAACAAATTTTCCTGGTTTTACTATGCAAGCACCAACTCTTTCATTTTTGGATAGTTCGGGGAGATCAGATAAATTTAAATTTTTAAGATTATTTATTGATGAATTGTTTAAAAATTCAGGACTAAAATCTTTTATTTTTGAACTTAAATCTCTAATTTTTCCATCTTTGTCCAGCACTGCTGGTTTTTCTTTTCCATTGATCCCTATTCGTAAAAATTTCATTTTATTTTATAATATCAATAATTAGTTGTTTTTCCAAGTCTAGCCGCTCCTCTAACTCCACTTGCATCTCCATACATAGGCTTAAGGAATTCCGTGTTATAATTCGAAGAACCGGCAAAATTTCCTGTCATTTCTTTAAGTAAATTCAAATCATTAATTTCATTTGATAGCCCTCCACCGAACACTATAGCGTCTGGATCAATAATGTTTATTAATGTAGATAAACTTCTTGAGAGTCTATTATAGAAATTATCTATAAATTTTTGATTTTCCTTTTGGTTTTTAAATATTTCCTCAGCTGAAATTTTTTTTTTAAAATTTTCGAAATATAAATCTTCTAATCCTTTTCCTGAAACATATTTTTCAATAGAAATATTAGGTACTAAGATACTATCTTTTGATAATGAAGAAACTTCATCTTCGATTAATCCAAAATATGGTAAAGGGTTATGGCCCCATTCACCTGCATTATTATTTGATCCTGAAATAATTTTTTTATTAATAACTAACCCACCTCCACATCCTGAGCCAAGTATTACACCAAAAACTGTCTTATAATTTTTCGCGGACCCATCAATAGCTTCAGATAAAGCAAGGCAATTTGCATCGTTTTCACAATAAACATTTTTATTAAGTTCTTTAGATATATCTTTTTGTAATGTTCTATTATTTAACCATAAAGTATTGTTTGCATTTTTATGTTTACCAGTTGAAGGAATTATTGCGCCTGGATGACATAAACCAACATTTAATTCTTTGTTAAATTTTCTTTCAATCTCTATTACTATTTTTTTTATAAGGTTTATTGTCTCATTGTAACTTTGTGGCGTATGCTCTCTTTCTCTTAAATGTTCCTTTCCATCATCAGACAAGACAACACTCTCTATTTTGCTAGCTCCTAAATCTATTCCTATTTGCATTAATTTTTAATCTTGTTTACAATTGATTTAGCTCCATCGCTCATAAATATTTTGTCACTACCAACTGATACTAGCTGAAATCCAATATTAATCATTTTTTTTGCGTACTCTGGAGTAGCATTATGAATACCAGCAACTATATTATTTTTTTTTGCGTGGTTTAGAATATTTAAAGTTTGTTCATAAGTTGGATGTCCTTCTGGCTTATCAAAACCAGCTTTTTCTCCGATTGATAAACTTAAATCTGAAGGACCAATATAAACACCATCAAGATCTGGGGTTTTCATTATTTTATCTAATTCGTTTAATGCTTCTTTTGTTTCTATCATTGCAATTTTTAAAATTTCATCATTTGCATGATCTGCGTAATCATTTCCTCCATACATAAAGCCTCTCGTGGGACCAAAGCTTCTGTAACCTTTTGGTGGATACATGCATGCTTGAACAAACTTTTCCGCTTGGTTTCTATTGCTCACCATTGGACAAATTATCCCGTAAGCTCCATAATCAAGAGCTTTCATTATTTGATCTGGTTCATTCCAGTTTAATCGAGCCATTGGAACAACCCCAGTTGTTGAGATTGCTTGAAAGATTTGTAAAATATCTGATTGGCTAATAGCTCCATGTTGTAAGTCTATAGTTAAGGAATCCAAACCTTGATGGGCCATTGCTTCTGCAGAATATGAGCTGGGTATTTCTATCCACCCATTGATGGCTGCTTTTCCTTCTTTGAATAATTTTTTAAGCTTATTTTTTCTCAATTTAACTAACCTTTGATACCAAGGTGTGTGTATTTAACATTCAAATAATCTTTAATCGCCATTGAACCACCTTCTCTTCCATATCCGGTTTGTTTTATTCCTCCAAATGGTGCTTCGGCTATGGCTACTAAAGGAGTGTTAACCGCAACAGTACCTGTTTCCATTAGTTCTGATGCTCTATGCGCTTGTTCCATTGAGTTTGTACATATGTAGCTACTAAGACCTAAGTCATTATTATTTGCTCTTTCAATTACTTCATCAAATGATTTAAAAGATAACATTGGTACCAGTGGACCAAATGGCTCAACTTTCATAATTGTAAATTCATCTTTCACATTATCAAAAATTGTTGGTTCATAATAAAAACCTTTGTTAAATCCAGAGGGTCTTTTTCCACCTAATAATACTTTTGCACCTTCTTTTTTTGTTGTTTCAACTAATTCTTCTACTTCATTTAATCTTTTTTTTGTTGTTAAAGGACCAAGTTGAACATTTGGATCCATGCCATCACCTATTTTTAACTTTTTTGTTTTTTCAACAAATAGATTTACAAATTCATCTTTTTTACTTTCTTGAATGTAAAATCTATTTGGAGATATACAAACTTGTCCATTATTTCTAAATTTTGCAGCAATTGCCATATCAGTAGCTTTTTCTATATTTGCATCATCGAATACGATAAATGGTGCATGACCACTTAATTCCATAGTAACTCTTTGAACTTTATCAGCAGCTTGTTTAAGGATTAGTTTGCCAACTCTTGTAGATCCTGTAACAGAAATTTTTTTAATTATATCTGATGAAATTAACTGTTTTGCAATACTTGGTGGATCACCAGATAATAAGTTTACTACTCCTGCAGGAACTCCACATTCCCTGCATATATCTATTAATTCCATTACACTTCCGGGAGTAATTACATCTGGTTTAATTATAACTGAACAACCAGCGGCTAAGGCTGTAGAAATCTTTCGTGAAGATAAAAGTAATGGAAAATTCCATGGTGTTAAAGCTGCAACAACTCCTATTGGTTGATAGTAAACATGTACCCTAGTATCTTCAAATCTACTTTCAACTGTTTGACCAAAAATTCTTTTTGTCTCTTCTGCATTCCATTCAAAAATATCTGCTGAAACATTGACCTCTACTTTAGCTTCTGTAAATGGTTTTCCTACTTCGAGTGTCATCCATTTAGCTAGTACATCTTGTTTTTCTCTCATCTTATCTGCAATTTTTCTAATTATATAAGATCTTTGCCAAGGTGGTGTTTTTTTCCAAACTTCTAAACCTTTCGCGGCAGACTTTAAGGCTCTATCAACATCAGCAGGTGTTGCTTTTGATGCGTGACCTATAACTTCTTCATTAGCTGGATTAATAACTTCATATGTTGATTTGTCAGATGACTTTTGCCACTTACCATCAATAAATTGTCCAAATTTTTCGTACATAATCTTCAATTTAACATTACTTTAGATTGTGTCTACTATGCAATTTACTCATTATAACATTTTTGTAATAATGATATTCTAAAATATTAAAGAAAGGAGAATATTATGGCTAAATTTTATATAATTGGAAACTACACTGCTCAAGCGTTTAAAGGATTTATAAAAGATCCCAAACAAGATAGAGCTGCTGCTGCAAATGCATTGGCAACAGCATTAGATGCTAAAATGGAATCATTTGCGATAACAAGAGGATCTTATGATTTTGTTGGATGTGTTAGTGGAAAAGACTTTGAGTCGATGGCTGCAGTTAAATTAGCAGTTGAGGCTTCTGGAGCTATTAGCAATTTTACTATATTAGAAGAAATGGATATGAGTAAAACAGCTGAGATGGCTGGAAAAGCAATGGGTCTTTATAAACCTGCAGGATAAATTTTTAGAAATTTAACTTCTAGTCTTAAGGGCTAGAAGTTAATTAGTTTCATATAAAGTTGGAAACATTTCACCACCTAGGGGATCGCCATTTTTATATCCAGCGTCTTGCATAGCTTTTCTATAATTATAACTAGTCCAATCACCAATATAACTTATCTTTGCATCTTCTTTTGCTACTCTTAGAGTATAACGACTTAATGTTTTGTTTGGTATAGATGGACTAAGAGCACCATGAAGTGTTCTCATATCAAAAATTACACAGTCTCCCAAATCACAATCCCAATTTAAAAATTCATATTTCTCTTTATTTCCTAAAATATCTGGAGGTGTTTCATATTTTTTTCCATTAATTATGCATTCATCACCTTCTATCTTGTGACCATCTTTAAAAAGAACCCTTAAAAACAATTTGTTCCATAAATGTGATCCTTTTACCCAAGCAACACCTTCATCTTTTTTACTTGGTTGGAGCGGTAGCCAAAGTACGCACATCGTACCTTCCATATCGAAGTAGCTAACATCATGATGGAAAGGAGTTTTAGATTTAGACCCACCTTCTCTTAAAAACCAATTATCCATAACAAGATTTATTTTTTTTGCTGACATTAACTCTGATGCTATTTTTGCATAAGGTGAATTGAATACAAAATCTGTAAATTCTGGAACCAAATGCCAAGTCCAATAATCTTCTAAATAGGCTGGAACACCTTTTTCTAAAGTATGAGATTTAAATCTTGGACTTGGATTTTTTATATCTTTTTCTATTCCAGTCTGAAGTTTTTTTATCCAGCTAGTATCAAATTTTCCTTTTAAAAATATAGCACCATCTTTTTTGAACTGATTTATCTCATCATTGGTAAGGATTTTGGTCATGATATAATTTAATAATTATGATAACTTAAATTAAAAAAAAATAAATAAAAATGCTTAGAGATAGTTTTGGTAGAACATTTCCGTATATTAGAATGTCAATTACAGATGTTTGTAATTTTAAATGTGGTTATTGTTTACCAAATGGCTACCAAGTCGATAAAAGCGATAATAGAAAATTTCTACATCTTGATGAAATTAAACGTCTTGCGAAATGCTTCTCTGAATTAGGGGTTAATAAAATTAGAATTACAGGTGGTGAACCAACTGTAAGGAAAGATTTTTTTGAAATTATTAAAGTTTTAAAAGTAGATGCTGGAATAAAAAAAGTTGTAATTACAACAAATGGCTATCATTTAAATAAAAAAGCAAAGCTATTAGTTGATAGTGGTCTAAATGGAATAAATATAAGTATAGATAGTCTTAGCCGTGAAACTTTTAAAAATGTTACTGGACACGACAGGCTGCCAGAAATATTAGAAGGAATAAAAAATTTACAAGAATTAGGTTTTGAAAATATTAAAATTAATGCTGTTCTACTGAATGGAATTAATTCATCAGAAAAAGACTTTGATACATGGTCAAAATTTATTCAAAATAACAAAATAGATTTTAGATATATAGAGCTAATGCAAACTGGTGATAATTTAGAATATTTTAAAAAATATCATGCATCAGCCAAGATATTTAAGAATTATTTAAATAAAAATAATTGGATTTATCAAACTTTAGGAAAAGACGCTGGTCCTTCTCTTAATTATATAAACCCTGAATATAAAGGTAAATTTGGAATAATTGCTCCTTATTCAAAAGATTTTTGTAAAACTTGTAATCGTTTAAGGATTACTTCTAGAGGAGATTTGAGACTTTGTTTATTTGGAAATACTGGAATAAGTGTAAGACATTTAATACAAAAAGACGATCAACTTAATGAGTTAAAAGACCTTATATTAAAACAAATGCAGTTTAAAAAAGAGTCACATTATTTAGAGCTTGGAGACACAGGTTCAACTAAAAATTTATCTAAAACAGGAGGATAATTGACTAAATTAAAAATAGTAAATCAAGATGAATTAAAAGATTGGGCAAAAGAAATTTTTAAAAAAAATTCATTTAATATGGTTGATGTTTCCTCAAAAAAAGAAACATTTAGAAGAGCTCTTGCATCAGGGAAAATTTATGTTGGGAAAAAAGTTTTTAACATGATCAAAAATAAAGAGATGCCCAAGGGAGATCCTATAACTCTAGCAGAAGTTTCGGCTGTATTGGGTGTGAAAAAAACAAGTGAATTAATTCCCTTATGTCATCCTCTTCCAATAGATCACACTGCAACTAAAATTGTTATGTACGACGAAGATTTTTCTTTAGAAGTATTTTGTGTTGTTTCGGCAGTTGCAAAAACAGGTGTTGAGATGGAAGCAATTATGGGAGTTAATGCTGCATTGATTACAATTTACGACCTAAGTAAAATTGTAAATCCACATCTAAAAATTGATAATGTTAAATTATTAATTAAGGAAGGTGGGAAGAGTGGATTATGGACAAATCCAGATGGACTTCCTAAATTTTTAGAAAATATTTTTTAATTATGAAAGTTAAACTTGAGCTTTTTGGAGCAAGTAGAGATTTAAGTGATAAAGATTTTTTAGAATTTAATATTGAAAAAAAGACTTCAATTAAAGATTTAAAGAAAAAAATTATTAATTATGTTGATGAAAAGTTTAAAGGAAATGAAAATTATAAAAAAATAATTGAAACTTCAGCTTTCTGTTCAGAAGATAATAATATTATTTCTGAAAATTATAAAATTACAAAGGATCAAAAAATTGGAATTATTCCCCCTATTGGAGGTGGTTAATGCTTCATGCAAAAATAATAGATATTAAAAAAGAAAAAATAGAAGTTGATAAAGCTGAAAATTTTATTTCTTCATCTAAATTTGGAGCTTCATTGATTTTTAAAGGAACTGTTAGAGAAAATAATGATAATAAAAAAGTAACAGGAATTACTTACGATAGTCATGATGCAATGGTGATTAAAAGTTTTGAGGAAATTTATAATGATGTTGACCAAAAATTAAAAATTAAAGATAAAGCAGTTTATATAGAACATGTAAAAGGATATTTGGGATTAGGAGAAATAAGCATTATTATTGCAGTTGCTTGCCCTCATAGAGCAGAGACATATATTCTTTCTAGATACATAATTGAAGAAATTAAGAAAAGATCTCCAATTTGGAAAAAAGAACATTATGAAAATGAAGAAAGTGAATGGTTAAAAGGAAATCCTATCCAAGCTAATTAAAATCTTTTCTTAAATCTAAATCTTTAAAAACTCTTTTACTTATAACTTTTATAAAATTAGTATTATTTTTTAATCTTTTAACCATAAACTTTGCACCAAAATCGCCTTTCATTCTTTTAAATTTTGTTAATACCGAGCTGTCAAAACCTATTGGATTACCAATTTTATTTTTAAATTTTAATGCGTGAACTAAATATCTTTTTTTAGATATTGAATTATAGATTTTATTAATATCTGAAGTCTTTATAAATGGCATATCAGACTGAACAATTATAAACCCTTTGTCTTTTTTTGAAATTTTTTTTAAACCTGCATTAATTGAAGACGATATTCCTAATCTAAATTTTTTGTTTAATACAAAAATATTTTTTTTATTCTTCTTAATCACTTTTCTTACTTCATTATTCTGATAACCAAGAACAATGACAATTTTATCTACTTTACTCTTAAATAATGCTTGTAGTGAATGATTAATTAAAGCTTTATTTTTAAACTTTTTAATTAATTTATTTTCACTCATAAGCCTTTTAGATTGTCCTGCAGCTAACAGAATAGCTTTAATCATTTTTTAATCTCCAATTAAATGAAGGGATAAAATTCTTGTTTGGTTTTCAAGTCTATGCTCAAACAAATAAAGACCTTGCCAAGTTCCAAGAATTAATTTTTTATTTTTTAAACTTAAAGTTAATTGATTATTAGTAAGTGCAGATTTTATATGGGCTGGCATATCATCTTTTCCTTCAGTGGTATGTTTGTATAATTTTTGATCCATTGGTACTAGATTATGAAAAAAATTTTTAAGGTCATATAATACATCTGGATCTGCATTTTCCTGAATAACTAATGAAGCGCTAGTGTGTAATATATTAATATTTAAAATACCATTTTTAATTTTTTGTTTATCAATCCAATCTAAAGTATTTTCAGTAAAATTATAAAAGCCTTGCCCTTTGGTATTAATTTTTATTTCTTCAAATACTTGTTGCATTTATTTTTTATAAGTTTCTGATACTAACTGAGCAATAATAGATAAAGCTATCTCTGGAGCTGATCTTCCACCTAATTTAATACCAATTGGACCATGTATTGAATTAATTTGGTCACTATTAAATCCTGCTTCTTTTAATCTTTGACATCTGTTTTCATGAGTTTTTTTACTACCTAACGCACCTATGTAATAAAATTTTTTATTAATAGCGTGTTGTAATGCTGGATCGTCTATTTTGGGATCGTGAGTTAATGCAATTAGTGCAGAGTTTTCATTTGTCTCTATTTCTTTAAAAGCTTCATCTGGCCATTTATTGATAATTTTCATATCAGGAAATCTTTGTTCCGATGCAAAATAGCCACGAGGATCTATAATGGAAATTTCAAAGTTCAAGCTTTTTGCAAAATCTACCAGATATTGAGCTATATGAACTGCACCTACAATAATAACTTTTATAGGTCTAATATATGTTTCAATAAAAATTTCAGTATTTTCTATTACTCCATTTTTTTTTAATTTAAAAAAATTGTCAATTTGCTCTTTATGAATTACAAATTCTTTGCTTAATGATTTTCCAGGTTCATATATTTCGCTCAAACCATTTTCAAGATTAGTTACAATTGCAAATTCTATCTTTGAAGCCTTTTTTTTGATTATTTCCTTAAGTTGAGAGTGTTTCATTTAAACAATAAAAAAATGGTAGATTAAAAGTCCAATGATTAAGCCTTTAATAAACGTTATCCAAAGTACCGCATAATCGGAAAGGTTAAGGTTTTTTTTCCACCAGTCTATATATTTTTTATGCATCTCAATCATAAATTTAATTTATCTGTTCCAAATAAACTGCTATTTCGCCACCACATGCAAGTCCCACCTCCCAAGCACTTTCATTAGAAACTTTAAATTCAATTTTTTTACATGGTTTATTGTCTTTAATTAAACCAATGCATTCTCTTACTACTGCGGACTCTACACATCCACCAGAAACAGAGCCTGAAAAATCTCCAGTTTCATTAACAATCATTCTGCTTCCGACTTGCCTAGGTGATGAACCCCATGTTTGAATTACTGTAGCAAGAACAACTTTTTGGTTAGCATTTAACCAATCATTTGCTTCTTCTAAGATTTTTTCATCAAATGAATTTTTCATTAGATGTAAAGGTATTACTGAAAGAAATATTTAGCAAGCATCAACAGCTTTTTTAGCAAAAGCTTTCACCATATTCGCTCTGTAATCTGAAGAGGCATGTATATCAGTGTTCATTCCAGATGAAGATATTTTAACATTATCTATGGCTGATGAAGAAAAATTCTTAGTTAATGCCCCTGCTAAATCTTTATCATTATATACACATGACTTAGCTCCAGTTACTCCAACGTTTATTCCTGTTTTATGTTTTGCAACATAAACACCTATTATAGCATATCGTGAAGCTGGATTTGGTAATTTTTGATAACTCGATTTTTCAGGTATTGAAAATTCAATTGCCTCTATAACCTCATTACTCTTAAGACAAGTTTCAAACATCCCTGTAAAAAATTTTTCTGCAACAATTGAACGGTTATTAGTATGTATAGTTGCATTTAAAGCAATACATGCTGAAGGATAATCTGCAGCAGGATCGTTATTTGCAATTGAACCACCAATCGTACCTCTATTTCTTACTTGCGGATCACCAATACCTTCTGCTAGAGCTGCTAATGAAGGAATTGCTTTTTTAACATCTTTTGAACTTGCTACCTCAGAATGTTTTGTTGTTGCTCCTATTGTAACTGTTTTTCCAGATACTTTAATTCCTGATAATTTTTTTATTCTTTTAATATCTATAATATCTTTATAAGAAGCTAAGCCTAATTTCATTGAAGGTATAGTTGTCATTCCTCCAGCTAGAAAAGCTGAATTAGAAGATGCTAACTTTGATGCTTCTTTTACATCTTTTGCAGAATGATAATTAAATGTTTTCATAGTTTCCTTTAAGCCGCCTTAGCATTAGATTTTTTCATTTCTTTACATGCTTTCCAAACTTTTTCTGCTGTTGCTGGTAAAGAAATTTCTTTTCCACCAAGTGCATTTATAACTGCATTCATTACTGTTGGTGTTGAAGCTATAGTTCCTGCTTCTCCACATCCTTTAACTCCTAATGGATTAGTAGTAGCCTTTGTACATGTAAATCCTAAATTAAAGTTTGGAAGATCATCAGCTCTTGGCATTGTATAATCCATGTAAGAAGCTGTAATTAATTGACCAGAATCGTCATATTGTGCGTTCTCATATAAAGCTTGACCAATTCCTTGAGCCAATCCACCATGAACTTGTCCTTCCACAATTAGTGGGTTCACTATAGTTCCAAAATCATCAACTGCTGTGTATTTATCAAGTTTTACATGGCCTGTTTCAGGGTCTATTTCAACTTCGCAAATATGTGATCCTGCTGGAAAAGAGAAATTAGCTGGATCAAAAAAAGAAGATTCTATTAATCCTGGTTCATCTCCTTCTGGTAAGGGCGATTTAACTTCGTCTCTTACACCAGGAAGATAACTTGCAAAAGCAACCTCTCCTATTGTTTTCTTTTTATTTGATTTTGCGACAACAAATTCTCCATTTTTAAAATCAACTTCATCAGGACTTGCTTCTAACATTTTAGCAGCAATTCTTTTTCCTTTATTAACTATTTTTTTACAAGCATTAACTATTGCTATTCCTCCAACAGTTAAAGATCTTGATCCATATGTTCCCATACCAAATGTGCCTTTGTCAGTATCACCATGAACAACATCAATATTTTCCATTGGAACTCCTAATTCATCAGCAGCAATTTGTGCAAATGTAGTTTGGTGACTTTGTCCATGACTATGTGAACCAGTATAAACTGTAACTTGTCCTGTTGGATTAAATCTTACTTCGGCAGACTCCCATAATCCAACTCCACAGCCTAACATCATCACTACTGGTGATGGTGCAATTCCACATGCTTCAAAATAAGAGGTTACTCCTATACCTCTAAGTTTACCCTTTGATTCAGATTCTTTTTTTCTAGCAGCAAAACCATCATAATCTGCCATTTCTTTTGCTTTGTTTAATCCAGCAACATAATCACCTGAATCTATTTGATGAACTAATGTTTGTTTAAATGGAAATTCTGTAGGAAAGTTTTTCATTCTTATTTCAATTGGATCCATTCCTAGTTCCATTGCAGCCTTGTCTACAATTCTTTCAATAGTATAAGTAGCTTCTGGTCTGCCTGCTCCTCTATAAGCATCTACTGGTGCTGTATTTGTATATACTGCTTTAACATTAGAATATGCAGCGGGCATTATATAAACTCCTGTTGCACATGGTCCAAATAAATATGTTGGAGTTACAGTTCCAAATACTCTTGCATAAGCTCCAAGATTTGCAATTGTTTCATTTTTAAATCCTAAAAATTTACCATCGTTAGTAACTGCAAGTTCAGCATGAGTAATATGATCTCTTCCGTGAGTATCTGTTAAAAAAGACTCTGTTCTTTCAGCTACCCATTTAATAGGTCTCTCTATTTTTTTTGAAGCCCAGCTACAAACTATTTCTTCGTTATAAAGATTAATTTTTGATCCAAATCCTCCTCCTACATCTGGCGCTACAACTCTTAATTTATTTTCTGGAGCAACACCTCCAAAAGCTGACATAATCAATCTTGATAAATGTGGATTTTGACTTGTAGTGTAACAAGTTATTTCTTCTGAAGCTGTGTTATAATCTATTACACAGGCTCTTGGTTCCATAGCATTAGGAATAAGTCTATTATTATTGATATCTAGCTTTATAATTTTATCTGCTTTCTCAAATGCCTCTTTAACTTTTTGTCTATCACCGAGCAACCAATCGTAACAAAGATTTTTTTCTATACCATCGTGTATTGCTTCACTATTCATTGCTTCACTTAAATTAGAAACTGCCTTTAAAACTTTGTAATCAACTTTTACTAAATCAGCTGCTGCTCTAGCCTCATCTAAGGTTTCAGCAAAAACTACAGCTACAGGATCTCCAACAAAATTTACACTATCTTTTGCTAATGGTGGGTTTGCTGGACATTTCATTTCTGAACCGTCTTCACTTCTAATAGCCCATCCAGCGATCAAACCTCCAATTTTATCTTGCGCTATATGCTCTCCTGTTAAAATTTCTACTACTCCTGAAGATTTAAGTGCTTTAGAGGTATCAATTTTTTTTATTTTTGCTCTTGCGTGTGGCGATCTAATAAATATAGCATATGTTTGGTTAGCAATATTAATATCAGAAGTGTATCTACCCTTACCTGTCAAAAATCTTTTGTCTTCTTTTCTTTCAACTCTCGATCCTACTAAACTTGCCATTTTAACTCCTACATTTTTGAAGCAGCTTCTTTAACAGCTGCAACTATATTATGGTATCCTGTACATCTACAGATATTACCTTCCAACCAATCTCTTATTTCTTGATCGCTTGGATTTTTTTTATTTTTTAAAAGATCAACCGCACTCATGACCATGCCAGGTGTACAAAATCCACACTGCAATCCGTGCATTTTTTTAAATGCTTCTTGCATTGGATGTAATTTTCCATTTGAAGCTAAACCTTCAATTGTTGTAACTTTTGAACCATCAAGGTCTGCTGCTAATGCTGTACAGCTTTTTATTGATTTTCCATCAACATGAACTACGCACGCACCGCATTGGCTTGTATCACAACCAATATGAGTTCCTGTTAAATTCAAAATATCTCTTAGTAAACCTGATAATGTTGTGTGATCTTGTATTTCTTTTGAAACTTTCTTACCGTTAACTTCTATTGCAATTTTTTTCATAAGGCTCCGCTCCTTATTAATTGTCTTAAGTTAAACATACAATAATGTCACACTCAACTTTAAAAAATATAAAGATTCTAGTATTACGCGATTCAACTAATTAAATAAATCACGATAGCTGCGATTAATACAATAGATATGTAAATTAGTGTTTTGTTTTGTGATTTTTTTTCAGTAGGTAATTCAATTTTTTCAACATTTTCCTTTATAGTTTTTTTATCACCCTGGTCATTTGAAACTAATTCAGAAAATTTTCCAAAAAAAATATCAGCCATTTTTTTTGCAGTCATGTCAATTAAACGAGAGCCAATCTGAGCAATTTTTCCTCCAACATTAGCTTCAACTGTATAAGTAAGTTTAGTGCCATTATCTTCATCCTCTAAGCTAACTGTGGCTTCTCCATTTGCAAAACCTACTGGTGAGTTTCCTGAACCAGTAATTTTATAACTATGGGGAGGATTTAAATCCGTAAGCTCAATATCTCCAGTAAAACTAGCATTAAATGGTCCGATTTTGTTAGTTGCCGTTGCGGTAAATTCTGTTTCGGATTTTTTTATAAATTCTTCACATCCTGGTATTGTTTTTTGTAAGATTTTAGGATCGTTTAATGCTTCCCAAACTTTTTGTTTTTCTAAGTTTATTTGATATGATCCAGAAAGTTTCATTAATACAATAAAACTTTAACACAAATAATTATGGATGATAATACAAAAAAGGAATTACAATCAGCAGCATTCGAAAGATTAATTAAACATCTTAGAGAAAGAAAAGATGTGCAAAATTTGGATTTAATGAATTTGGCTGGATTTTGCAGAAATTGCTTATCAAAATGGTATAGGGAAGAAGCAGAAAAAAAAGGTATTTCAATATCAGATCCTGATGCAAGAGAACATGTATATGGTATGCCTTATTCTGAATGGAAAGAAAAATATCAAAAGTAATTTCTTAATTAGTGATAAAATTTCTTCCTTTAATATTTATTTTACTTTGGTCTTCAGCTTTTATAACAACAAAACCTATAGTTGATTACAGCGATCCCTTCGCAGCTTTAAGTTTTAGATTTTTAATAGTTGCTATAGGATTTTATTTTTTTTCATTATTTTCAAAGAATAAAATTTTAGTTCATTCAAAAAATATTTTACCATCAATTTCTACAGGAGTATTGTTTCATGGTTTTTATCTTGGTGGTGTTTTTTATTCAATTTCTATTGGTCTTCCAACTGGAATTGCAGCTTTAATAGTAACGCTTCAACCTGTGCTAACAAATGCTTTAGCTGGTCCTGTTTTAAATGAAAAAGTGACATTGAACAAATGGCTGGGAGTTTTATTAGGATTTATTGGTGCAGCTTTAGTTATTGGTTTTGACATAGGAAAATCATTACCAACTTTTGGAGTTATTGCTGTAATTATTTCTTTAGTTGCGGTTACCTCTGCAACACTGTGGCAAAAAAAGATCAGTAATAATTTGCCTTTATCGGTTAGTAATATGTATCAGGCCCTGGGAGGTTTTTTATTTCATTTATTTGTAATTATTTTTTTTATCCAAAAACCATTTATAAATTTTTCAAAAACTTTTGTAATCGCAATAAGCCATCAAATATTTTTGGTTTCTTTTGGAGCGTTTACTATTTTAATGTATTTAATAAAAAAAAACTCAGCAAGCAAAACTGTTTCTGTATTTTTTCTAATACCTCCCACTTCAGCTATTATGGCTTTTGTTTTTTTAGGAGAAAATTTGAATTTAATTGATATATTTGGATTTTTAATTGCAACCTTTGGAGTTTATATTGCAACAAGGGAAAAAGATTAAAATTTTATTTTTCCTTAAGTCTTGGGAATAATTCTACAAAATTACAAGGTTTATGATTAATATCTAATTGATGTACTAAGATTTCGTCCCAAGCATCAATTACTCCTCCGGAAGATCCTGGTAATGCAAATATATATTTGCCATTAGCTAGTATTGCGCACGCTCTTGACTGAATAGACGAAGTACCAACAGTTTTTAAACTAATCGTTCTAAATATCTCACCAAATCCTGGTATATGTTTATCTGCTATTTCGTCTAATGCCTCAGGTGTAATGTCTCTTCCAGTTAATCCAGTACCACCTGTTGTTATTATTACATCAATATTTTTTTTCTTAGTCCAGTCTTTTAATATTTTTTTAATTGCTTTTTTACTATCTTTACAAATTTTCCTATCTACTAAATTATGATTAGCCTTGTTTATTTTATCTACCAAAATATTTCCTGACTTGTCGGTTTTTAAAGTTCTTGTATCGGTAACTGTTAATAATGCTATATTTACATTCATAAAATTTAAATGATTATATTATCAATTTTATTTTTTGTAACTGCAATATTATATGCCAGTGTTGGGTTTGGTGGTGGGTCAACTTATCTAGCACTAATGTTAATTTGGGATATTCCTTATTATATTTTTCCAATAATAGCTTTAATATGTAATATATTTGTAGTTTCTGGAAATAGCTTTAATTATATAAAAGCAGGAAATCTTAATTTAAAATTATTGTTACCATATCTAGTAGGGTCGATACCTTTGGCATTTTTTGGGGGCTCTTTACAAATAGATAAAAACCTGTTCGAAATTTTTTTATTTATAGTTTTGACGCTTGCTGGAACTCTACTTTTTATAAATTTTAAATCTTATGATGATAATGAAACAACTTATAGAAATGTTCCAATTTTTATCTCAATCTTAATTGGGGCAATATTAGGTTTTGTCTCTGGTGTGGTTGGTGTTGGTGGAGGAATATTTTTAAGCCCTATCCTTTTTTTGATTAAAGCAGCTAAACCTAAGCACATTGTTACTGCAGCATCTTTATTTATTTTTATCAACTCTATATCTGGAGTTATTGGTCAATTAACTAAAAATATAGTTTTAAGCGATATATCGAATTATTGGTATTTATTTTTGGTTGTGATTATTGGTGGTCATATTGGAAACTATTTAAATTTAAAAATATTTCCAACAAGATTTCTTGCGTTAATAACATCTGTCCTGGTATTATTTGTTGCTATTAGGATAGGTGCTAAATTATTTTTATAATATGGATTTAAACTATTTCAAAAAAACAAGAATTTTAGATGCTGGCATGGGTCAAGAATTACTTGCTAGAGGACTTGTAACCAAAGGGACTCTTTGGTCAGCGACTTCATTAATCGATGAAAAATTTAATAGTTTAGTAGTTGATACTCATTTATCTGCTATTAAAGCTGGAGCAGAAGTAATATTAACGAATACTTTTACTACAAGAAGAGTAAGAATGGAGCAAAATCAAGTTGGAGATCTTTTTCAATTTGCAAACCAAAAAGCTTGTGAGCTTGCAATAAAAGCAAAAGAATTATCAAAAAAAAATATTTTAATTGCAGGTAGTCTTCCTGCTCAAAACGATACATATGAAGTTGATAAAAGAGATAAAAAAATAATTGAAAAAGATTTTTTTGATCAGGCGAGTATTATCAATGCTTATATTGATTTTTTTTATTTAGATGTTCTCTCTAGCGGAAGAGAAGTAGAGATAGCATTAAATGTTATTCAAAAATTAAATAAACCAGTGCTGGTTGGTTTGCATTTAAAGAAAAATGGCATGCTTCCATCTGGTGAGACAATATCAGAAATAGTAAAAAAATATAACAAAACTGGCTGGTTAGGAGTAGTTGCTGCATGCGTATCACTAGAAATAATAGAGCAAGTAACAGATGAATTGAAAAGTTTAGATATACCATTCGGTTTTAAAGCAAATTTATGGGCGGTAGAGGAACCTTTGCCTGTACATAGATTTAATAATGCTGGCCACAATGAAGTAGGAAAAAACCCAAATATTACTTTGGGAAAAAGAGAGGAAATTACTGGTAAAGTTTTTTGTGAATTTGCAAAAAAAATTAGTAAAAAAGGTGCAACAATTTTAGGTGGTTGTTGTGAAACAGATTCATCCCACATTAAAGAATTATCTAAACTGAAGTAACTTTAATTTTATTTGATGTTTTAACTAAATAAATTCCTAAAATAACTAGCAGTAATGAAACAATAACTTTAGAAGTTATAAGTTCATTTAAAAATATATATCCAAGAATAACTCCAAATATTGGAATTAAAAATGCAACCTGAGATTGGAAAACTACACCATTATTTTTTAAAATATGAAATCTTAATAACCACGCAACACCAGTTGGAAAAACTCCAAGATATAATAATGCAATCATAGAATCTAAACTTGGGGATAGATTCCAAGGTTGCTCAAATAGCATTGAGATTGGAAATACAATTATTGATCCCCAAATTAATATTGAAGCTGTGACGTTTTCATTTTTCTTTTTACTTATTTTTAAAGTTAAGATCCCTCCAATAACATAACATGTGGAACCTAATAAAATTGCGAGAGCATAAATTATATTTTCTGTATTAATTAATACTTTGTCTGAAAATAAAAAGACTATTCCAGAAAATCCAATTAATATTCCAACACTCTTAAACCAGCTAAATTTTTCATTTTCAGTAAAAAAATGAGCAAGAATAGTTGCACTTAGAGGTGTGGTTGCCATTAGAATTGCAGCAAGATTACTTTGTACTTTTTGAACACCGTAAGCAATTAAAAAAAAAGGTATTACTAGATTTATAAATCCAATTGATGCAAACCATAACCAGTCTTTAGAAAATGCTTCGATCTTTATTCTTTTTGCTAAACATAAAAGTACAACTGGTATAGCTCCAAGAAAAATTCTAAAAAATGCAATTGTTATAGGTCCAAAAGAATAAGTTGCAATTTTAATATTAAAAAATGCAGATGCCCAAATTAAAGATAATGTTCCTAACAATAAATAATCTAGAGGTTTTGGATTGTTCATTCTGATATATCTTTGACTGATCCATTCGTAATTTTACAAAGGTTATCAAAATTAATTTTGAAAATACTATAAGGGTGGCCAGCTGCTGCAAATAAATTTGTAAATCTTGCTAATGACTCGTCTATAAAAATATCAACTTTATTTAAATGACCTACTGGAGAAACTCCTCCTATTGTAAACCCTGTTATTTCTTTTACCTGATCGGCATTTGCCATACTTACATCTTTTTCATTTAACAATTTTTTTACTTTATTTAAGGAACACCTCTTATCACCAGCAACTAAACATAACAAGAATGAGCTTTGTCTTCTAAGTAATAAGCTTTTTACGATAGAGCCAATTTCAGTTTTTAAACTTTCTGCAGCATCTTTTGCTGTTCTAGCTGTTGTATCTAAGTTTTGGACCTTTATTGATTGATCAAAATCATTCAAAACCTTTAATACCCTCTTTACCGATTCTTTATTTAATAAATCTTCCATTCAACTAATAATTGTAACAATTTGTGAATTGATAATTTCATATTAATAACCATTTATCCATGTAAGAAATGCATAGGTGATATCTTATTATATTATCTTCTTATTACCGCATTTTTTGATATTAAGATCATACTAATTTAAAATTATGAGTTCAAATAAAGTATTAAAATTGATGAAAGATAAAGAGATCGAATTTGTCGACTTAAGATTCACTGATCCGAGAGGTAAATTACAACATCTAACGATGGATTCAACAATTGTAGATGATGACATGCTTAATGATGGAGTGTTTTTTGATGGGTCTTCGATAGCGGGTTGGAAAGCAATTAACGAGTCAGACATGATTTTAAAACCTGATTTAAGCAGACAAGTAATTGATCCTTATACTTCACATAATACTTTAATTATATTTTGCGATATCTTAGATGCAGTGAAAAAAACTCCATATGAAAGAGATCCAAGAGGTATTGCTAAAAAAGCTGAAGCATATTTAAAAAAATCTGGTGTTGGTGACAAAGCATATTTTGGTCCTGAACCAGAGTTTTTTGTTTTTGATGATGTAAAAATTAAAAATGAAATGAACGAAATAGGATTTAAGATTGATAGTTCTGAAGGTCCTTACAATTCAGGTAAAAATTATGAAAATGGAAACATGGGTCATAGACCAGGAATAAAAGGTGGATATTTTCCAGTACCTCCAGTTGATAGTGCTCAAGACATGAGAGGTGAATATTTAAAAGGTCTAAGAGAAGTTGGTATTACAGTTGAAAAACACCACCACGAAGTTGCTCCAAGTCAACATGAACTTGGAATGTTATATAATACTTTAGTAACGCAAGCGGATAACGTTCAGTTATATAAATATGTAGTACAAATGGTTTCTCATTCTTTTGGAAAAACTGCAACCTTTATGCCTAAACCTGTAAAAGGTGATAATGGTTCAGGAATGCATACACACCAATCAATTTGGAAAGGTAAAAATCCAATATTTTCAGGAAATAAATATGCAGGTTTATCAGAAACCGCACTTCATTATATTGGTGGAATTTTAAAACACGCTAAAGCAATTAATGCTTTTTCAAATGCAACAACAAATAGTTATAAAAGATTAATTCCAGGTTTTGAAGCTCCAGTTTTGTTAGCTTACTCAGCAAGAAACAGATCTGCTTCATGCAGAATACCAATAACATTAAGTAAAAAAGGTGCGAGATGTGAAATAAGATTTCCTGATGCTGCAGGAAACCCATATTTAACTTTTTCTGCTATGTTAATGGCTGGACTAGATGGTATTAAAAATAAAATTAATCCAGGTAAACCCCTTGATGAAGATTTGTATGCTCTGCCAGAAGATAAAGTAAAAAATATTCCAACTGTTTGTGGGTCTTTAAGAGAGGCTATGGAAAGTTTAGACAGAGATAGAGGTTTTTTAAAACAAGGTGGTGTATTTTCTGATGACCAAATTGATGCGTTTATTGCATTAAAATTTGAGGAAATTTACAATCTTGAACATACTCCGCACCCAATGGAGTTTGAAATGTATTACAGCTCTTAAATTATTTTTTGCTTTTTAATATTTTGTCGTCAGCAATTTTATTCTTATTAACACCTTCTTTTATAGTGTATTCTAAAGTTCCGTGAGCCCCAGCTTCAACCGCCTTACGTTGAGTTCTGAATAGTTCCTTTTCTTTTTTGCTTTCTGCTAATTTATTAGCATGTTTTTCTAAATGTTTAGTGTCTCTCATTAACCACTATTATATCTTAAATGATTCCCCACATCCACATCTTTCAGTTTCGTTTGGATTTTTAAAGACAAAAGATGAGGAAAATTCTTCTTTTTTATAGTCCATTTCGGTTCCTAAAAGGTACATTATAGCGCCTGGATCTACAAAAAGTTTTACCCCTTTTTCCTCAATTATTTCATCATTTGGATTAATTTCCTTTGTATATTCCATTATATAAGACATACCTGCACAACCACCAGACTTAACGCCTACTCTTACACCAACAGCGTTACTTTCTGCTTTTGACATAATTTCTTTTATTCTTTGAGCAGCATTGTCACTTAATGTAATTATTTGTTTCATCATAAATTTAATTCTAATTTTGCGGACTCTGACATCATTGATTTATCCCATGGTGGTTCCCAAACTAGTTTTAAATCAACGTCTTTTACTTCTTTTATTTCTTTGACACTATTTTTCACTTCATTTGGTAAACTTTCAGCAACAGGACAATTTGGAGTTGTTAATGTCATATCAATTTTAACATTATTCTTATCATCAATAATTATATCATATATTAAGCCTAACTCATAAATATTAACTGGTATTTCTGGATCATAGATCTTTTTTATTTCAGCAATAACTTTATCTTTTAATTCCATTATACCTCTAAGCTTTCACTGTTAATTTCATTTTGAGATTTGTCTATAGCTGATGTCAATGTGTGCCAAGATAGAGTTGCACATTTAACTCTCATTGGATATTGCTTTACTCCTGACAAACACATTAATTTAGTTTTTTCATCATCTTTCAAAAGGTTTGTTTTAATTTCATCCTTTTCTTTAATCATTTCTAAAAAATCAGTTACAATTTCTTTTACTTCTTTTTCTTCTTTTCCTTTTAACAAATCAGTCATTATTGACGCCGAAGCCATTGAAATTGCACAGCCTTGACCTTCAAATGAAATATCTTCTAATTTTTTATTATCATTTAGCTTTAAAAAAATATGAACCTTATCACCACATAAAGGGTTGTGTCCTTTTGCATCTTTATTAAAATTTTCTGTTTTTCTTAGATTTCTAGGATTTTTTCCATGATCTAAAATTATTTCTTGGTAAAGTTCTTTTAAGTTCATTTTAGCTCAAATATTTTTTTACATTTATTAATTGATGAATTCAGTTTATCAAGATCATCTTTGGTATTGTAAACTCCTAATGATGCCCTTGCAGAAGCAGCTATATCAAGTTTGTCATGTAATATTTGACAACAGTGATGACCAGCTCTTATGGCAACACCATCTTCATCTAAAATAGTTGCTATATCATGAGGATGTATTCCATCAATAGTAAAGGATAGAACAGATCCTTTTGTTTTAGGATTTCCAATTAATTTAACAGAATTATTTTTTCTTAATATCTCCTGGCCATATTCAATAAGTTCTTTTTCATGTTTAATGATTTTTTCCATTCCTATTTTGTTTAAAAATTTAATAGACTCATCAAATGCTATTACTTGTGCTGTTGCCATTGTTCCAGCTTCATATTTATTTGGTAAGTCACCATAAGTTATGCCTTCTTTTTTGACTTCGCCTATCATTCCTCCACCTCCTTGGTACGGAGGTAATTCCTCTAACCATTTTTTTTTTGCATAAAGAATACCTAAGCCTGTAGGTCCATACATTTTATGACATGAGATTGCATAAAAATCACAATCTAAGTCTTGCATATCTAATTTTAAATGTGGAGCTCCCTGACAACCATCTACCAATACTGGTATATTTTTTGAGTGAGCTAGTTGAACTATTTCTTTAATTGGTAAAATAGCTCCAGTAACATTTGATAAATGAGTTACTCCTATAATTTTTGTTTTTGGCGTAATTTTTTTTTCTATACTCTCTAAAGTAACTTCTCCATCTTCATTTATCTCTGCAAACTCTATTTTAATACCCTTGGATTTTCTTAAATAATGCCAAGGAACATAGTTTGAGTGATGTTCAAGCTCAGTTAATAAAACTTCATCACCTTCTTTCAGATGATTTTGGCCAAAAGTACTTGCTACTAAATTTATTGCTTCTGTAGCTCCTTTTGTAAAAACAATTTCATTTGCATCTTTTGCATTAATAAATTTTTGAACTGATGTTCTTGTATTTTCATATAAATTTGTTGCAGCAACTGCGAGATAATGAACACTTCTTCCTACGTTAGAAAATTCTTTAGTATAAAAATCATAAATTCTATCAACAACAACTCTTGGTTTTTGAGAAGAATTAGCGCTATCTAAGTATACAAGATCATTATTATGAACTTTATTATCAAATATAGGAAACTCTTTTTTTATATTACTAATGTTCATTGTTTTAAGCTCATAATATTTTTTATTAAATTTTTTATTTCAGAATCTGTAATTTTTTCAACAACATCTAATAGGAAACCATTAATTAAAAGTTTTTTTGCTTCTTTATAGTTTAACCCTCTAGACATTAGATAAAATATTGAGTCTTCATTTAAACTGCCAGATGAAGATCCATGGGAACATTTAACATCATCAGCATAAATCTCTAGTTCTGGCTTTGCATTAAATTCAGTATTTTCGTTTAATAAAATAGCTTTACTTAATTGATAACCATCTGTTTTTTGAGCTTTTGAATCAACAAAAATTTTTCCTTGGTAAACTGCTTTTGATTCATCTTCTAAAACACTTTTGATTAATTGATAACTTTTAGTATTTTCAACTAAATGATTTATATTGGTTTTAATCTCGTGATGTTTTGAACCGTTTAAGAGAAAAACTCCATTTACAAATGCTGAAGCATATTTTCCATTAAGATTACAATTTATTTCATTTTTTATAAATTCTGATCCAGATGATAGAAGGAATATTTCTGATACACTATTGGTATCTTGGCTTATATTATTAAAATAATATTTAATATTACTATTTGAATTATTATCAATTTTATAATTTTTTAATATAGAGTTTTTTTGAACATCAAAGTTATAATTAATATTTATAAAATTAGTAGTTGATTTATCATTAGAAAACTCAATAAGTTTTAAAGAACTATTTTCTTCAAGCAGTATATCAAACTTTAAGTTAACACTTTTTGAAACTAAATCTTTATTGGTAATATTGTAAATAACCAAAGGTTTTTTAAGTGAATAGTTTTTTTTGACAATTAGTTTAAAAAATTTACTTACAAATGCATTATTCAAAAAAAGCAAAGAATTGTTGGCATTATTAGGTTTTTCCAAAACTAAATCATCTAGTATTTCAATATTATTTTTTTCCTCATAATCGAACTCTATTTTTTCTATTCTACCATTTACGAAAATAAGTTTATTATGTTCTAAACCAGCAATAAAAGTAGACTGATCTATTTTATTTGGCTTTGATAAATCGTTATAAAAACTTAAATTTTTAATATTTTTAGAAATTATTTGATTAAGATCTGAAAATTTCCAATTTTCTTCTCTTTTATTTGGAAATCCTTTTTCAATAAAGTTATTAAAATTTTTTCTTTTAATTTCGATGTTTTTTTTAGAAAAATTTGATTTTTCTAATAACTTTTCAAAATCTATTTTTAATTGTTCTTCCATTTAATTAAAATTTTCATATCCTTTATTTTCTAGCTCTAATGCTAGTTCGGGACCACCAGATTTGATTATTTTACCATTCATCAATACATGAACATAATCCGGTTTTATATAATCTAATAGTCTTTGGTAATGTGTAATTATTAAAAATGAATTATCATTTTTTCTTAAAGAGTTAACTCCAGCTGCAACAGTTTTAAGTGCATCAATATCTAAACCGGAGTCAGTTTCATCTAAAATTGAAAGCTTAGGATTTAAAATTGACATTTGTAATATTTCATTCTTCTTTTTTTCACCTCCAGAAAATCCTACATTTAATTGTCTATTTAATTTTTCTTCATCAAATTTTAAATTTTTCGCTTTTAATTTTACTAATTTTAAAAATTCTATTGCATCAAGTTCTTTTTCTCCATTAGCTTTTCTAATGGCATTTAAAGATGTTTTTAAAAAAATATTTGTATTTACGCCTGGTATTTCTAAAGGATATTGAAAAGCTAAAAATATCCCTTTATGAGCTCTTTCTTCAGTTTCAAGCTCAAAAAGATTTTTATTTTCAAATAGAACTTCTCCAGAAACTTTGTAACCTTTTTTCCCTGATAAAATATTTGATAAAGTACTTTTTCCTGATCCGTTTGGTCCCATAATGGCATGAACTTCACCTGGTTTTATTTCAAGATTAAAATTATTTAAAATTGATTTACTATCGATATCTGCTTTCAAATTTTTTATTTTTAACATTTAACCAACACTTCCTTCCAAACTTATTCCGACAAGTTTTTGAGCCTCAACAGCAAACTCCATGGGTAGTTGTTGTAATACTTCTTTACAAAAACCATTAACTATCAATCCTACAGCTTCTTCTGGATTTAAACCTCTTTGCTGACAATAATGAAGTTGCTCTTCACTAATTTTAGACGTTGTAGCTTCATGAGCTATATTGGACTCTGGATTTTTATTTTTTATATAAGGCACAGTATGGGCCCCACATTTATTACCCATTAACAATGAATCGCACTGTGTATAATTTGTTGAATTTTTTGCTTTAGAGGAAATATCAACTAACCCTCTATAAGTCATATCAGAAAAACCAGCACTAATTCCTTTGGAAATAATTTTACTTTTAGTATTTTTTCCTAAATGTATCATTTTGGTTCCTGTATCAGCTTTTTGATGATTATTCGTGATTGCAATTGAATAAAATTCTCCAATAGAGTTATCACCTTGCAAAATACAGCTTGGATATTTCCAAGTAATAGCTGATCCTGTTTCTACCTGTGTCCAAGAGATCTTAGAGTTTATTCCTTTACATAAGCCTCTTTTGGTTACAAAGTTATAAATACCTCCTTTGCCGTCTTCATCTCCTGGGTACCAATTTTGAACAGTTGAATATTTAATTTCGGCATCATCTAAAGCAACTAATTCTACGTTTGCTGCATGAAGTTGATTTTCATCTCTCATAGGAGCTGTGCAGCCCTCTAGATAACTTACATAGCTTCCTTTATCAGCAATGATTAACGTTCTTTCAAATTGTCCTGTTTGTGATGCATTAATTCTAAAATATGTTGAAAGTTCCATCGGACATCTCACACCAGGAGGAATGTAAACAAAAGATCCATCTGTAAAAACAGCTGAATTTAATGTTGCAAAATAATGATCAGTTAAAGGGATTACAGAACCTATATATTTTTTTACAAGCTCTGGATGCTTTTGAATTGCTTCAGAAATTGAACAAAAAATTACCCCTACTTCATTTAATTTATCTTTAAAAGTTGTAGCCACAGAAACAGAGTCAAATACTGCATCTACAGCAATACCATTTAATCTTTGTTGTTCTTGTAATGGTATACCAAGTTTTTTGTAAGTTTCTAAAAGTTTTGGATCAAGTTCATCTATATTTTTAGGTTTTTCACTTGTACTTTTAGGAGCTGAATAATAATAAATATCTTGGTAATCAATTTTTGGATATTTTGGTTTTTGCCAATTTGGTTCTTTTAAATTTTTTAATCTTTCAAAAGCTTTCATTCTCCAATCGAGCATCCATTTTGGTTCTTTCTTTGCTTTAGATATGAATTCAATAACTTCTTTATTCAACCCTTTGGGTGCTCTAATATTTTCAATATCAGTTGTAAAACCGTATTTATAATCTTTTAGTTTATCTATCTGTTTTTCTCTCATTTAAATTCTATTATCTTTTTTATTTATTAGATCACTTAATTTTTTTTTTTCAAAAAAGACATTAATATAATCTTCAAGTTCATCCCACAAATTGTGAGTAATGCATTTTGTACTTTTTCCATTACATCCTTTTTTTGAATGTTTTTCACAACCTACTGTTTTTATTTTTTCTTCAACTGCTGAAAGTACTTCTGAAATATTAATTTCAGACGCATTTTTATTTAGTATGTAGCCTCCTTTATTTCCTCTTACGCTACTAACAATTTTATTTTTTTTTAATTTTAAAAATAATTGTTCTAAATAAACTAATGATATGCCTTGTCTTAAAGATATATCTCTAAGAGAAACTGGGTCATTAGGATCAAACTTTGCAAGATCCGCAAGTGCCATTACAGCGTATCTACCTTTACTTGATAATTTCATATTTTCCGCAATCCACGGGCTTTATATATACCTGACTAATTTAGTCAAGTTTATAAGTAATTTTAAAACTTGCTTTTTGTCGCTCAATTTTGATAGAAAAATATAAATTTTTTTTGATAATAATTATCAATATCTTTTATGGACAACAAAATATTCGAAATTTTTATACCTGGACCTGAAGGAAGGCTAGAAGCAAAGTATTACAAAAGTAAAAAAAATACTTCTCCTATAGCACTTATATTACATCCTCATCCACAATACGGAGGAACCATGAATAACAAAGTTGTAGTAGACGCTTTTAATGTTTTTATGGAAAACTTTTTTTCTGTCTGTAGGGTAAACTTTAGAGGAGTAGGAAAAAGTGATGGAGAATTTGATAATGGACAAGGTGAACTTGCAGATGCAGCTGCAGCACTTGATTGGCTAGAGAAAGAAAATTTTGATAACTCACAATGCTGGATTTGTGGTTTCTCATTTGGTTCATTAATTTCTATGCAATTACTAATGAGAAGACCTGAAATAAATAGATTTATTGCAATCTCACCTCAACCAAACGTTTATGATTTTTCTTTTTTATCACCATGTCCATCTTCAGGCTTAATGATTTACGGAAAAAAAGATGAACTTGTACCTGTTGAACATATTAATGAACTTAATAAAAGATTAAGTGCACAAAAAGGAATCAAAGTAGATTTCGAAGCTGTTAATGATGCCAATCATTTTTTTTCAAAAGCAGATGTGGCTTTAAAAAAAATACTTGATAAATATATTAAAAAAGAATCTGCTTTATATTAATAGTTTTTTACCAATATACCTCCTGTGCAAGGTTTTTTACAACCAGTAGTCTCTGGAAAAGAAATTGGTAATTTAAGATATGATCTTATTGCAAGATAAGCAAAAGCTTGGGATTCTATGTGGTTTCCATCTATACCAAGATTATCAATTTGTAAGATCTTATTTTTAATTTTACTTTGTATTAAATCTATTAAATATTTATTTTTTCTTCCTCCTCCACAAACATAAATATCTTTATCCAATAATTTTTTAGATATAATTTCTGCTGTTAATTCAGTAATTGTTGCAGCTCCATCTTCTAAAGAAAGTCCCTTAGCAAAAGAAATATCAAAATCATTAATATCAAGTGATCTTTTTTTACTATCTATATTATAATAAAAATTATCTATCGTTTGTTCTAAAATAAACTTGTCTACTTTTCCTGATTTAGCAATATCTCCGTTATTATCAAAACTTTTATTAGAATTAGACATAATCCATTTATCAATTAAACAATTGCCCGGTCCTACATCCATGCTTGTCATTTTATAACTTTCGTTAATAGATGTGATGTTTGCAATTCCACCAATATTTAAAATTATTGTTGGTACTTTTATTTTCCCCTTTTCATTAAATGTTTTAACTAATAAATAATGATAAATTGGAGCTAATGGGGCTCCTTGACCTCCGTTTTTTAAATCATTTTGTCTAAAATCATAAACAACTAATTTTTTAGTTAATTGTGATAACATATTCCCATCACCCATTTGTTTGGTAATATTTATACTGGGGTCATGAAATATTGTTTGTCCATGAAAACCTAGTAAATCAATTTCAATTTTTGAGGTCTCAAGAATTTTATTAACAGCATTTGCATGAAATAATGTAATTTCTTTTTCTAGTGATTTAATCCCATCAGAATGAGTTTTTAGATCGTCTACAACCAAAACTTTTTTTCTTATATTTATTAATTTTTGACGAAGTTCACCTCCATATTCAAAATATTTATCCATTTTTATTGAATATTCTCTATCACCATCTGACTTAATGATTGAAGCATCTACTCCATCCATAGAAGTTCCACTCATTAAGCCTAGGGCTGTATAAATCTTTCCCATTCTTATTTTTTTTTATTAAATATTGTATATTGTAGAAGTATAGACCTATGAATAAATTTTTAAAAGAATTTAAAGATAGAGGGTATTTTTATCAATGCACAAGTGAAAATGAATTATCTAAATTATTAGATAAAGAAAAAATCAAAGGTTATATCGGTTTTGATTGTACAGCTGAAAGTCTTCATGTTGGAAGCTTGCTTCAAATAATGTGTTTGAGATTAATGCAAAAGCACGGTCATAGACCAATTGTACTGATTGGGGGTGGAACAACCAGGATTGGTGATCCATCAGGAAAAGATAAAACAAGAAAAATTTTAACTGAAGAAGAAATAGAAAAAAATATTAAAAATATTGAAAAAATATTAAAAAATTATTTAGATAATAATGATCCAAAAACTAAGCCTATATTTGTAAATAACTATTCTTGGCTTAAAGGATTAAATTATATTTCTTTCCTAAGAGATATTGGAAAACATTTTACAATAAATAAGATGCTTACTTTCGAAAGTGTAAAAACTAGACTGGATAGAGAGCAGTCTTTAAGTTATATGGAATTTAATTATATGATCTTGCAAGCATATGATTTTTTAGAATTAAATAAAAATGAAAATTGTACGTTGCAAATTGGCGGATCAGATCAATGGGGAAATATTGTTAATGGAACTGAATTAATAAAAAGATATTCAAACAAACTCACTTACGGTTTAACAACTCCACTCATTACTTTGGCATCAGGAGCTAAAATGGGAAAAACAGAGACTGGGGCTATTTGGTTGGATAAAAGATTATTATCATCTTATGATTATTGGCAATTTTGGAGAAACACAGATGACAGAGATGTGATTAAATTTTTAAAAATGTTTACAGATTTAAATATTGATGAAATAAATAAAATGAAAGATGAAGATATCAATAAATTAAAAATAAAACTAGCCAATGAAGCTACATCTATGCTTCATGGAAAAGATGAAGCTTTATCTGCAGAAAAAACTGCGAAAAAAACTTTTGAAGAAAATTCATTAGGAGAAAATTTACCTTTAGTTAATATTCAATTAAATAATAAAAATAGCAGTATGAGTATAATTGATTTAATTATTTTATCAAAAATTGAAAGTTCAAAAAGTGAGGTTAGAAGGCTTATTAAAGGTAAGGCAATTAAAATAAATAATGAAATAGTTATTGATGAAAAGTTTTTAATACAAAAAAATTCATTTGGAAAAGATAGTTCTCTAAAATTATCAATTGGAAAAAAGAAACATTTAAAAATTAAATTAGTTTAATTTTTTTTAATTTTTTCTATAGTTCTTGTTATAAATCTTGGGGTTAGAGTTTTTATAGGATTTACTGATGTTTTTAAATCTTTAGGTGGTCCTTTGACTTTAAAACTAACTCCAAAAACTCCTTCACCTACTTTTTTTCCAACCAATAAATCGCCGAGTAATGGGATAGATGCAATTGATCTATTTATAGTTGTGGCTGGCACCAATGTTCCTCTTAAACTTACTAGATCTTTGCCCTCGACATATCCTTCCATCATAATTGATATTGCAGGTCCAATTGCATAAATCTCTTGAATAGTCGTTAAACTATCTTTTTTTGTATAAATCATTTCAAAATCTGTAAACCTCACACCTTCACCTGTTAAAAGATCCGCGATTCCTTGTAATGAAGCTAAAGTTAATATTTTAGCTAGTGCAGGTACTTCCTGGACCTTAAAATTATCAATTATTAATTTAGATTTTGAAACATTGTTAATTTTTTGTGAGCTAAAGTCCAAATTTCCACCTTCAAATCCCTTAATAAATTTATATTTTTTAACAAAAGGTTTTGCTCTATCTGAATAAAATGTAGTAACTACTGCATTATCTTTTTGTGTTTTAATTGAAATAAATAATTTTTCATTACTTGTAAAATTTGAGTTCAAATTTAAACTAAATATTTTACTGTTCCTAATTTGTAAATTTCCCTTCAAATTATTAACTATATTTTCTTTATCTAGTTTAATTTCATCAATTTTAATTTTTACTTTTGTATCTAAATTTTTAAATATTTTAAAAAAATTTTTATCTTGCTGGGAGTTTGCAATATTTTCAATAAGTTGAATAGAATCAAAACTTTTTCCGATTAATTCGTAATTTTCATTTTTTTTAATTAAAGTTAATTGATTTTTAAAATCATTATTTGTTAAATAATCAAATCTTATTTTTTCAATATTCTCTATTTTATAATTATTTATTAATAAATTACTTATTTCTATTTTATTTTTGTTATCTATATAATTTATATTTTTAAATAAT
Organism: uncultured Pelagibacteraceae bacterium; assembly: GCA_902560685.1. GTDB lineage: Bacteria > Pseudomonadota > Alphaproteobacteria > Pelagibacterales > Pelagibacteraceae > Pelagibacter. Next base: position 136 of record CACEMT010000005.1, on the reverse strand, counting down.
ACTGCTTTGTTATTTTCGGTTCCTTTAATTCTTAAAGTAGCGTTATTTTTTTTTAATTTTTTGTAACTAATATCGTTTAATTTAAGGTCTATATTTTGCAAATTAAAAAAAGTTTCAAAATCAGTTTTCTTTTTAT
>CACEMT010000004.1 GCA_902560685.1 uncultured Pelagibacteraceae bacterium | reverse complement strand
GCATGCGGAAATGCTGCAGATATAAAATTAAATACAACTGTAATGCCTTTTATTATAAGAGGAGTAAAACTTTGGGGAATTAATTCTGTTAATACATCAACAAAACGAAGAGAATTTTTATGGAATGAAGCATCGAAGCTAATTAATTTTGATTTATTAAATCAGTCAATTAAAGAAATTAGTTTAGATGGTCTTTTAGATGTTTATCCAAAGATGCTTAAAGGCGAAACATCTGGCAGATATATAGTAAACTTAAATAAATAATGGATTGGGATAAATTAAAAATATTTCATGCAGTTGCTGAAGCTGGAAGTTTTACAAATGCAACAGTCAACCTAAATTTAAGCCAATCAGCTATTAGTAGACAAATACAATCTTTAGAAGATGATTTAAAAGTAAAGTTATTTGAAAGACATGCTAGAGGATTAACTTTAACTGAAAATGGAGAATATGTTTATAGAACAGCTCACGAGGTAATAAGTAAGCTTAAAGAAGTAGAAACTTCATTAGGAGATCAAAAGGACAAACCTTCTGGAAAAATAACAATTACGACAGTTAGAAGCTTTGGAACTCACTGGCTTACTCCCAGAATTCAAGAATTTATGCAGTTAAACCCCGAAGTAGAAGTGGAGCTGATATTTGACGATAAGGAACTGGATTTAAGCACCAGACAAGCTGATATAGGTATTTTTATGAGAAGACCTAAAAAATTAAATTATATTCAAAGGAAATTGATAGATATTAATTACCATATTTATGGCTCCAGTAAATATTTAGAAAAATACGGTATGCCTAAAACACTAAATGATTTAAGTAAGCATAAATTTATATCTTTTGGCAAAGGCGCTCCTTCACCGGTTTATAATCCCGATTGGGCTTTAAAAGTTGGAATGAAGGATAACATTAAAAGAAAACCTATTATGAAAGTAAATAGTGTTATGGGGCTTCTTTTAGCAGTTGAAAGTGGAGTAGGATTAGCAGCTTTACCTGATTATTTGGTATTCCAATCAAGAAATTTACTTAAAGTATTACCTAAAGTTGAGGGTCCAATTACAGAAGCTCATTTTGTATACCCAGAATCATTAAGGAATGTGGCTAGGGTACAAGCCTTTAGAAACTTCTTATATAGCAAAATCTCTGAGTGGGAGTTCTAATACAACCTGCGACAATCAGTGCGATTGATAACTATTCTCATTGATAATAGTTCTCATTTTCAATAATATATAAATAAAAGTGCGGAGAAAAGGGTAGAGATGAAAAAAATATCAATTTTAAGTTTAATTCTTTCATTGATTGTATCCACATTTGCAATTGCAAATGAGGTAAATATTTTCAATGCAAGACATTATAAAGCTGATGCTGAACTTTATGACAAGTTTACAGCAGCTACTGGAATTAAGGTAAATTTAATTAACGGTAAATCAGGAGCTTTAGAAAAAAGAATGATTGAAGAAGGTGCTGATACTGCAGCAGACCTTTACATCACAGCAGATGCTGGAAGATGTGGAGCTTTTCAAGCAAAAGGTATGACGCAAAGTGGTTTAACTTCACCGACAATTAAATCATCTGTTCCAAAAAACTTTAGAACATCACACTGGGTTGGAGTAGCAAAAAGAGCAAGAATAATTTACTACTCACCAGAAAGAGTTACTGGTGCAGAATTATCCGGAATGAGTTATGAAGGCCTGGCTGATCCAAAATGGAAAGGCAGATTAGTAATAAGAAAATCAAGCAACATTTATAATAAATCTCTTGTAGCTTCATTAATCGCAAATAATGGAAAAAAAGCTACTGCTGAATGGGCAAAGGGAGTTGTTGCAAACATGGCAAGACCTTCTGAAGGAAACGACAGAGCTCAAATTATGGCTGTAGCTGCTGGAGAAGCAGACATAGCTGTAGCTAATACATATTATTTAGCTCTTATGCTATCTGGTAACAAAGGTGCAGAACAACAAGAAGCTGCAAAAAAAGTTAAAGCATTTTTCCCTAACCAAGATGGTAGAGGAACACACATGAATATTAGTTGTGCTGCTTTAGTTAAAGGTGCTCCAAATAAAGCAAATGCAGTTGCTCTTGTTGACTATTTATTATCACCTTCAGCTCAAGAACACTTTACTAATAATACATTTGAGTTTCCAATGATTGCAGGTGTTTCCCCAAGTCCATTAGTAGTAAACAATTTAGGATTAGATTTTAAACAAGATCTAAAAACAAAAGTTTCTACTTACGGAAAAAATCAAGCTGCTGCATTAGAAGTAATGACAGCTGCAGGTTGGAAGTAGATGGAAGAAAAAAAATTTATTTCTGATTTCGATTATAATAACTCAGCCGAGGCATGCCCCGCATGTTCTGAGGAGTGTAAAAAAATCGAAAAAAGAATAAATAAAAGAAACTTATCAGAGATTAATAACCAGGAGGTTCCGCACATCTTAAAGTTATTTAATTCTTTATAATTTCTTGAATTAGTGTCCATGTTTTTGGGTCTCATTGCAAAGCCTCCTTTCACATGGACACTTAAATTTTTATTAGGAAGTTATTTTTCTTTTATAAGGCGGATTATAATATGAAATTTAATTTTTGGTATCTAAGCTCTTTGAGCATCTCACTGATTGTTGCAATCCCAATATTAACTGTTTTTACAAGTTTTTTTCAAGATACATCAAATTATTTTGAAATTCTCAAACAAACTTTTTTTTTCGAATATATATTTAATTCTTTAACTCTTTTGATTGGCGTTTTATTTTTAACATTTATTTTAGGAGTTGGCTCGGCATATGTAGTTTCTTTTTATCAGTTTCCTGGTGCTAATTTTTTTAAATGGGCTTTGATACTGTCCTTTGCCGTTCCTCCTTATATCTATGCCTATTCTTTATTCGCTTTTTTTGAAAATTATGGAACTGCTTTTACAATTTTAAAACATTTATTTGGTGATGGAGATTATAATAAACACATACCAAAATTTAGTGGCATGTTTGGGTTGATACTATCAATCTCTTTCTCACTTTATGCATATGTGTATATACTTGCCAGATCATCATTTTTATACCAATCACAAAATCTAATAGAACTGGGTAAAAATCTTGGTTTTTCAAAATTTAAATCATTTTATTCAATAATATTACCCGCAGCACGTCCAGCTATAGTTGCTGGTTTATCTTTAGTGGCAATGGAAACATTGGCAGAGTTTGGTGCAGTAGATTTTTTTTCTGTAAACACTTTAACAACTGGTATTTATAATGCTTGGATAACTTTTGATGACTTGGCATTTGCAAACCGAATATCATTTTTTCTGTTGTTATTTATCTTTATATTATTTTTAACAGAAAATTTATCTAGAAAAAAAGCAAGATATCATTTGGAAGCAAAAGGTGGATTTAAAAAAAAGAAAAAAATTAAACTATACGGAGCGAAATCATTTTTCGCCTTTATTTTTTGTTTCACTTTATTTTTTTTAAGTTTTTTATTTCCATTGAGCCAAATGTTATATTGGACAATTAAATTCCCTGAAAATTTAGTTGGAATACAAATAACTGATCTTTTACTAAATACTTTATATTTAGTTTCTTTATCAAGCTTAGTTTTATTATTTTTTGCTTTAATATCTAATTATGGAAATAGAGTTTCTAATAAAAAAATTTTAAATGCATTATCTATTTTTTCAATTTCAGGTTATGCAATACCAGGGGTAATTCTTGCAATTGCATTTATAACTTTCATTGCATGGTTTGATGAAAATTTGATTAAAGCATTAGGATTTTTATCAATTAAAAAAATATTTATTGGTTCAGTCTTAGGTTTGGTGATAGTTTATTTTGTAAGATTTTATTCATTAGCTTTTAATGGAATAAAATCAGGATATGAAAAAATGAATATAGCAGTTGATGAAAGTGCTTATCTTCTTGGATACTCTAAAACAAAAACTTTTTTAAATATCCATATTCCATATTTAAGAAATTCACTTGTGTTTGTTATTATATTAATTTCGTTAGAAATAATCAGAGAATTACCAATTACATTAATTTTAAGACCATTTAATTTTGAGACTTTTGCAACCACTGCATATATTTCTGCATCTGAGGATTTATTAGAAGCCGCTGCAGTTCCTTCATTATGTTTAATAATTATTGCAAGTTTCTTTATTTTACTTACGTCCAAATATATTTTAAGAGATAACGATGAATAAAAACTTTTTAGAAATTAAAAATGTTAGTTTTAGAGCTGGTGGAAAAACTAAAGTAAAAAATGTTTCTTTTAATATTGAAAAAAAAGGTGATATAATTTGTCTTTTAGGACCATCTGGAGTTGGTAAAACTACTATACTTAGAACAATTGCTGGATTAGAAAAAATTAAATCTGGATCAATCAGACTTAAAGATAAAATGTTATCCTCTTCAAAGGATCATGTTGAACCAGAAAATCGAAATATATCTTTATCATTTCAAGAAAATAGCTTGTTTCCTCATTATACTGTTGAAAAAAATATACATTTAGGTGCCCAAGCAAAAAAGCCAAATGGAAAAAAGAAAATTAGCCCAAATAAAATAATCAAATTATTAAATATAGAAAAAATATTAAGCAAATATCCTCACCAAATAAGTGCAGGAGAAGCACAAAGAGCGGCTCTCGCTAGATCATTAGTTACCCAACCTGATCTATTATTATTAGATGAGCCATTATCTAACGTTGATCAAAGTTTTAAAGAAGAAATACAAGTTCAACTAAAAAAGCTTTTACACGATTTAAAAATAACAACCATTATAGTTACTCACGACTCTTATGAAGCATTTTATCTTGGATCAAAATGTGGAGTAATTTTAAATGATCAACTAAAACAATATGATGATCCTTACAATGTTTACCATTTTCCAAATTCAATAGAGGTAGTAAAATTTTTAAATAGAGGAATATTAATTCCTGCAAAAGTAACTGGAGAAAATAGTTTAGAAAATGAAGATCTAGGTACTATAAAAGGTAATTTTATCAAACATTATCCAAAGGGTTCAGTTGTAAAATTATTATTACAGCCAGAAGATCTTGAGCATGATGACAAAAGTAATTTAAAGTTGGAGGTTGTTGATAGAAAGTTTAGAGGAACAAATTTTATATATACTCTTAAAACAACAACAAATCATTTAATTCCAGTTCTAGTTCATTCTCACCATATTCATCAACATCAAGTGGACGAAAAATTTGGAATTAAAAGACCAATTTACATTGATCATATAGTTTGTTTTTAATAAAACAAAAATAAATGCTCTCAAAAAAACAATTATTCACCAGAGGTATGCTGGATGTTGCACCACATATGCTTTCAGTTATTCCATTTGGAATTATTTGTGGAGCAATTGGTATTGAGCTTGGGTTCAATCCATATTTAGTCTATGGAATGTCTATCATCATTTTCGGTGGAGCCTCACAAATTGTATTTTTACAATTAATATCAGGTGGTGCCTCTGCTTTAATTGCTGCCACATCAGTTGGTGTTATTAATTCAAGACATTTATTATATGGAGCAGTTTTATCAGAATATTTAGAAAAATTATCTTTTATTAAAAAGTTACTAATTTCTTATTTGGTTGTAGACCAAGGTTTTGCTGAGTCTAATAAATTTTTTAAAAAAAATAAGACAGAACAATATTTGCATTACCATTTAATTGGTACAGGTAGTACACTTTGGATTTGTTGGCAAATTTCAACATTAGCAGGAATCATATTAGGTTCATTCGTACCCGAAGAACTTGGTTTAAAATTTGCAATACCTCTTACTTTTATAGCTATTATTGTGCAAGACCTAAAAAAAATTGATCATGTAGTTGTTATGCTTGTTTGCGGTTTAAGCTCTTTATTATTTTTTGATGCACCATTTAAATCTTATATAATTATTTCACCTATTGTTGCTTTGTTTGTTGCTGCATTATTATTGAGGTTTAAAAAATGACCTGGTTATCAATTATTATTGCAGGGATATTAACTTATTTCACTAGAATGACCATGATTGCTTTAGTTAGTAGAGATATGTTAGGGGATAGAATCAAAGCCGTATTAACCTACGTTCCATCTGCTGTATTTCCTGCAATAATATTTCCAGCAATTTTTATTAATGATTATGGAAACTTTATAGAAATGAACGATCCAAAAATATTTGCAGCTATTGTTGCCATTGTTGTGGGTTATTTTTCAAGGAACGTTATTGCAACTATTTTATCTGGATTAATTTCTTATTGGATAATTTTATTTTTTTAATTATAATTAATTTTATTAAAAAAGGGGTGTCGAAAGACTGAGATTAAACCCTAGGAACCTGTCCGGTAATTCAGAAAGGGAACATGATATCAATAAACATTCTAAGCCAAACATCTGCAATTTTATTAACTCTTGTTCTAAGCATTATATTCTTAGCAAGTGGAATTTATTATTCAAGGAAGTACAAAGGATTAAATAATTATTTAATTGCAAATAGAAATATTGGAATATTTCCTTTAACTGCTAGCTTTGTTTCTTCTGCACTTGGTGCTTGGATTTTATTTGGACCCGCTTCTGCTGCTACATGGGGTGGTATAGGTGCAGTAATCGGATATGCTCTTGGAACAGCTTTTCCATTACTTATTTTAATTACATTAGGTTCAAAATTTAGAAACTCATTTCCAAAAGCAAAAACTTTAATTGAAGTGATAAGATTAAAATTTGGTAAGCAATTATTTAAACTAATCTTATTTCTTACTATTTTTTATATGGTAATTTTTTTAATTGCAGAGGTTACTGCTGTATCAATATTGGTTAACTATATATCCGGAACAAGTTTATGGATTACTGCATTAATAGTTGTAACTTCCTCATTAGTTTATACTTTATATGGTGGATTAAGAGCCTCAATATTTACAGATAGTATTCAATTTATTGTATTCATAATATTGTTGGTGATTGCAATAAGTTTTTTAGCATCTTTTAATTCTACTCAATTTAATTTTGAGTTTATAAATTTAAATAAACCAAATTTACTCAGTGTTAAATATTTCCCAAATTTTACTGCGGGATTGACTTTTTTTATAGCCGTTGCAGCAACAAATCTTTTTCATCAAGGAAATTGGCAAAGAATTTATGCTGCAAAAAACAATATTATATTAAAGAAAAGTTTACTAATTTCATTTTTTTTAATTATTCCTGTAGTTTTTTTTATGGGCTTTAGTGGTTTAGTCGCTGCTTCAATTGACTCAAATGTTATTCCTGATCTTGCTTTTTTTTCTTTATTATTTAAAGAGCAAACTTCTTTGCTGTCAGTTATAGTTATAGTTCTAGGAATATCATTAACCATAAGCAGTATCGATACTTTAATTAATGCAATTTCAAGTTTAATTATAGTTGATGGAAATAAAATAATTAATTTTAAGGGAAATTATTTTAAACTTTCAAATTATTTAATTATTTTACTTTCAGTTATTGTTTTTGTAGTTGCATCTAAAGGATTAAGTATTTTATATCTTTTTTTATTAGCTGATCTCTTTTGTTGTTCTGCTGTATTAACTGTGTTTTATAGTTTTTTTACTAAATCAATAAGTGAGAAAAATGCATATATTTCAATTATAATTGGCATAGCTGCTGGTTTGCTTTTTTTTCCAAGTCCTGATTTTTCTAAATCTATTTTAGTTGGTATTTTATTTCCAATTGATTTTTTTCCTAGTTTTATGTCGCATTCGCTGTTGTTTTTATCATTTATAATAGCGACATTTGTTCCGATTTTTACTTGGAAAATTAAATAATATTAAATATATTAAGTAGAATGCTAAATTTTATAATTCCTTTTATAGTTTTAATTTTAGTAGTTGTATTTATTCATGAATACGGTCATTACTATTTTGCAAAGAAATACGGTGTTGGAGTTACTGATTTTTCCATTGGATTTGGGAGAGAAATATTCGGTTGGAATGATAAATCTGGAACTAGATGGAAAATTTGTTGGATACCCCTAGGAGGTTATGTAAAATTTTTTGGAGACAGAAATGTTTTCAGTCAAGCTGACCAAGAAAAAATTATAAATAAATACTCTGCTGAAGATCAAAATAAACTATTTGTATTAAAGCCTTTATACCAAAGAGCAATAATTGTAGCGGCCGGTCCATTTGCTAATTTTTTGTTGGCCATAGCGATATTTTTATCAATTTACATGTTTATTGGTAAAGATTTTACACCCGCAATGATAAATGAAGTTCAAAATGAAAGCCCAGCGCAAATTGCAGGACTAAAAAAAAATGATTTAATTTTAGAAATAGATGGAAATAAAGTTCAAAGTATTTTGGATGTTTCTAAACTAATCATGATGTCTACTTCTGAATTTATAGACTTTAAAATACAAAGGTTTGAAAATGAATTAATATTAAAGGTAAAGCCCAATATTATTGAAGCTGAAGACAATATAGGAAATAAAGTAAAAAAAAGAATTGTTGGAATTACACTAAGCCCATTTAATAATGAAATTAATCATGTCAAATTAGGTCCCGCAAAAGCCTTATATCACTCAATAAATGAAGTTTATTTTGTATGTATTTCTTCATTAAAATATTTAGGCTCAATAATTGGTGGATCTGGAGATAGTTCACAATTAGGTGGACCAATTAGAATTGCCAAAATTACTGGTCAGGTAGCAGAAATTGGATTTATACCTTTTTTAAGTATTATGGCTTATATTTCTATAAGCTTGGGGTTAATTAATTTATTTCCAATACCCCTTCTAGATGGAGGTCATTTAATGTTTTATGGATTTGAAAAAGTTTTAGGAAGGCCTTTAAGTCAAAAAACACAAGAAGGTTTTTTTCGAATCGGAATGTTTTTATTGTTATTTTTAATGTTTTTTGCAACATTCAACGACCTTAAAGATTTAGGCTTATTTTAAGCCATTTTTTTAATTAAAAAAAATCAATAAAATCAATACTTTTAGGGCACAATATATTGTGGGTATAAAAAAAATATATACTAAAAAAAAGCTTGAAAAATCAAGGATTATGTTAATTATAATTGATAACCTAATAACCGGAGCTAAAAAATGAACAAAAAACAATTAGTCGCTAAATTGGCTGGTTCTTTAAACCAAAGCAAAGCTGATGCTGAGCGTACTTTTGATACAATTACCAACACTATTCTTGATGCATTGAAAAATGATGATTCTGTGAAAATTGCTGGTTTTGGTACATATAAAGTGGCTAAAAGAAAAGCTCGAATTGGACGTAATCCTAGAACGGGAGAACAAATTCAAATCGCTGCTTCTCAAAAAGTAAAATTTTTACCTGCTAAAGCACTTAAAGAAGTATTCAATAAGTAATTAAAGTTTTAACAGCCTTCTTACAAAAATGTAATAAGGCTGTTACTATATGCAAGATCTGCATACCTATTTTTCCATATCAACGTTAGTTTTTTAACTTTTAAAAAAATATAAGGCATTCATCAACGGAAGGAGACGAATGTCAAAATTATTTAAAAAATTAATTGGTCCCTTAGTAAGTTTGTTTTTCTTACTAAATATGACCAGTACAGGTTATGCTGAAACTACAGTTTCAGCTGAAATAGGTTTTATATTTAATACCTTGTTATTTCTAATTTGTGGATTCCTAGTATTTTTTATGGCTTGTGGATTTGCAATGTTAGAATCAGGAATGGTTACATCAAAAAGTGTATCCGTTATCTGCGCAAAAAATATAGGTTTAGTATCAATAGCTGGAATTATGTTCTGGATGTTTGGTTACAACTTAGCATATGGAATCCCAGAAGGCGGATATATAGGTAAATTTATTCCGTGGTCAGATGCGAGTAAAATTGACACTGGTTATGCTGATGGTTCAGATTGGTATTTCCAAATGGTATTCTGCGCAACAACTGTTTCAATCGTATCAGGAACATTAGCAGAAAGAATTAAACTATGGCCATTTTTCTTATTTGCAGCAATATTGTCAGGAATTTTATATCCAATTGTAATGGGTTGGCAATGGGGCGGCGGCTGGTTAGCTGTTGCTGGTTTCTCTGATTTTGCTGGTTCAACTCTAGTTCACTCAACTGGTGGTGCAGCAGCATTAGCAGGTGCAATAATTTTAGGTCCTAGACTGGGAAGATTTACTAAGTCTGGAGCTGCCACGCCTGTAAAACCTTTTGCAGCGTCTTCAATACCATTAGTAACTCTAGGAGTATTTGTTCTATGGTTAGGTTGGTTTGGATTTAATGGTGGTTCACAATTAGCAATTGGAACAGCGACTGATGCTATTGCAGTATCAAAAATCTTTCTTAATACTTTTTTAGCAGGTGCTGGTGGTGTTTTAGCAGCAGCTGTTACTACAAGATTAGGATTTGGAAAAACAGATGTAATTCAGATGCTAAACGGATGTATTGGTGGATTAGTTGCAATAACTGCCGAGCCATTAATGCCTTCACCATTAGCATCAATTTTAATTGGTGCAGTAGGCGGTGTAATAGTGGTGTATGGTACAAAACTTCTATTTTCATTAAAAATTGATGATGTAGTAGGTGCTATTCCAGCACACTTATTCGCGGGTATCTGGGGTACTTTAGCAGTGCCAATTACAAATTCTGGCGCTTCATTTGGTACGCAGTTACTTGGTGTAGTTTCAATTAATGCTTTCGTATTTATAGTTTCATTTATTGTCTGGTTCTTAATGAAGAGTACTTTCGGAATTAGATTAAGTAAAGAAGGTGAAACTAAAGGTACCGACGTTACTGAAACAGGTGTAATCGCTTATGCGATAAGAGATTAACGAATCAATTAGTTAATTGATAAAGGGGCTTTCTTCTCCATGTTTTCTACTCAAAGAAAGCCCCTTAAAAATTTCTCAAGCCCTCTAACTTTTCCCCCCTTTTTTTTAAAAAGGGGGGTTTTTTTATTAGTTTTCATCCCATAGTTTTTGATAATCAATAAATGGCGATAAACCATAGCTAGAGTTAACATTTGTAAAATGTACTGATAAGCTTTTAAGAGGTGAGATACATATTTCGCTCTTATAAATTTCATTTATGTACTTTTCAAAAGGATCGCACCTATCAAGGCATGTCTTATAAAAATTATCCCAGTGCTTTTCTAGTAGCTCTTTACTAGTCATAAATGTACATAAAGTCTCTTGTACCGTTCTCCAATGTCTTTTATTTCCAATTAAAACATTAGTTTTATTATTATTCATATATAAATAGGGGTAATCTGTTGGACAAATAAATAATTCTTTTTTTATTTGAGATGAAATCCTTTCGTAAGAAGCCACCATTTCTTCGAGCATCGGCTCAAAATGAATATAATCATCTTCAACAAAAAAAACTAAATCATCAGTGTTTTTTTTTGCAATTTCATAGCAGCTAAGCAAACTGGCAAGATTTGAATAAGTTTCATCGCTTTTCTGTTCTTTGATAATTTTTCTATATTTTGAATGATCAACACTTTCATAATTGATATTCAAGTCATAGTTATTTGTTAAGTTTTTTAATTTATTTAAATTAGTATCATTAGTATTATCTTCAATAATTGAAAGTTTAATATTGATATCTGGATATTTCCTTTTACAAAAACTAATTGATTTTAAAAGAGAATTTAGTGATTTAAGCGTGTACTCAATCTTTGGTAACTCAAATAATCTTTTTTTATTTTGATCCCATATTTCAATATTACTATTTGTTCTAAATAACAATAATATTGATTTAACTTTTCTTGTTATATTAACTTCACCCAACGGAAGAACTATAGATTTATCGTTTAGTATTGACAAATCTTCGTTAAGTTTTTTATCAAGAGTTGGAGATGTAAAATTATTTTGATCAATTATTTCATAACCCATAATTTTACACAATTTAATAAATAACTTTTTTATGATGCTTTTTTTCATTATTTTGTTTATGATAATTTATTTATATTATTATGACAATTAAATCACCACAAACTCTAGTTGCTGAGGCTTTAAATGAAGTAAAAACCATTACACCTGAAGAAGCAATGAAATTAGATAGCGAAAATAAATGCAATTTAATTGATATTAGAGATATGATTGAACTTCAAAAACTTGGTACAATTGAAAATTCTTTTCATATTCCAAGAGGTTTGTTGGAATTTTCTATTCATCCTGAAAGTGCTTATGTTCAAAATAATCAGTTGGATTTAAATAAAGAAACAGTATTATTTTGTGCAGCGGGAGGCAGATCTGCATTAGCGGCGAAAACACTTAAGGAAATGGGTTTTAAAAATGTATCGCATGTAGAGGGTGGCTTTGGTTTAATGGTACAAAAAGGTTTTAAAATTAAAACTTAATCGTAAAGAGATATTCTTTTTGCATAGAAAATTCTTATTAACCAATAAATAAAAATTCCTAAAGGACCAGTAAAATAAGTTACAATAAGAGGGATAAAAACAATAGCTTTAGACATAGAAAATTTTCTACTATCGCCAACTATCCAAGATCCACAAAATAAATTAATTGCAAGAAAGTGTGTCCAAAAAATAATTAAAAAAGCTCTCTCATTGAATAGTTCTTGTAAAGAGTCTAGACCTAAATACAAAATAAAATTTTGATCAAAATCATATCCAGAAGTAAAAAAATAATAAACTAAATATAAATAAACTACACTTAGTGTAAAAATTGGAAAAATTGAGCTAACAAAAACCCCACAAACTTTTGAATTTGGAAAAAACATTAAAATAAACCAGAATGGAATAACACCAATGTTTAACCACAAATAAATCATATCAATTGTAAAGAATGTAGAAATTTGTTCGGTCATAAGAAAATATATTATATTACAACAATTAATGATTCCTATAAAAAATAAAAAAAAAAATTTAGAAGCTACTGTTGAAGAAATGCGTAATTTTGCTTTTGCCTACATTGAAAAGTATGCTCCTTCAAAACAACAATTAAAGACTTATTTATTAAAGAAGTATCTCAAAGCCAATATAAAGAGTGTAAATAAATCTAATATTAATGATCTAATAAATGCTGTTTTAGAGGATTTAGAACAAACTAAGTTTATCAATGATAAATTTTATTCAAATTCAAAAGCTAAAAGTTTAATTCAAAGAGGAAATTCAATTAATAAAATAAGAAGTTATTTGTTTTCAAAAGGAATTAAAGACAAATATATAAAAAGTACTTTAGATGAAATTATAGCAAACAATGATGATCAGGATTTTTTTTCGGCTATAAAGGTATGTAAAAAAAAAAGGATAGGTCCAGCTAGAGATGAAAATAATAGACCTTTGTTTTTTAAAAAAGATATAGGAATATTAGCAAGATCTGGATTTGATTTTGAAACTTCGAAAAGAGTTATGGATTTAGAAAAAAATGAGTATTTAAAAATAATAAATCTACTTTAATTTTTTTTTATTTTTTTCATTAAGATAATAATTAATTTTGCTTTTAATATAATTTTTTACAAAAACAAAAACCAATAGACCAAAAATTGATACTGACACTATAATTATTAGTATTATTCTTAATTGCTCACTCATTAAAGTAACGAAGATCTTTTTAAAATTAAACTCGGATTTCTGAAATCTTTTTTACCATATAAAATTTCTTTATTTTCAAAATCTGTAATTAAACCCCCTGCATGTTTTAGTATAGCATGACCAGCAGCAATATCCCACTCGCATGCTCTAGGTTCGGCTATATATAAATCATACTCGCCCGAAGCTATAACACAAAATTTTAAAGAACTTTTCATTTTAACATGTTCAGTAACTTTAAATTTTTTATGCAAATTTTCAATTTCTGGCTTTAATTTATTTGAATAAGATACAGCCTTAACATTTCCTTGTTTGGTTAATTTAGAGCAATCTAGTTTTTTTTCTTTGTTATTTGTAAATTCAAAGCATTCATCTTTATGATATGCATAAAAAAGCCTTTTTTTTGCTGGCGCGTAAATAATTCCTACTTCAGGTCTATTATTTATTATTAAACCTGCATTAATTGTAAATTCATCTCTACCATTTATATAATCGTAGGTACCATCTATAGGGTCAATTAACCAAAAATTTTTTAAATTTTGGTTTGTTTTATTTTCAGAAGATTCCTCAGAAACAATTTGTATATCAGGAGTTATTTTTTTTATTTTATTTGTTATTAAATTGTTTACTTCTATATCTCCATTAGTAACTGGTGTGTTATCTTGTTTAATTTCTTTTTTTAAACCTTTTTTTCTTAACTCAAGAGAAATGTTGCCAGCCTCAAGAAATGTAGAAATTAAAATTTTTGTAATTTCTTTTTTTCTTTCTTCAATCATATTTTTCCAATTTAATATTTTCTGAATTAATTACTTTTTTTCCAACATTTTCAAAATTTACAGTAATTCTATTATTAATTATTGATTGCACCTGGCCAATTCCCCAGTCTTTATTTAATGGATTAATTACCTTATCGCCTGGTTCAAATTCTAAAATCATTTTATGTACCTTATAATAGAAATCAGTATAAATACCATCAATGAGTAATAAAATAAATTCAATCGGTTTAAATAAACATCCAAAAGATACAACAGTAGTTGTAGCGATGTCAGGAGGAGTTGATTCATCTACAGTAGCAGGAATGATGAAAGATCAAGGATACAATGTAATTGGAATTACTTTAAAATTGTATGATGACACTAAAGAAGTTTCGAAATCAAAACAGTGTTGTGCCGGACAAGATATTTTAGATGCTAAAAGGGTTGCAGATAGATTGGGAATTGAACATAAAATTTTATATTATCAAAATAAATTTAAATCAGGAGTTATAGATAATTTTGTAGAGAGCTATTTAAAAGGTGAAACACCAATACCATGTGTTCAATGTAATCAAACTGTAAAATTTAGAGATTTATTCGAAGAATCTAAAAACTTAAATGCTGACGCTTTAATCACCGGACATTATGTGAAAAGTATAACAACAAATGATGAAACTAATATGTATAAGGCCACTGACGATACTAGAGACCAGAGTTATTTTTTATTTAACACTTCAAGAGAACAATTAAATTACCTTAGGTTTCCACTCGGAGGTTTATTAAAAGACGAGACAAGAGATATAGCTAAAAAACTAGGTTTAAATGTAGCTGACAAACCAGATAGTCAGGATATATGCTTTGTTCCGAATGGTGATTACTCATCAGTTATAAAAAAATATAAACCTGAAGCTTACCAAAAAGGAAACATAAAAGATATTAATGGAAAAGTAGTAGGAGTTCATGATGGTATTATAAACTTTACAATTGGCCAGAGACGTGGAATTAAAGTTTCCGACAAAGAGCCACTTTATGTGATTGAAATAAATGCTAAAAAAAATGAAATTATTGTGGGTTCAAAAAAATATTTAGCTCAAAAAAAAATTAAATTAAAAGATTTAAATATTTTATGTAAAACAGATGAACTAGATAAGCAAATATTAGTTAAAGTTAGATCTACAGGTAAATTATTAAAAGCAAATATAGATTTAAATAAAGATAAAGCTTGTATTGAATTATTAGAAGATGAATATGGAATTTCTCCAGGCCAAGCATGTGTTTTTTATTCTAAAAATGAATTAGGATATAAAGTTTTAGGGGGAGGTTGGATTACAAATTAGTTTTTTTTCCACATAAAAAAAGTAAGACAATAAAAGAATATAACACCAAGAAAATAATCCCATTCTAAAGCATGTTTAAAAGCTTTATTTCCTTCAAAGCTAATTATTGGAATTGAAATTATAGCAACTATAATCAATAAAGTAACTAAAATCCTTTTTGCAATTAAAAACTTTAAATTAATATAATTCTGGATCTTATCTTTTATTTTATAAAGAGTAAAAACTAAGTAGGCTTGCGCAACAATTTCGAAAATTATAAATAACAGCATAACAACTCTTCTAAATAGTTTGTAAAGATCGTAATCAAATTTCACTCCTAAAAAAATTGAATGAATTGTTAATAATACAGCTGAGCCTACTCCAAAAAAAATTATTTTATTGATATGTTTAGCTTCACTATGAAAATAGTTGATAATATTTTTATTCCAGATCCAATATTTAATTAATAAATAAGAAGTTAGAAACATCGCGGGCTTAAAAATCCAATAAGTTGGAAAAACTCGAGCAGTTCTACTTATCGATGTTCCTCCATCGATATATGGAATGGTATTTAAAATAACATGTTCTTGATTAGGAAATAAACTGTGAAATTGAGTTATTAAAATTAAGCATGTATTAACAGCAACAAAAGGTACTATAAAAATCCATAACGATATGGATTTCACTTTATTTATATCTTCCATTTAAAGGATTATTTTTTTTTATTTTTTTTTCTAGCTCTTCTTTTTTTTGACCCCATTTTTCTACGGCCTCTATGCTTTTTTGGATATCCCATTTTTACCTCAATTTTATAATTTTATTGACTTATTCGTGGGATATAGCATTGTCACTAATACATATCAAATTTTTTATGGATAAATCATTTAAAACTTTTTTAAAACATACTGCAAAAGATTACTATAATCAGTCAGTAAATCCACCTGTAGTAAGAGCCTCAACAATCATTTTTAAGTCAATGAATGAGTTAAGAAAAACTCAGTCAAAGGGTAAAAAAAATCCAATTGGTGGTCATTTTGAATATGGAAGACAAGGAACTTCCACAACGTATATTTTACAACAAATGTTAAAGAGAATGGAAGAATGTTATCATGTATTTTTAACTCCAACTGGCTTTGGTTCAGTTTTTTTATCAATTTTTAGCATTGTTCGACCCGGTGATGAAATTTTAGCTGCTGATCCAGTTTATTCACCAACACGATTATTGACTGAGGATTTTCTTAAATCATTTAATATTAAAACAGTTTTTTATAATCCTAATGATTTAAATACTTTAAAAAATAAAATTACAAAAAAAACAAAATTAATTTATGTCGAAAATCCAGGGAGTAATTCTTTTGAATTTCAAGATCTATCTAAAATAATTTCAATAGCAAAGAAAAATAAATTATTTTCTGTAATAGATAATACTTGGGGCACCCCATATTATTTAAAACCTATTAAATTAGGATTTGACATGTCTATTGTGTCAGCAACAAAATATTATTCTGGTCATTCTGATGTTATGGGTGGAAGTTTAGCTGTTAACAAAAGAGTTTTTAAATATGTTGAAAAAGCAAACAAAATTACTGGTCTCAGGTTGGGACCAGATGACGCTTATTTAATAATAAGAGGATTAAGAACTCTAGATGTTCGTCTTGATAGACATGAGGAAAATGCAAAAAAAGTTGCAGCATTTTTATTTCGTCATAAAAAAGTTAAGCTTTTATATCCATATAAAAAAGGTTCACACAATTATAAAATGTGGAAAAAGTATTATTCAGGTGCATCAGGATTAATGGGCTTAAAAATTAAAGCAAAAAACAAAAATTCTATTAATAAATTTGTAAATTCGTTAAAATTATTTGGTTATGGATATAGTTGGGGAGGATTTGAAAGTTTAGCATTACATCAAGAGTTTAGAGAATTAGGAAAAAGAAATTATTTAAAATTAGAAAAAGATGAACATTTAGTTAGACTTCATATTGGTCTTGAAGATCCAAAAGACCTAATCAATGATTTAAAAAAGTCTTTGAGATTTATTAAATGACTTCAGATAAATTTATACCAAATAAAACAGCGCTAATAACACTCATAGCAGCTTCCCTAGTAGTTATTATTTCTTTAGGCATTCGACAGACTTTTGGTCTTTTCTTTTTTGATTTTGAAATTGATCTTGGTTGCACACAAACTGAGTTTGGTTTTGCGATGGGTATTCAATTATTTTTTTGGGGTCTATTTGGACCGCTTTTTGGATTAATTACAGATAAATTCAGTGGTAGAGTAGCTGTATTTATAGGTTTTTTATTTTATTTAGCTGGTATTTATTTTTTAAATTACGGACCAAATACAGGATTTTGGTTTACTTTTGATTTAGGAATTTTAATTGGGATTGGACTTGCGGCAACTGCAATAAGCATTCCTATTTCTATCGTATCTAAACATTTTCCACTAAATAAAAGGACTATCGCAATAGGTGTCGTTACTGCTGCTGGTTCTTTTGGATATTTTGTGTCTCCTATTTACACAAGATTTTTCCTTTTAGAATTTGGTTGGAATCCAACGTTACTTATTTTTGGAGCTATGATTTTAGCAGGTTTGGTTATTTCTCTATTTTTAAATACTCCAATGACAGAAATAAAGCAACAAAACGAAAATACTCAAACAGCTATGCAAGCTATAAAGGAAGCATTTTCAAACAAAAGTTACAATTATTTAACTTTAGGATTTTTTGTATGTGGTTGGCATATAGCTCTTGTTGCAACACATATACCTATGCACATAAGAGATAAAGGACTTGAAGATTGGACAGCAACTGCAATTTTAGCATTAATTGGTCTATTTAATATTTTTGGAACTTTAACTAGTGGATATTTATCTACAAGAATTAGTAAGAAAAAATTATTAAGTGCAATTTATTTATTAAGAGGTGTTTCAATATTATACTTTATACTTATGCCACCTAGTGTGATTAACGCATTAATTTTTGGTGCTACATTTGGATATTTGTGGTTATCAACTGTTCCACCTACAAGCGGTATAGTAAGTCACATTTTTGGAACTAAATATGTGTCTTTATTGTATGGTTTTGTATTTTTAAGTCACCAAGTTGGATCATTTCTAGGTGCCTATCTTGGTGGTTTATTCCATGATTTATATGGTTCACTTGATTATGCATGGTACATTTCTATCGCTTTATCTTTATTTGCAGGCTTGATACATTTACCTATAAAAGAGATAGCAATTGAAAGAAAACAGCTCGCAACATCTGAAATTTAATCCTTATTTAGAAAAGCTATATCATTCTGATAAGCCTTTGATAATTTATAAAGTTCAAGATGGCTATAATCTATATACTGATTTTTCAAAAAAAATTATATTAACAAAAAAAAATATAAATAATTTTTTTAATTTATTTAATAATAAAAAGTTTAAAAAAGAGACTGATTTGTTAATAGGATTTTTTGGATATGAAATTCTTTGCAATTTGTTAAATATTAAAATTAAAAATCAACAAAAGCTTAATTTTTATAAGGGTGTTTTTTACAAACCAGAAACATTAATAAAGATAAGAAAAGATATAAAAGTAATATCTTCAATCAAAAAACATAAATTTAATAGTTTTTTTAACAAAACACAGATTTTAAGTTCTTTTAAAACAAATATTAACTATAAAAAATATAAAAAAATATTTGATGTATTTTCAAAAAAAATAAGGCAAGGGGAGACGTACCAAATTAAAATTTGTACTAAATATAAAAATAAATCAAAAATTAACCCTGTTAATTTTTTTTGGAAATTAATGAAGATAAATTCATCACCCGAATCTTTTATGATTAGAGATAAGAACTTTTCTATAGTAAGTTGTTCACCAGAGACACTTATTGATAAAAAAGGAAATAAAATAACTACCAAACCAATAGCTGGCACTCTTAAAAAAAGTAAAAAAATTAACAAAATAAAAGCACTAAATTTTTTCAGAAATAATGAAAAAGAAACAAAAGAACACAACATGATTGTTGATATGGAAAGAAATGATCTATCAAGAATATGTAAGTCAGGATCAGTAAAAATATTAAAGAAAAAATATGTAGAAGAATACAAACATCTTTATCACTACGTTACATCAATACAAGGTGTATTAAAAAAGGATGCTACCCCAAAAAATATAATTAAATCTATGATGCCAGGAGGTTCAGTTATTGGATGTCCAAAAATTAGAACTTTAGAGCTTTTAAACAAACAAGAAACTGAAGATAGAAATATATTCACAGGAAGTTTTGGATACATCAAATTTAATCAGGATATGAAATTTAATATAATTATAAGATCTATTTTAAATTATAAAAATATTTCAGAAATTTCAGCTGCCTCTGGTGTAGTTTTAGACAGTTCATCTAAAAAAGAATTTAATGAAAATTTTATTAAGGCAAAATCTTTATTGGAGCTTTATAAATGATTTATATAATTGATCATCAAGACTCTTTTACCTGGAATGTATTCCATCAATTTTCTAAGTTCGATAAAGTTTATTGTTCTAATTATTTTAACATTAATAAAAAAAAATTAGATCAATCCACAACAATAGTTTTGTCACCCGGACCAGGATCACCAAAAGATTATCCGTTAACTTCAAAAATATATAAAAAATATAAAGGCAAAAAGAAAATTATCGGAATTTGTCTTGGATATCAGCAAATTTTATTCAATGAAAATGGTAAAATAATACAGCAAAAAAATATTTTTCATGGCTATCAATCAAAGGTAAAAGTAACAAATGAAAGTAAATTATTTAAAAAAAATAAAATATTTAAAGTTGGACGTTATCACTCATTAAAATTATATGAACCCTTCAAGTCAAATAATATAAAAATAACGATGCGATGTGCAAAAACAAATATCCCAATGGCTATTGAAGATCTAAAAAATAGTGTATATGGATTTCAATTTCACCCAGAGTCTTTTTTAACTGAAAATGGTCAAACTATTATTAAAAAAATCTTATCGTCATAAAGATCTGAAAGAAATTAAATTTCACGATCTTTGGAACTCCTATGGAGTTTTTACAACAATGAGACTTATAGGAAAGCCAGCTAAGATTTTATTCTTCAATGATCATATGAATAACTTATTCAGATCGTTAAAAGATTATAAAATTTATTATAAAGATATAAAAAAAAATATTAGAAAATTAATTAAAATAAATATAAAAAATAAAAAAAAATATGACCATTTGTTTAGAGTTGCGGTAAACAAAAAAATGATTTCGGTTTCATTAAGAAAAAGACCTAAACCTAAATTGAACTTTAAGCTTAAATTAATTAATTATAAGAGAATTGACCCTGAATATAAAAACCTAAAGTATAAAAAAATCATAAGTCACTTAAAAAAAATGGATACAACTAAATCTGATATAGCGCTCTACAAAGATAATAAAATTTTGGAAACTGGAACTTCTAATCTTTTATTCATTAAAAAGAATAAAATATATTCACCTCTAGATAGCTTTTATAAAGGAACGACTTACAAATTTTTTACAAAACAATTAAAACAAATTAAAAGAAAAAACATATCAGTTGAATCACTAAGTATTTATGATGAAATCATCGTTATTGGTTCAGGCAAAGGTGTAGTTTCAGTAAATTCTATTGAAAAACCATTTTGGAAAAGAAAAAGTTTAAAAAATTATAGAATTTTATCCAGGATTTATCAAAAAGCTGTTACGAACTGTCCTCCATATAACAGTTGATCTATTTTGACATCTATACTAAACACTTCTTTCTAAGGGAGAAAAAGCAATGATGATATCAATAAACCCATTTGCAATATTAGCTGAAACTGTATCACCAATATTTATGCAGTCTTTTGTTGTTTTAATGGTTATCTTAATTGTTGTTGGCACCCTTGTAGATATTATTCATAAAAAAAATGTTAAGTATTTTTTTGAAAATGCAAAAAAAGCAAAATTATCTGCTACTAAAACTTTAAGCACAGGTGAAAGAATATCTGTAATTTCTAAAACAATCGTAAGCGATATAGCTACTACTTCTGAACTTGGGGCTGGCAAAAGAAGAGCAGCTCATTTGCTTGGGATGTATGGAACAATTTTATTCTGGGTAGCATCAGCAATAATGATTTTTTGTTATTCAAGTCCATCTTCAGATACTCCATCTTTCTGGCCTATCATTTGGCACGTAGGTGCTATTATGACAGTAGTTGGAGGAGGTTGGTTTTGGTTTTTCTTGAGAGTAGACGTTTATTCAGAAGCTCAACCTTGGTATAGAATTATAAAAGCAGATTTATTTGTTCTTGCTCTTGTCGCGTCATCTCTAACTGGTTTAATTTGGTCTTATTTACAATTTTTAAATTTAAATGACAGATGGGATGATAAAGTATTCTTAGTATTATTTATTGTATCAAACCTTGTTTTATTTGGAGGAGTATATTGGTCTAAATTTGCACATATGTTTTATAAACCAGGAGCTGCGATACAGAAAAATTTAGCAGAAGCTGACGGTTCCAGAGACAATTTGCCACCCGAAGCAGATGCCCCAAAACAATTTGGATTAGGTATAAGTAGAGAGAATCCAAAACATTATTAATATGATTTTGAAAGGAATAAAATAAATTATGTCAACTTTTGTATACATGACTCGTTGTGATGGTTGTGGTCATTGTGTAGATATTTGTCCTTCAGATATTATGCACATAGATGAAACTATAAGACGTGCAAAAAATATTGAACCAAATTTTTGTTGGGAATGTTATTCTTGCGTTAAAGCTTGTCCTAATCATGCAATTGATGTTCGAGGTTATGCTGACTTTGCTCCTATGGGACACAGTGTAAGAGTTAGAAGAGAAGAAGAAAAAGGAACAATATCTTGGAAAATTAAATTTAGAAATGGGACAGTAAAAGACTTTGTTTCTCCAATAACAACAAAACCATGGGGAAAATTTATTCCAAAACTTGCTGATGGTGATAAACCAAACCAAGGAGAAATAAATTCGCAAATTCTTTATTCAGAACCTGAGGGTTTAAATACAAAAAAAGAATTACCTAAAGTAGAAAAAAGTGCATTTAAAAAAGGTGTTTATTATTAATGGCTAGAAAAACTATAGTTGAAGATTGTGATATTCTTGTTGTAGGTGGTGGTATGGCTGGCACTGGTGCTACTTTTGAAGCTAGACACTGGGGAAGAGATTTAAAAATTATTTGTGTAGAAAAAGCGAATATCGACAGAAGTGGAGCAGTAGCCCAAGGTCTATATGCAATCAACTGTTATATGGGAATGCAATGGGGAGAAAATCAGCCAGAAGATCATGTTCGTTATGCTCGAAATGATCTAATGGGTCTAGTTAGAGAAGATCTTGGCTATGATATGGCTCGTCACGTAGACTCAACAGTACACATGTTTGATGAATGGGGCTTGCCAATGATGAAGAATAAAGAAACTGGCCGTTACCAACGTGAAGGTAAATGGCAAATAATGATTCATGGAGAAAGTTATAAGCCAATAGTAGCTGAAGCAGCAAAAAAATCTGCAGATAAAATTTATAATAGAATCATGATTACTCATCTGCTTATGGATGAAGCAAAAGAAAATAGAGTAGGTGGAGCTGTAGGATTCAACATGAGAACCGGAGACTATTATGTGTTCAGAGCAAAAACTGTAATAGTTGCTGCAGGTGGAGCTTCTCATATTTTTAAACCAAGAGCAGTTGGAGAAGGAATGGGAAGAACTTGGTATGCACCTTGGAGTAATGGATCAGCATATGCTCTTCCGATTGAAGCTGGAGCTAAAATGACACAAATGGAAAATAGAATTGTGTTATGTAGATTTAAAGATGGTTATGGTCCTGTAGGAGCTTATTTTTTACATTTAAAAACTTATACTCAGAATGCCAATGGAGAGAATTATGAGAAGAAATGGTACGATAAAACTAAAGAGTTAGTTGGTGAATATATTGACCATCATCCAACTCCAACTTGTTTACGTAATCATGCTTTTATACAAGAAGTCATGGCAGGTGGTGGTCCAATTCACATGGTTACAAAAGAAGCTTTCCAAGATCCTCATTTAGAAACAGTAGGTTGGGAAAATTTCCTAGGAATGACCGTAGGACAAGCAGTTGTTTGGGCATCACAAAATATTGATCCAAAATATACAAATCCTGAATTAACTACTTCTGAACCTTATGTAATGGGTTCACATGCCACTTGTTCTGGGGCATGGGTTAGTGGACCAGAAGATATTGCTCCTCCAGAATATTTTTGGGGATATAATAGAATGACTACGGTAGAAGGATTGTTTGGAGCAGGAGATACTGTTGGCGGAAGTGCGCACAAATTCTCATCAGGTTCATTTACAGAAGGTAGATTGGCCGCTAAGGCAGCTGTTAAGTATATTGAGGAGGAAAAAGCCAAAGATATAAATGTAAGTGACAAACAATGTGAAGATTTTAAAGATATTATATTTAAACCATTGGAAAATTACACTGTTGGAAGAAACGAAATTACAGGTGGAACTGTCTCTCCAAGCTACATATCTCCAATTCAAGGTCTTCAACGTCTACAGAAAATCATGGACGAGTATGTTGGGGGAATTTCTTATAACTATATGACTAATGAAAACACACTCAAAAGAGGTCTAGAATTACTAGATTGGTTACAAGAAGATCTAGAAAAAGTTGGTGCCGAGGATTACCATCAGCTTATGAGAGCATGGGAACTTAAACATAGAACCCTTACATCTCAGTGTGTAACGGAGCATACCCTTTTTAGACAAGAAACACGTTGGCCAGGTTATTACTATAGAGGAGATTATATGAAGTTAGATGACGAAAACTGGCATTGTTTAACTTTATCAAGAAGAGACCCTAAAACTGGTAAGTTTACCATGGAAAAGGCACCAGTTTATCATATCGTTGACGAAAAAGAGAAGAAGGAAGCTTCATAATTATATTAATGAGTCTTCTAGACAAATCCGAGGAAGAAATAATCAAAATCGCTGAACCCATTTGGGCTAACCTTGTAAAGTCATCAAACATTAAAGACTACGGTGGATTTACTAAAGATTTCTCATCTCAGATGCTCTATGGAGCCAATGAAGTGGAGCTTGGCAAACAATGGGCAAGTAATGACCTTATATCCTCATTGTCAGAAGGCTGTAAAGCGTTCGGCTGCCTTAAGAGAGGTCAGCATGTTACCATTTTATATAAACAGACTAGCACAAAGATCCCAGGAGAGTTTTTAGGACGTCTTGTCCTAGGAGAAGAAGGCGATCAGATTAAAGTTTTTGGAGCTACGATCTTTTAAAAATTTTTTAGATATTTTTTAAAAATTACTTGCAAAATTTTAAAACCAGGTGTAATTCCTCATTATGCTTAACAATTTTCTTAAAAATATTAAACCCTCTGTTAAGCAACTTCCAAATCTTCAATCATTTATCAGTGCAAAATCAGCTATATATTTTGGTTTAGTAGCATACTGGGGACTAATTCTTTTTGGTACTTTTTTTAATATTTAATCAAATAGTTGACTTTAATATTTTAGGAGAATAGTTAGTGACTATGGAGTATTTCCTTCCAATAGCAGAAGTTTATGTAAATCTTCCTTTAATATTTATTCTTAGTTTAGTTGTTGGAGTTCTTTCAGGTTTGTTTGGCGTTGGAGGAGGTTTTTTAATGACTCCTTTTTTAATTTTTTTAGGTGTGCCACCAGCTTACGCTGTGCCAAACGAAGCAAATAATATTTTAGGTACATCAATCTCAGGTTCGACCACTCATTATCTTAAAGGAACTTTGGATTATAAAATGGGACTTATGATTGTCATAGGTGGTGCAGCTGGGACTATCTTAGGTATTATAACTTTTTCTTATTTCCAAGACATTGGAAAAATTAATATAGTTATTTCATTATCATATATGTACATCTTGGCAATTATTGGAACAATAATGCTTGTTCAAGGAGTCACAGAAATTGATAGAGCAAGAAGAAAAATTGTTGTTAGAAAAAAACTTCACTATCATTATTGGATACATGGTTTGCCATTTAGAATGAGATTTAAAAAATCTAAATTATATGAAAGTGCCTTCACACCTATTATTATTGGCCTTGTTGTTGGATTTATAGCTGCAATAATGGGTGTTGGTGGTGCATTTATTTTAGTACCTGCAATGATTTATATAATTGGTATGCCAACCAAACTTATTCCAGGAACTTCTTTGTTTGTAACGATTTTTGTTAGCGCAATTGTTACTGTTCTTCATGCTTTTAATTATGGTTCAATTGATCTCTTGCTCGTAATGATCTTAATTTGTGGCTCTATATTAGGCGTTCAGATAGGACAAAAAGTTGGTGAGAGAGTTGATAGCTCTCAATTTAAAACTATTTTAGCAGTTCTATTATTGCTAGTTGGTATAGCAATTGCTTATGATGCATTTTTTACAGAGAAAACTTTGGAAGTTGTAAGTAATAATGGTGCTAAAACTTTAAGTCCTTTTGCAAAATTTATAAAAGATATTTCTATAAATGTTCCTGTGCTTTATGGAATGTTATCAATTCTGCTAGCTCTTATTTTGGGCGTTGGCGCAGCTATATTAAGAAGATTTTTTTCTAACCTAAGAAAAAATATGAAAGTTGCTAAAAGTAAATAATTAATTTTTTTAAGCACTTCTGAATAATTTAGTCATAATAAACTCTTTATGACCTAGTACTTCTGCACAAGTTAAACGACCGCTAGCAGCTCTGATTGTTGTTTTTATAAGTTCATCACCAGCTTGATCCATGTTCATTTCTCTTTTTAGGATTTTTGATACATCTAAATCAATATGTTCTTTCATATTAACAGCAGTACTTGGGTTTCCAGTTAATTTAACTACAGGCTCAATTGCATTTCCAATTATATTTCCTTGTCCAGTTGGAAATAAATGAATATTAAAACCAGCTGCAGCTTGTAAAGTTAAACATTCACCAGCAGCAGAAGATGTATCCATAAAATATAATCCTGGACCTTTTTTAGGCTCTTCAGCTGGAGTTAGTACATCAATAAATTTTGTTGATCCAATTTTTTGAAAATTCCCAAAAGCTTTTTCCTCAATTGTTGTTAATCCACCTGCAATATTACCTGCTGTTGGTTGGCTTTCTGAAAGATCGTTTGTAGCTTCTTTCAGAATAAAATCATTATAATCACTCCATGTTTTCATGAATTTTTTTTGTGCTTCAGGAGTTGAACCTCTTGTTGCACAAACTTTTTCAGCACCAGTTAATTCTGAAGTTTCACCAAAGCAAAGATGAACTCCCAATGGTTCTAATTTATCCATTAAATTTCCAACTGCCGGATTGGCAGCCATTCCTGATGTTGTATCAGACTCTCCACATTTAACTGATATCCATAAATCACTTAAAGGACATTCTTCTCTTTGTTTTTCTGAAGCCCACTGAGAAAATTCTTGAGCTTTTTTAGAAGCAGTCATGATTGTTTTAATATCTCCAGCTCCTTCAATACTAAAACCCTCAACTGGTTTTCCAGTTGTAGCTATCGCATCAACAATTCTTTTTGTCCATTTAGGCTCGATACCTATAACAACACATGCTGCAACATTTGGATTTTTTCCTGTCCCAATCATTGTGTCGAAAAATAATTCTAGGTCAGCTCCAAACTGCAATCTTCCATAAGCATGAGGTATAGCAAAAGTACCTTTTATATTATTAGCAACAGCCTCTGCACATGCATTTGAAATGTCATCAACAGGAAGAATTACAACATGGTTTCTAGTACCAACTCTTCCATTTTCTCTTTTGTAGCCTAAAAAACTTTTTGGAATTTCCATATTTTTACCACTTCTTAGTCTTTACATTATGAACATGTACATGTTCACCTTTTTTAATATCTTTAACAACTTTTCCAATATCATGGCCATATTTTAAAATTGTATCCCCTTCTTTAAAATCGATCATAGCAATTTTGTGTCCTAGAGGGATCTCATTTTTAGATTGAATTTTAACAGATTTATCATTTTCCATAATCCAGCAATTACATTCTTGATTAGGGGTTATTTTTTCAATAACTACAACGCCAACATTGTCTTTTTCATCATGAATAATTATATCTGTATTAGCCATAGCGACCATTTCTTTGTTTGAAATTTCTTTGATCTTATATATTAATCATGTCCTTAAACAAATAAAAATTTTATATTAAGAAAGAATTTATATGACAAAAATGAATACAGAAGAGGCATTTGTAAAAGTTCTTCAAATGCATGGTATAGAACATGCCTTTGGAATAATTGGTTCAGCATTTATGCCTATTTCTGATTTATTTCCTAAAGCTGGTATTACTTTTTGGGATGTTGCACACGAAACTAATGGTGGATTAATAGCTGATGGCTACACAAGAGCTACTGGAAAAATGTCTATGGTCATTGCACAAAATGGTCCAGGTATAACTGGTTTAGTTACCCCAATCAAAACAGCTTACTGGAACCATACACCATTACTTTTAGTTACACCTCAAGCTGCAAATAAAACTATGGGACAAGGTGGATTTCAAGAAGTTGAACAAATGAATTTATTTAAAGACATGGTTTGCTACCAAGAAGAAGTTAGAGATCCATCTAGAATGGCCGAAGTATTGAATAGAGTTATTGAAAAAGCAATTAGAGGTTCAGCACCAGCTCAAATTAATGTTCCAAGAGATTATTGGACTCAAATTATTGATATTGAGCTTCCTCCAATTGTGAGGCTAGAGAGACAGGGTGGTGGCTCAGATGCAATAAATAAAGCTGCAAAATTATTATCTGAAGCAAAATTTCCTGTAATACTATCTGGAGCAGGAGTTGTTATTGGAGGCGCTATAGAAGATTGTAAAAAACTTGCAGAAAAATTAGACTCTCCTGTTTGTAGCGGTTACCAGCATAATGATAGTTTTCCAGGCAGTCATCCTTTGGCAGTAGGTCCTTTAGGATATAATGGTTCAAAAGCTGCAATGCAATTAATTTCAAAAGCTGATGTAGTTCTTGCACTTGGTACAAGATTAAATCCATTTTCAACTTTACCTGGTTATGGATTAGATTATTGGCCGAAAGATGCAAAAATTATTCAAGTAGATATGAATTCAGATAGAATTGGATTAACTAAAAAGGTTACAGTTGGTATCTGTGGTGATGCAAAATTGGTTTCTCAACAAATTCTTGAAAAATTATCTTCAAATGCTGGGGAGAAGGGAAGAGAAGAAAGAAAAAATTTAATACACCAAACTAAATCTGCGTGGCTTCAGACATTGACAAGCTTAGATCATGAAGATGATGACCCAGGAACAGTTTGGAATAAAGAAGCAAGAGAAAGAGATAGTGATAGAATGTCCCCAAGACAAGCATGGAGAGCAATACAAGCTGGTATGCCCGAAGATGTTATAATTTCATCTGATATAGGAAATAATTGTGCAATAGGAAATGCTTATCCAACATTTGAAAAAGGAAGAAAGTATTTAGCACCAGGTTTATTTGGACCATGCGGATATGGTTTTCCATCAATACTAGGTGCAAAAATTGGATGTCCAGATACGCCAGTAATAGGGTTTGCTGGTGACGGAGCTTTTGGGATAAGCATGAATGAAATGAGCTCATGTGCAAGAAAAGAATGGCCAAAAATTACAATGGTTATTTTCAGAAATTATCAATGGGGAGCAGAAAAAAGAAATTCAATTCTTTGGTTTGATGATAATTTTGTTGGAACCGAATTAGATCCTGAATTAAGTTATGCAAAAGTAGCTAATGCATGTGGTTTAAAAGGAGTTACTGTTAAAACAATGGAAGAAACAACAAAAGCTATTAAACAATCGTGCGAAGATCAAAAAAAAGGAATAACAACATTTATTGAAGTTATTCTTAATCAAGAACTAGGCGAACCTTTTAGAAGAGATGCTATGAAAAAACCAGTCGAGGTTGCAGGCATTAATAAAAAGGATATGAAGCCACAAAAATCAGCAATAAATTAAATTATCTATATTGAATTAGGTTCAGTATAATCTTAATTCAATGAAAATAATTAATGATAATTCATGTGGATGGTTAAATAATTTACAACGACGAAAAAACTTTAAATTATTAAATCAAAATCAAAAATGTGATTATTTAATCGTTGGAGCTGGTTATACAGGATTATCGACAGCAAGAAAACTATCAGAAATAAACTCAAATAAAAAAATTATTATTGTTGATGCTCAATTAGCAGGAGAAGGATCAAGCTCTCGTAATTCTGGTTATCTAGTTGATACAACTTTAAATGATGGTTTTACTTCAAATAAAGATATTAATAATTATAAAACAAAAGTTAAAATTTATAATTTAGGAATTACGGCTGTTAAAAAATTTATTAAACAATATCAGGTGGACTGTGATTGGAACGAATGTGGCAAATACTTTGCATCATCGAATATTAAAGATATATCGATAGCTAAAAAATTTAGTGAGCTTTTATCAAAATTAAATTTTAATAACAAAATTTTAAATCACAAAGAATTAGAAAATAAATTAGGTACAAGTTTTTATAAAATTGCAGTTTTTACTGAAGGTGGAATATTGATTAATCCAGCCAAATTAGTACGTGCAATGATAGATGTGTTACCAAAAAATGTTGAATTATATGAAAATAGTCCATTAATTAAATGGAATAAAAATAATAATTTTATTGATTGTCAATTTGAAAAAAATTCAATTCAAACAAATAAAATTATTTTTTGTACTAATGGTTTTTTAAAATCGCTAAACGTAAAAAAAAATTTTAATTTTCCATTAACTCTTACTGCCAGTATGACAAGGCCTTTAGATGATGAAGAATTTAAATCTCTTGGTGAACCAAAGGAGTGGGGAGTTTTACCAATAAGACCAATGGGTGCTACAATTCGTTTTACTAAGGATAGAAGATTATTAATAAGAAATACGGCTGAAATGAAAAATCCTTATTCAATGTCCAAATATGATCTTGAGAAAAGAAAACTCATACATTTAAAAGGTTTGATTAAAAGATTTCCAACTTTAAAAACCAACTTAATAGATGATAGTTGGTCTGGAATTGTTTCAAGAAGTAGAAATAGTTCTCAAATTTTTGAAATGATTGATAAAAATATATATGTTGCAGGTTGTTATAATGGTTCCGGAATAGGTGTTGGAACATTATTCGGCGAACAAATTGCTATAATGGCATCTGATCAGCAATCTAATGAAATTGAAATAATAAATAAAAGAGTTAAACCAAACTGGTTGCCACCAAACCCTATTTTAAATTTAGGTGTTCAAACAAGATTATTTTTTGAAAGATTAAGAGCAAAGTCAGAAATTTAATTAAATATTTTCAATACACATTGAAATACCCATTCCACCACCAATACAAAGTGTAGCTAAACCTTTTTTACACTTTCTTTTTTGCATTTCATGTATCAATGTTACTAATATTCTTGCACCCGAAGCTCCAATAGGATGCCCAAGAGCAATTGCACCACCGTTAACATTTACTATATCATTCTTAAGTCCAAGTTCTTTTATTACTGCAACAGACTGAGCTGCAAATGCTTCATTAGATTCAACTAAATCTAAATCATTAATATTCCATCCAGCTTTTTTTAATGCTAATTTAGAAGCAGGTATTGGGCCAGTTCCCATTAATTTTGGATCTACACCACTTTGTGCCCATGAAACAATTTTAGCAATTGGCTTTAAACCTTTATCTTTTGAAGTTTTATAATTCATTAAAGTTACTGCTGCAGCACCATCATTTAACCCAGATGCATTTCCCGCAGTTACTGTGCCATTTTTTTTAAAAACTGTTTTTAGATTTGACAATTTTTCTAAATTTGTATCTGCTCTTGGATATTCATCTTTATCAAAAAACTTTTGGTCTTTTAATTTAATTGGAACTATTTCTTCTTTAAATTTATTTTCACTAATAGCTTTTATTGCTTTTTTTTGTGAGTTAAATGCAAAACTGTCCTGATCATTTCTTGTTATCTGATATTTTTCTGCAACATTTTCAGCTGTTACTCCCATGTGATAATCATCGTAGGCATCTATCAACCCATCAATAAGCATTGTATCTTTTAATTTATCTTCACTTAAATTTTCTTCCATTCTGTAATTTAAGTAATGTGGTGAATTAGTCATACTTTCTTGACCTCCCGCGATAACAATATTTGCATCATTTAGTTTCAAGGAACTAAAACCTAAAGTTATTGCAGCCAAACCAGACCCACACACTTGATTAATAGTTGTAGCAGTTTTATCTATATCTATTCCCGAATTAATTGCTGTTTGTCTTGCAGGATTTTGTCCACATCCAGCTTGTAATACTTGTCCTAGTATAACTGTGTCAATTTCAGAACCATTTAGATTTGAATGTTCCATGCATCTTTTAACAACAGCAGTTCCAAGCTCTGTTGCTTTGTGATTTTTTAGACTCCCTTGAAACGAACCTATTGGAGTTCTAAAAGCTGACGTTATTATAATATCATCATCACTGTTCATAATTATTAATTACACAATTAATAGTATATAATATAGGTATTAATTTTAAGATGAATAAAAAAATACTAAATTATCTAATATTTATAATTATCGCTTTAATTCTATTATATTTTGCAAGAAATAATTATAGAGATTTTAATATTAATAAGACTATTTCTGCTTGTGTTTTAGCTAAAATGCAAACTAATAAGAATATTGATAAAGATTTAGTTAAAAAAAAATGTGAGGAAGAAATACTGCAAAGTCTTAATAATTAGTAAACTTTAATTAACATGAAACAGAAAGAAATTAAAATAAGTTCTAATAAAAGTTTTGGATTAGTTTTTTTTGTTATATTTATTATAATTGCTTTATGGCCACTACTTAATGACGGAAATATAAGAATTTGGTCAATAATTGTTTCTATAATTTTTTTAATCTTAGGCTTATTGAATTCAAAAATTCTAACGCCTTTCAATAAACTTTGGATGAGACTTGGAGCTCTACTTGGTATAATTGTTTCTCCAATAGTAATGGGGGTTGTTTATTTTGGTATAATAACCCCAATAGGATTAATAATGAAATTATTTGGAAAAGATGTATTAAATTTAAAATTAGATAAAAATAAAAAGACTTATTGGACTTTAAAAAAAAAGATTCCCTCAAAAATGAAGGATCAGTTTTAAAAATGATGCAATGAAATATCTAAAAACTAAATTAGAGTTAGTTGATGGTATTAAATCGTCAAAAATTGAGGATAAAATAGCAAAAAAAGTAACTAAATTTTATACAAACAAACCATTTCCTAATTATAAAATTGATGATGACAAAATAACAATTTCAAAAAAAGGTAATAATAATTATCTTGCAAGTAAATTTAAAGATTTTGTTGGTTATAATAAAAATGTTTTAGAAGTAGGTTGTGGTACTGGACAACTTTCCATTTATTTTTCTACAGGTAATAATAATCAAATTGTTTCGTTAGATGCGACGCTTGAATCTTTAAAAGTTGCTAAAAATTTTGCTGACAAAAATAATATAAATAATATTGAATTTGTTAATATCGATATATTAGATGATGTGTTAGTGGAACATTTTTTTGATTTTATTTGGTGCAATGGAGTTTTGCATCACACAAAAGACCCATACAAATCTTTTTGTATAATTTCAAAATCACTTAAAAAAGAAGGTTATATATTAGTAGGTCTTTATAACAGATTTGGTAGAGTGAGAACTATAATAAGAAAATATTTATATAAAATATTTGGAAAAAAAATTTTAAAAATACTTGATCCAACACTTAAAAAATTAAAAGTTTCAGAAGAAGAACAAGATGCATGGATACAAGATCAATATTCACATCCACAAGAAAGTTTACATACAATTGATGAAGTATTAGATTGGTTTGATAAAAATAATATTGAGTTTATTTCATCTATACCTTCTTGTGATTTTGAGACACCTGACAATTCTGATTTATTTACTAAACAAAGTAGAGGTAATTATTTAACAAGATTTTTAAAGCAAATAACAATGATTTTTAATAACCTTGGATCTGATGGTGGCTTATTTGTTTTGATAGGTAAAAAAAGATAATTTTTATCAAAAGATAAAATTCATTGCTTTATTTATTAAATATTTTATAAGTTTTTTAATTGTTTATGAGCTTTTTAATTGAATTTTTTAGATTTTTTAAAGAAAGAAAAAAATATTGGTTGTTACCAATATTTATTGCCCTGATTGCATTTGGAGCATTGATCATTCTTAGCCAAGGTTCTGCAGTTGCTCCATTAATTTATACAATATTTTAGTGTGTCAAAAATTTTAGGAATATCTGCATTTTATCACGATAGTGCTGCTACAGTTTTGATTGATGGTGAAATTATTGCTGCCGCACAAGAAGAGAGATTTACAAGAAAAAAGCATGACTCAGACTATCCATTTCATGCTGTAGAATTTGTTTTAAAATATTCTAATATTAAATTTAAAGACCTGGACCAAATAGTTTTTTTTGAAAAACCTTTTTTAAAATTTGAGAGACTTTTAGAAACTTATGTTGCATTTGCTCCCAGAGGATTTAATCAATTTTTAAAAGCAATCCCAATTTGGTTAAAAGAAAAATTATTTCAAAAAAAAATGTTAATGGATTTATTCAAACAGCATGATTCTTCTTTTAAAGATGAGAGTAAATTATTCTTTTCCGAACATCATTTAAGCCATGCTGCAAGTGCTTTTTTTCCTTCACCATTTGAAAAAGCAGTTGTTTTAACAGCCGATGGTGTTGGTGAATGGGCAACAACAACAGTTGCTATTGGTGAAAATAATAAATTAGAGATAAAAAAAGAAATACATTTTCCTCACTCATTAGGACTTTTGTACTCGGCGTTTACGTATTACACAGGATTTAAAGTAAACAGTGGAGAGTATAAATTAATGGGTCTTGCCCCATATGGTGAGCCAAAATATGTTGAAAAAATAAAAAACAATTTAATTGATATAAAAACTGATGGATCATTTAAATTAAATCAAGATTATTTCAACTATGCCACAGGTTTGACTATGACCAATTCAAAATTTGATGAATTATTTGGTCAAAAACCCAGAGATCCAACAAAAGATGAAATTACACAGTTTCATATGGATATTGCTTCATCAATACAAAAAGTAACGGAAGAGGTAATGATAAAACTTACAAAGTCTTTAAGAGATGAGTTCAAAGTTCCAAATTTATGTCTTGCAGGCGGTGTAGCTTTAAACTGTGTTGCAAATGGTAAAATTCTTGAAAATAAAATTTTTGATAAGATATGGGTGCAGCCAGCAGCAGGAGACGCAGGAGGATCACTTGGCGCAGCTCTTGCTTTTTGGCATTTAGAAAAAAATAAAGAAAGAAATATTTCATCCACTGATGATATGAAAGGTTCATATTTGGGTCCCCAGTTTTCAGATGAAGAAATAAATAATGAATTAAATAAAATTGGAGCTAAGTTTGAAGTCCTAGATGAAGAAACCGTTATTAATAAAACAGTTGATGATTTAAAAAATGGAAAAGCAATTGGATGGTTTCAAGGACGAATGGAATTTGGCCCTAGGGCTTTAGGTGCAAGGTCAATATTAGGAGATCCAAGGTCGGAAATTATGCAAAAAAATTTAAATTTAAAAGTTAAATATAGAGAAAGTTTTAGACCATTTGCACCCTCAGTATTAAGAGAGGATTTATCAGAATGGTTTAATATTAACGAAGATAGCCCATATATGTTGATGGTATCAAGTGTAAGTAAAAATAAAAAAATTGAAATGAATGATGAACAAAAAAAACTTTTTGGAATTGAAAAGTTGAATATTAAACGGTCAGAAATACCAGCAGTTACCCATGTAGATTATTCCGCAAGAATTCAAACTGTGCATAAAGATACTAATCCCAAATACTTTAAATTACTTAAAAAATTTAAGGATACAACACAATGCCCTATTTTAGTTAATACATCGTTTAATGTTAGAGGAGAGCCAATAGTTAATACTCCTGAGGATGCTTATAATTGTTTTATGGGCACTGAACTTGACTCGTTAGTTATAGGAAATTGTTATCTAGATAAAAAAAATCAAAACAAAAATTTTAAGAATAATTATTCTGATAAATTTAAATTAGATTAGTTAAGATATTTAAAGAATTACCAAGTCTAATTTTTGCTTACCCAATCTCTCATTGCCATTATCAGTAACCAGATATGTTTCGCCTAAATTCATTGCTAATTGATTTTCAGAATCCATTAAAATCATATGCATAAAAAATATATTACCCGGTTCTATCACATATGGGTTGCCTGTATAAAGCATTGGCCAATCCATCCAATTAGGAGAAAAAGTATTTCCCAAAGAATATCCACAAGCATTCATTCTTGATTTATTATATCCAAGATCATCAAATGTCTTTGCATGTACATCAAAAACTTCACCCACTTTGTTTCCTGGTTTTAATTTATTTTCACAATTTTTTAATGCTTCAATACAAGCTTCATGCATTTTGTAATGATTAGAATCTGCTTTACCAATTGGCAATGTTCTAAACATAGCAGAATGATAGTGTCTGTAAGTTCCAGCCCATTCAATACTTAATTGATCTGGATTTTGTAATATTTTCTTCTCTGCTTGATATCTGCAAAGAAGAGCATTATTTCCAGATCCAATTATAAATTCATTTGCAGGATAATCTCCACCCCCTTCAAATATTATTCTATTCATTTCAGCTAGAATTTTTGACTCACTTACTCCAGATTTTGCATATTTCCAGACTTCCTCTAAAGCTTTATCTGCCAGTCCAGCAGCTTTTTTAACATAAACAATCTCTTCTTTTGATTTTACTACTCTTAATTTTGTAATTAATTCTGACTTATCTTCAATAGAACAATAATTTTCTAAAGATTTATTTAATCTTAAAGCATTTCTTCCCGTAAGACCGTAAGCTTCATACTCAACACCTAATTTTTTACCTTTAAGATTAAGTTCATCTAAAATAACTTTAAGATCATCAGTTGGATTTGATCCATCTTTATCAATCCAAATTCTTATATCTTCAATATTTGAGGTGTTTTGCGCTTGTCTTAAATCAGGTACTCTAGTTAATAACACAACATTTCCTTTTTGATCTAGAATTAAAGTTTGAAAAAAAACATAGCCAAAACTGTCATATCCAGTTAACCAATACATAGACTCTTGCCTAAACATAAGTAGAGCATCTATGTTTTGCTCTTTCATGGATTTTAAAACCTTAGATTTTCTTGATGCAAATTCTTCTTTTGAAAAATGAAGTCCCATTAATTTATATCCAAAACAGTTGCTGGATCTAGTCTTGTTCCAAACCAATTTAATCTAACATCTAAATGTGGACCTGTTGATCTACCACTTGAACCGACAGTTCCAATTACATCTCCTTGTTTAACAATATCTCCTTTTTCAACAAAGATTTTGTCTAAATGCATATATAAAGTTGATATTCCATGTCCATGATCAAAAATTAAAGTTGCACCTGTAAAATATAAATCATTTTCTGCTAACGTAACAATGCCATCTGCCATGGCTTTTATGGGTGTTCCAAGGTCACCAGCAAAATCAATTCCATAATGTGGCCATCGTGGCTTACCATTTAGAATTCTTTGACTTCCATAGACACCCGTGATTATTGCATTTTCTAATGGTAAAATGAATTTATCCTTAAAAAAATCTAAATCAGAATTTATCTCTCTTGCTTTAGCGATAAGTTTATTTTCATTTTTAATTCTTTCATAGACTTCTTCAGGAGGAGTTACTTTTTTTTCTTCAAGTCCATCAATTCTTTGAATATTATATTTTCTTTTTTGCACTTTTTTAATAATTTTATTTGTACTTCCATCTTTTTTAATTTTGATTACAACGTCATACTTTCTTTCTCTATCCAATCCAAAAGCAAAATATCCATCTTTAGAAACTTTGACTTTTATTTTGTCTATAGTCACAATAGAGTTAGGATCTGTTTTACCTATTATGTAATGTCCTTGGATAAATTTACCATTAAACTCAACAGCATAAGATTTGAACGAAATAAAAAAAAATAATAAAAGAAATTTAATTATTTTGCAGTCCATCCGCCATCTACTAATATAGAAGTTCCATGAATCATTGAAGCAGCGTCAGACGCTAAAAAAACAACAGTTGATGCTATTTCTGACATTTCTGCAAATCTACCAAGCGGAATGTTATTTAAAGTTTCTTTTTTAAATTTTTTGTTTTTCAGAAATTTTTTTGTCATTGGGGTAACGACAAATGTCGGTGCTACTGCATTTACTCTTATATTATACTTTGCTAAGTCTACAGCCATACCTTTTGTTAAACCTTCTAAGCCCCATTTATTCATATTGTAGACACTTCTTATAGGCCCCCCAACATGTCCCATTTGAGAAGACATATTAATAATGGAACCTCCAACTTCTTTACGATTTTTTAATTTCATCATTTTTATTGCACATAATTGAGCAATATTAAAAGTAGCTATAGTATTAACCTTAACAAGATACTCCATATTTTTTGTTTTAACTTTTGTAAAGTGTTCAGGAATATTATTCCCGGCGTTATTAACCAGAACATCAATTCTTGGTTGCTTGTTTATTATAGTTTTGATTTCATTATAATTTGTAACATCACATGTGTAAGATTTACACTTTACCTTTAATTTTTTTATAATTTTTGAAACACTATCAAGGTCTTTTTTTGTACGACTAATTATTATTAAATTAGATCCTGCTTCTGCTAGAGCTATTGCACAAGCTCTACCCAGACCTTTGCCCGCTCCAGTTACTAGTGAATATTTATTTTTTAGATTATATTTTTTTAAATACATTTTTATAAGAATAGCTTTAAATCAGTATAGATCAATTCAATTGCCACTGCCAGTATTGCAAATAAACCAATCCATCCTATCCATGAATATTTTTTAATCCAACCAGATATTAAAGTTGCAGCAGTTGCCATTAAAGCTATTGACAAAACTAGACCAAAAACAAGAAGTCCATAATGATCTTTTGCAGCGCCAGCAACTCCCAATACGTTATCAAGACTCATTGTAAAATCTGCAATTAAAACTGTCCATATCGCTTTCCAAAAACTAGAATTATTTACTTTTATTTTTTCATTATCAGTTGAAGATTTTTTAATAACATCAGTATAAAGTTTATAGCAGATGTATAACAATGCTAGACCACCAATTAATCTTAATCCTGTTATTTGTAACAAATAAGCAGTGAGAAGTGTTAATATAATTCTTAAAACTACAGCTGCACCAATTCCCCAAAAAATAATTTTTTTTCTTTGATCGGGTGGAAATTGTGAGGCAACCATTCCAATTATAATTGCATTATCACCAGCTAAGACTAGATCGATAAATACAATTTGAGAAAAAATAATTATTTGTTCACTCATGATTTACTATCTTCTATTATCATGTCTGCTGCTTTTTCGGCAATCATAATAGTTGGTGCATTAGTATTTCCTGATGTTATGTGAGGCATAACTGATGCATCTACAATTCTTAAATTAGATAAACCATGTGCAATAAGTCTATCGCTTACGACCGCGTTTTCATCTTTTCCCATTCTACACGTGCTAACAGGATGAAATATAGTATTAGCAAACTTCCCAGCTTCTGTAGCAAGTGTTTCATTGTCGGTAATATTAATACCAGGTCTTAATTCTTCAGGCTCGTATTCTTTATAAGCTTTTGAATTCATCACGATGTTACGGACAATTTTTAAAGATTTTCCAGCTATCTCTCTATCTTCTTCTGTTGATAAATAATTCATTTTTATTTTTGGTGATACTCTTGTATCAGGAGACTTTAATTCAATTGAACCTCTACTTGTTGGTCTTACATTGGTTATAGTTGGAGTAAATGCTGGGAATTTATGAAGTGAAGCTTTTCCTAGAACATCTGTGCTTGCTGGTGATATGTGAAATTGTAAATTAGGAGTTTCAAGATGAGGGTCACTTTTAATAAAACCACAAGCATAACTTGCTCCAACTGTTAAAGGTCCTTTTCTAAATAATAAAAATTTTAACCCAGTTAATATTTTTTTTGGAATACTGTAGTAAATATCATTTAATGTTTCTAAGTTTTTTATTTTATAAACTGGTCTAAGCATTAAATGATCAGTAAGATTAGAACCCACATCAGAATGATCTTTAATTACTTCAATATTATTATCTTTTAAAAGCTTACCAGGACCAATTCCTGAGGCCTGTAAGATATGTGGTGAGCCTATTGTTCCAGCACTTAAAATTATTTCTTTGTTTGCTTTAACAGACAATAATTCATTATTAATCCAATAATTAACACTTATTGCTTTTTTATTTTCAAAATTAATATTTTTAATATGAGCATTAGTAATAATTTTTAAATTTTTTCTATTTTTTACAGGATTTAAATAACCAACTGCTGTACTACATCTAAAGCCATTTTTTACTGTAAAAGGAAAATATCCCATACCTTCATTATTGCCAGTATTGAAATCTTCAGTTTTTTTGTATCCAAACTCTTCGGCAGCTTCTAAAAATAAATCTAAAACTTTAAAAGTTGCTCTTATTTTTTCAACTTTTATAGGTCCACCAGAACCATGAAATTCGTTTTCTCCAAACTGAAAGTCTTCAGATTTTTTGAAATAAGGTAATACATCCTCCCATGACCATCCTACATTCCCTAATTGTCTCCAATAATTATAGTCATTAGATTGTCCTCTTATATAAAGCATTCCATTTATTGATGAACTGCCACCTAAAGTTTTACCTCTGGGGTAAACCATTTCTCTATTATTACAATTTGGCTCTTTTTCTGTATTAAAACACCAATCAGTATTAGGGTTGTGCATGGTTTTAAAATAACCACCAGGAATATGTATCCAAGGATTTGTATCTTTTCCTCCTGCTTCAAGAAGTAAAATCTTATTATTTGGGTTAGCTGATAATCTGTTTGCAAGTACACAACCAGCAGATCCAGCTCCAATAATTATAAAATCAAAATTATCCATTAGTTTAGAATGCTTATAATGCTTAATATCAAAAATTCCAGTATTACCAGCAATAATTGATACAACATTTTATATATTTCTACTTGTTTTAAATTTTTATTTTTGAGACACTTCACTTTTAAAAAAAACAATAAGAGGGAAATTATAATGAAAAAAATCATTTCAATGATATTTGCTGTTTCTTTAGTTCTTGGTTTTGCAACTAGTGCTAATGCAGCAAAAACATTAAAGTGCCAAACTGTTATCAGTGCTAAAGCTGATGAAGTAGTTATGTTAAAAGACTTCACAGATACAGTAACTGCTTTAACAGGTGGTTCACTAAAATTTGAAATCATGCCTGCTGGAACAGTAGTTGGAGTTAAGGAAACTCTAGATGCTGTAGACAAAGGTTTGATTGACTGCGGTTTCGCTTGGACTCACTATTGGTCAGGCGATCATCCAGCTGCTATGCTATTTGGTTCACCAGTAGCTGGTGGTGGAGTTGGTATTGACAATCTAGCTTTCTTATCATGGTTCCAATATGGTGGTGGTAAAGAGTTATACGATCGATTATGGAAAGAAATGGGAAGAGACATAAAAGGATTTATGCTTCAACCAGTTGGACCTGAGGCTTTAGGTTGGTTTCCAAAACCAATTAAAAATATGGCTGACTTTAGAAAGTATAAGTTTAGAACTCCTCCGGGAATTCCAGGGCAAACTTATAAAGATATCGGTATAGCATCTGTAGCAATGGGAGGTGGAGACATTCTACCTGCTTTACAAGCCGGAACAATTGATGCAGCTGAGTGGTGTTGTCCAAAACCAGACCTTGTTTTTGGTTTCCAAAAAGTACTAAAACATTATTACTTACAAGGTTTACACCAAGTAGTCGTAAATGCTGACTTTTATATGACTGGTAAAACATACAATTCTTTATCAGATCATGAGAAAAAATCTTTAGAAGTTGCAGCGAATGCATCATTAGCTAAATCATTAAGCTATAGAATCTATGAAAATGGAAAAGCACTTGCTGAGTTAACAAATAAGCATGGAGTTATATTAGAAGATACTCCTACTGATTATTTCACAGAATATATGGCAGCTGCAAAAAAAACTTTAAATAAAAATGCAAAAGAAAATGCATTCTTTAATGAAGTTTATACTTCTATGAAGAACTTTGCAGATATCGCTGTTCCATTCTGGAGTGGTGCTCAAATGTCAAATGCTAAGCTAGGAATGGCTCACGCGGCGACATTGAAGTAGTAATAAGATAAAAAAATATATAAAAGCGGACTTAATTATAAGTCCGCTTTTTTTTTAAGGAAATTATGGCAGAAGAACCAGGTAGACTAGATATTTCAGATGAAATGATTGCTGAGAGAAGAGGCGGCTCAGGTAAAATGCCTGATGATATGCCTAAATGGATGGCTAAATCCATTACTTCAATTGATAAATTTAGCAAGATAACTGGTAATATTGTTTGTTGGATTTTAATGCCACTTATTTTAGCAATGACTTACGAAGTTATTGCAAGAAAATTATTTTTAGCTCCTACAATTTGGGCTTATGATATTAGTAGATTTCTTTATGGAGCTTTATTTATGCTGGGTGCGGGTTACGCACTATCAAAAGGAGTTCACATTAGAGCGGACTTCTTATACAGAAATTTTAAAGTAAAGAATCAAGGCTTAATAGATTTTGTTTTATATATAGTA
Organism: uncultured Pelagibacteraceae bacterium; assembly: GCA_902560685.1. Taxonomy (GTDB): domain Bacteria; phylum Pseudomonadota; class Alphaproteobacteria; order Pelagibacterales; family Pelagibacteraceae; genus Pelagibacter. The sequence continues at coordinate 35,896 of CACEMT010000004.1, read as the reverse complement.
TTTTATTTTCCAGGTTTAATAGTGTTTCTTTACATGACAACAGGTTTTCTACAAGAGTCAATAATGCGTGGCGAAAGAGGAATGGACACAACATGGATGCCATATATGTGGCCGATAAAATCATGTTTGTGGTTTGGTATTGTTTTCTTGTTAGTACAAGGAGTTTCAGAATTATTTAAAAGTTATTATGCAATGACTAAAGGGAAGTGGCCAGGTAATGAATGATTGCTGAACTTATTGATCCAGCCATATTAGGTTTTATTTTAATTGGTGTAATGCTTTTTTCTATATTTGTTGGTTTTCCAATTTCTTTCACTTTAATATTTTTAGGTTTTGTTTTTGGTTATTTAGGTTTTGGAAAACTTGTTTTTTACCTAATGACCTTACAGTTCTCCATGGTTATGACCGAACAAACATTGGCCGCCGTACCGCTCTTTGTTTTTATGGGTATCATGATGGAACAAGCAGGATTAATGGAAAGATTATTTTCAGCTTTCCAGTTAATGCTGGCAAAAGTTAGAGGATCACTTTATTACGCTGTTCTTTTTGTTTCAGTTATTTTTGCTGCAGCTACAGGTATAGTAGGTGCTTCAGTTACAATTTTGGGAATTATGGCAGCAAAATCTATGAATAGATCGGGCTACAATGTTAGGCTAGCTGCAGGAACAATTACAGCTGGTGGTACTTTAGGAATATTAATTCCACCTAGTATTATGCTTGTCGTTATGGGCCCAATAATGGAAATACCAGTAATAGATTTATTTGCAGCAGCTATCATACCTGGGATTCTACTTGCCAGTCTATACGCAGCTTACACCACTATAAGATGTATGATGGATCCAAAATTAGGTCCACCACTTCCTGAAGAAATGAGAGCTACAAGCATGAAAGAAGTTTGGATAGAATTTTTGCTTGGTCTAGTTCCACCTGCAGCCTTAGTTTTTTCTGCTCTAGGAAGTATACTTTTAGGATTTGCTACCCCAACCGAGGCTGCTGGTTGTGGCGCAATGGGTGCATTATTATTGTCTCTAGCTTATAAAAAATTAACTCTATCAAAATTACAAGATGCTTTAGTTAAAACCTTAGAAATATCTGCATTGATTATGGTTTTGGTTGCTGCCTCTAATTTTTTTGGTGCAGTATTTGCCCGTCTAGGAACACCAATGCTTCTTACTGAATTTTTATTATCTTTGGAAATGAATAGATATTTAATTTTAGCAATAGTTATGGGTGTAATTTTTCTTTTAGGATGGCCTCTAGAGTGGGTACCAATTGTAATGATCATAGTGCCAATAATATTACCTTTAATTGAAGCATTAGGCTTTAATTTAACGTGGTTTGCTATACTAGTTGCTGTTAATTTACAAACCGCCTGGCTTTCACCCCCCGTAGCCTTATCAGCATATTTCCTAAAAGGTGTTGTTCCAGAATGGGATTTAAAAGATATTTATCTAGGAATGATGCAATTTATGGTACTTCAGATAATTGGCTTGATAATCATAATAATATTTCCAAAAATTGTACTGTGGTTGCCAACTGTCTTGTATGGACAGTAATTTATATTGGTTTAATATAAAGAAGTGATTCAGCAGAAAGAAAAATCAAACTTAATGAATTGGGAGCTAGTCTCAGTAAACCCCAATAACAAAATTTGGAATTGGAGAGATCTATTTTGCTTTTGGGGCTCAAGCATTCAAAGTATAATTGGTTTTTCTCTTATTGCCTCTCTTTATATAGTTTATCAATTAAATTTCTTTATAGTCTTAACAGGATGTTTATTAGGATCATTGCTTGTATATATTTTTTCTAATTTAATTGGAAAACCATCTCAAAAACATGGAATACCATTCCCAGTATTTTTAAGACTATCTATGGGAGTTTATGGAGCAAAATATGTAGCCATACTAAGAGGTATAGTTGGAGTTTTTATGTTTGGAGTTCAAACATACTTTATATCAAAATCAATAGGTTACTTAATCAGAATTAGTTTATTTTCATTTGATAGTACAATTTTAGATAAAGATATTTTTTTAATATTTCTCATGGGAATGAATAGCATTGATTGGTTTTCATTAATATTTGCTTTTTGGATTCAATATTCATTATTTACTAATGGTCAAAGGTTTACTAAAGCAATAATTAATTTTTCAGCTTTATTTGTTTATTTAGGTTTAATTATTTTTTTTATAATATTATTTTCTGAATACTATAATGAAATAAAGCACTCATTTAGCAATCTATTTGAAAATAATGTTCTCTTTAATAAAGAAAATACTGTAGCACTACTTTCTGTTGCCGGAACTTTTTTTGCATATTTTTCAATTGTGATTGTAAATTTTGGTGATTATTCCAGATATGTTAAAAATGAAAACGAAGTAAATAAAGGTAATTTAAGTTTATTTTTAAACCTAATATTTTTTTCATTTTTAGCAATTTCTATAGTTTTAGGGTCTAGTATTTTTTTTGAAAAAAATTTAATACCTATAGAAAGGATTTTAACCAATCCTACAGATATTATTGGTAAGTTTGATAATACTTATTTAACATTCGTAGCATTATTATTTATATTAGTTGCATCAGCTTCAACAAATTTAATTGCAAATTATATACCATCACAAAATTCAATTATTAATTTTTTTCCAAATAACTTCAGTATAAGAAGCTCCAGTTTTATAATTATTTTTTTAGGATTATTATTTGCAGTTTTTTGGGATCCAATTCTAAGCAAAATTGGAATTTTATCTTTCGTTGATACAATAGGTTCATTTTTTGGACCAATAGCAGGAATAATGCTTGTAGATTATTATGTTATAAAAGATAAAAAAATTATTAATAAAGATATTTTTTCATCCAATAAAGAAGGAGCCTATTTTTATTCAGGTGGATGGCAGATTAAATCAATTTATTCTTTATTTATTGGCTTTATCTTTGCATCAGCAACTATATGGAATATCGAGTTAAGATTTTTGCAATCTTTTTCATGGATTATAGGTGCGTTTGTTTCTTCAATGACTTATTATCTATTAGCAAGTAAATAATATTTGTATGCACAAATTCGATCTTAACCATAAAACTGCTGTTATTACTGGAGGTGCCCAGGGTTTTGGACTTGATATAGCAAAAAAATTTTTGTTATCAGGTGCAAAAGTATTTATTTGGGACATAGATGAGAACGAATTATCTAAAGCTTCCAAGGAGATTAATAATCGAAATTTAAATCATTATGTTGTTGATGTATCAAATTTTGATCAAGTTCAAAAAGCTGTTACTGATATAACTTCAAAAAATAAAATTGATATATTAATTAATAACGCTGGTATTACTGGACCAACAGCTGAACTTTGGAATTATGATATAAAAGATTGGAATTCTATAATTGATATCAATCTTCATGGCACTTTTTATTGTTGTAAATCTATAGTCCCTCATATGATAAAAAATAATTATGGAAGAATTGTAAACATAGCATCTGTTGCAGGAAAAGATGGGAATGCAAATGCGAGCGCATATAGTTCGGCAAAAGCGGGTGTAATTGGATTGACTAAGTCTTTAGGAAAAGAATTAGCTAAATACAATATAGCGGTAAATGCCATTACTCCAGCTGGAGCAAAAACAAAAATTTTAGATCAAATGTCAAAGGAACATGTTCAGTGGATGCTTTCAAAAGTACCTAGAGGACGATTTTTAGAAATTAACGAACTTTCTTCTATGGTTTGTTGGCTATCTTCTGAGGAGAATTCTTTTTCAACAGCAGCTGTGTTTGATATAAGTGGTGGTAGATCTACCTATTAAATTAAATTGAAAATGTTTAGAATTTTAAACTTTATTTTAATAATTTTTTTATTTTTTTTCAGTTTAGCTTATGCTGAAAATATTAACGTTTTTGATTTCACCGAAGAAGAACTATCTACTTTAAAAGTTAGAAAAGTTAGAGGAGCTGACGCAAAAACAAAATATACATTGGGGAATAATGAAAACGGAAAATATATAAAAGCTGAGGCAAATAATTCAGCTTCAGGATTAGGTAAAGAATTAAAAATTAATTTAAAAAAAACACCATTTCTTAATATAACATGGAAAGTTGAAAAAGATTTAACTGGGATAGTTGAAAATAGTAAAAAGGGACATGATTATGCTGCAAGGGTATTTGTGGTAAAAAAAACTGGTGCTACGCCACTTTCAAATAGAGCAATGAATTATGTGTTTTCAAGTAATAACGATATAAATACTCATCATCCAAGTCCATTTACTAAAAAATCAATAGACTATGTTCTTTCAACAACAAAAGAAGATTTAAATGAATGGGTAACTGTTAAAGTAAATGTTAGAGACCATTTTAAAAAATTTCATGATTTAGATTTAGATGATATTAATGGTATTGCCATAATGTCTGATACTGATAATTCTAAATTAAATGCAATTGCATATTATCAAAATATATATTTTTCTTCTAATTAACTAAAGTTTGAAATATTTTTTTAAGCCAATACTTATAAAAGAAAGCAATATTGCAGCTACAACATCTTCAATAGGTTTAGCCATCGGGTATCCAAAATTCCAAAGCACTACTCCTGCTAACCAAATTATATAAACTTTCATTTATTTATATTAGATTTATTAGGCTAATTTTAAAACTTTTTTAAACAAAGAAGTCATTTTTTTTTCATTAATTCTTCCTGTATTAACATTTCTTGGACTAGGGTGATAGCAACCAACTATTTTTATATTGTTTGGTAAATCATATATTGCACCATGGCTAAATTTAACATTCTTAGAAAAATCATAATTTTTTTTAAAAAAATATATACATGAATCAAAACCAATTTTTCCTAAAGCAACAATTACTTTAATATTTTTTAGAAAAGAAATTTCTTGATTTAAAAATTTAAAACAATTTTCTTGCTCTTTTTTTAAAGGCTTATCTTCTGGAGGAACACATTTTAGTGTTGTAGTAATAAAGGCATTATTCAATTTAAGTCCATCATTTATATGTTTTGAATAATTTTGATTTGAAATTTTTACGTTAAAAAGATTTTTATAAAGAAAATCAGAAGATTTATCTCCAGTGAATACTCTTCCCGTTCTAGTTCCGCCATGAGCTGCAGGTGCTAATCCAACAAATAAAATCTTAGCCTTTGTATCCCCAAAACCTGTTACTGGCTTTCCCCAATAAGTTTCATTTAAATATTGCTTCCTTTTTTTTGAAGATATCTTTTTTCTAAATTTAACTAACCTTGGACATTTATTACATTTAATAATTTTTTTGTTTAAATTAAAAAATTTATCCACAAATTTAATTATTTTCTTTTTCTGAATAGAATAATGCTATTAAAAATAAAGCTGTCCAACCAAGTGCCAACAAAGCTTTTAAAAGACTAGTTTCAGCGCCCCATATATCTAGAAAAATTGCGCCTATAATTATTCCAATAATATAAATTGTAATTACAATACTACTTTTGCTCATTTTTTTTAAATTTAATTAAAGATATACCATTCTTCTTTTTAAAATCGTATGATTCACGAAAATTTTTAAGTTGAGAATCTGTCATTCTTTCCATTATTTCCTTAATGTTATTTTCCTTCCATTCATTCGATATTTTATCATCTTTCCAGTTTATTTTTTCTTCATTATTTCTTGCACAACCATAACAATATCCTGTTTTAGGATCCATTTTACATATACTTATACAAGGTGAAATAATCATTTTTTTTAATTTTATTATACTTTTACACTATTATTCTAATTGGACAAATGGGATCTATAATATATAAAACCATTTTAATTGGGCGAGTGGCGGAATTGGTAGACGCGTTGGTCTTAGGAACCAATAGTGCAAGCTGTGAAGGTTCGAGTCCTTTCTCGCCTACCAAAAATAAATATGAAAGTTACAATAGAAAATAAAAAAGGTTTAAATAAAGATTTAAAAGTCTTTATAGATAAAAAAACTATTACATCATACGTTGATGAAAAGTATGAAGAAGTAAAAAAATCAGTAACCCTAAAAGGCTTTAGACCTGGAAAAGTTCCTAGAGAAATTTTAAAAAAGCAATTTGGACAAGCAATATTTGGAGAAGTTTTAGATAAAGTTTTAAAAGATACCAGCACAAAGGCCCTTCAAGAAAATAAAATTAAACCAGCAGGACAACCCAAAATAGATTTAAAAACTTATGGTGAAGATAAAGATTTAGAATATATTATTTCAGTAACTGAACTTCCAAAAATTGACATTAAAACACTAGAAAATATCAAATTTGATGAATTTAAAGTTAAAATAGATAACAAGGAGACAGAAAAAAGAATTCAAGATATTGCAAAATCACAAAAAAATTTTGAAGATGTAGATCCAGCAAAAGTCGCTAACGAAGGTGATCTTGTTGTTTTTGATTACAAGGCCACAGTTGATGGAAATAATTTTAAAGGTAACGAAGGTAAAAATACCCAATTAGAAATTGGGAAAGATCTATTTATAAAGGGTTTTGATAAACAATTATTAAAAGTTAGAAAAAATGATGAAGCAAAAGTCTCAGTCAAATTGCCAGATAATTTTCCAGAGAAAGAATTGATTGGAAAAAATGCAATTTTTGTTTGTAAAATTACTGCAGTAAAAAAACCTAAAAAAGTAAATATAGATGATGAATTTGCAAAAAATCTTGGAGCAAAAGATTTAAATGATTTAAAAGGATTAATTTCAAAACAAATTAATGAAGAATATAAAAATTCGCTGGGCTCACTAAGTAATAGACAAATATTAGATGAAATAGACAAGATTAAATTAGATCAAATTCCTGAAAATTTAAAAGAACAAGAAGTCAAAATTCTTTCACAGGGCATGAAAGAAGATGAGATAAATAAAAATAAAAAAAATCTTGAAAACAAAGCTATTAAAAGAATTAAAACAGGATTAATATTAAATGAATTTGGTGAGCAAAATAAAATTAATGTCACCGAACAGGAAATGCAAGTTGAAATACAAAAGCAACTTAGAATGATGCCAGGCCAGGAAAAAATTTTACAAGAATATTATCAAAATAATCCATCAGTTTTATCAAACCTTAGAGGTCAGTTATATGAAGAAAAAATTTTAAAAGAAATTAAGATTAAAGCCAAATCAAACTTAAAGGAAATTACAAAAGAGGAAGCAGACAAACTTTTGAAAGAAGAAAATGAAAAACATATAAAAGAACACAGTGAGCATGATCATAACCACGATCATACAGATGAAGGAAAAAGTTCTTCGACAAAAAATAAGCCAGACCCTAAAAAATCAAAAACTACTGTAAAGAAAACATCAAAAATAAAAAAAGTTAGCAAAAAGTAATCACAAGTTGTATAAGTATAACGAATCAACTTATGAATAAAATACCTGAACATCTAAATACTCTGATTCCAATGGTTGTTGAACAATCTAGTAGAGGAGAAAGAGCTTACGATATCTATTCTAGACTATTAAAGGAAAGAATAGTCTTTGTCGTTGGACCAATTAATGACAATGTTGCCTCACTTGTTACTGCTCAATTATTATTCTTGGAATCGGAAGATCCAAAAAAAGAAATTTCTCTGTATATTAATAGCCCTGGTGGTTTAGTAACAGCAGGACTTGGTATATATGATACAATGCAGTATATAAAACCACATGTATCGACCTTATGTATTGGTCAAGCTGCTAGCATGGGATCTTTTCTATTAGCAGCAGGAGCTAAAGGAAAAAGATTTTCTCTTCCTAATTCAAGAATTATGGTTCATCAACCTTCAGCTGGATTTCAAGGACAAGCAACAGATATTGAAATACACGCTAATGAAGTACTTTCTTTAAAAAAAAGATTAAACGAAATTTATTCCAAACATACAAATAAATCAGTTGATGAAATAAAGTCAGCTTTAGAGAGAGACAATTTTATGACTCCAGATAACGCTAAAGAGTTTGGTCTTATAGACAAAGTAGTGGTTAATAGAGAATAGTTTACTATATATAGTTTCTTCACAACCTATACTTGATTGCTGTCAGTTAAATGTAATAAAGTAAAAAAATTGATTCGTTAAAAAATTATGAGCACAAATAATAAAAATATACTTTACTGTTCTTTCTGCGGAAAAAGTCAGCACGAGGTTAGAAAACTAATTGCTGGTCCAACAGTATTTATATGTGATGAGTGTGTTGAATTATGTATGGATATAATTAAGGAAGAAAATAAAGACACATTTGTAAAACATCAAGATGGACTTCCCGCACCAAAGGAAATTTGCAAAGTTCTTGATGATTACGTTATTGGTCAAAGCTATGCAAAAAAAGTTTTATCTGTTGCTGTTCACAACCATTACAAAAGACTTAATTATGAAAGTAAAACTAGCAAGAATGTAGAATTAGCAAAATCCAACATTTTACTTCTTGGACCAACAGGGTGTGGAAAAACTTTATTAGCACAAACACTAGCAAGAATATTAGATGTTCCTTTTACTATGGCAGATGCTACTACATTAACAGAAGCTGGATATGTAGGAGAAGATGTTGAAAATATTATTTTAAAACTTTTACAGTCAGCAGACTACAATGTTGAAAAAGCCCAAAGAGGTATAGTATATATTGATGAAGTAGATAAAATTAGTAGAAAATCAGAAAACCCTTCAATCACAAGAGATGTTTCTGGTGAAGGTGTTCAGCAAGCTCTTTTAAAAATAATGGAAGGTACAATTGCAAGTGTACCTCCTCAAGGTGGAAGAAAACATCCTCAACAAGAATTTTTACAAGTTGACACTACAAATATTCTTTTTATTTGTGGTGGAGCTTTTGCTGGGTTAGATAAAATTATTTCTCAAAGAGACAAAGGTTCTTCAATAGGATTTGGTGCCGAGGTAAAAACTGTAGCGGATAAAAAAATAGGAGAATGGATGAAAGGTCTTGAGCCAGAAGATCTACTTAAATATGGTTTAATTCCTGAGTTTATAGGAAGATTACCAATAACTGCTACCTTGGAAGATTTAAATGAAAAATCTTTAGTTAAAATATTAATGGAACCAAAAAACTCTTTAATAAAACAATATCAAGAACTATTCAAATTAGAAGGTGTAAAATTAACCTTTAAAGAAAATGCTGTCAAAGAAATTGCTCAAAAAGCAATATCAAAAAAGACTGGAGCCAGAGGTCTAAGATCTATTTTAGAAAATATACTTTTAAAAACAATGTTTGAACTACCAGGTCAAGAAAATATTGATGAAGTTGTTATTGATTTGGGTGCGGCCAAAGGTCAAAACGATCCTTTAATAATTCACTCAAAGGACGCCAAAAATAAGTCTGAAAAAACATCTGCAGCTTAAACAAAGTTAATAAGGTGTAATTTACTATTGCAAAATTCAATATAATCTCCATATTTAGGTTATGGAAGTTAAACACACATTACCACTTTTACCCTTAAGAGACATTGTAGTTTTTCCAAGCATGGTTATTCCATTATTTGTTGGAAGAGATAAGTCTATTACAGCGTTAAATGAAGTTATGAAAGATAAGAAAAAAATAATCTTAGTAACGCAAAAAAATTCTGAAGTAGATGACCCAAAGAAAACAGATGTTTTTATGTATGGTTGCGAAAGTTCTATTCTTCAATTGCTTAAGCTTCCCGACGGAACAGTAAAAGTTTTAGTTGAAGGATATAAAAGAGTAAAAATAGTTGATTTCAAAGATGATGAGAAATTTATTACATGTTCTTATGAATACAATAACGATGTTATTAATTCAGATGAAGATTTAATGCCTTTAGCAATCACAGCTTTAAGAAGATTAGAAAAACTAAATTCAATAAACAAAAAAATATCAACAGATTCAATATCGAGCATTAAAGAATTAAAAGATCCAGCAAAGATTGTCGATAATATAGCCTCACATTTAAATGCAACTATTTCTGAAAAACAACAAATTTTTGAGACAACTGATGTTAAGAAAAGATTAAACGGTGTTATCAAAATTATGGAAAACGAAACTAGTATTATTGGAGTTGAAAAAAGAATTAGAGGTCGAGTTAAAACACAAATGGAAAAAACTCAAAGAGAATACTATTTAAATGAACAGCTAAAAGCCATCCAAAAAGAATTAGGTGAAATTGAAGATGGAAAAGATGAAACCTCAAATTTAAATAAAGCTATCCAAAAAGCAAAAATGCCAAAAGAAGTTCAAAAAAAATGTATGGCAGAATTAAAAAAATTAAAAAATATGAGTCCAATGTCAGCTGAAGCTACTGTAGTTAGAAATTACCTTGATTGGATGATTGATATTCCTTGGTTTAAAAAAGATAAGGTAGATATAGATTTGAAAAATGCTCTTAAAGTTTTAGACGATGATCATTATGGCTTAGATAAAGTTAAAGAAAGAATAATAGAATTTCTAGCAGTACAAAAAAGAATGGACAAAATAAAAGGACCAATATTGTGTTTGATAGGACCTCCTGGTGTTGGAAAAACTTCACTAGGTAAATCTATTGCTAGAGCAACTAATAGACAATTTGTTAGAATGTCATTAGGTGGAGTAAGAGATGAAGCAGAAATTAGAGGACATAGAAGAACTTATATTGGATCTTTGCCAGGAAAAATTATTCAATTAATGAAAAAAGCTGGTACAAAAAATCCATTAATTTTACTAGATGAAATTGACAAGGTTGGAAATGATTATAGAGGTGACCCATCATCAGCTTTACTAGAAGCATTGGACCCAGAACAGAACACAACTTTTAATGATCATTATCTTGAAGTTGACTACGATTTATCAGACGTAATGTTTGTAACAACCGCAAATACTTTAAATATTTTACCGCCATTACTAGATAGAATGGAAGTAATTAGAATTCCTGGTTACACAGAAGATGAAAAAATTAATATTGCTAATAAATATTTGTTACCTAAACAAATAAAAGAAAATGGAGTTAAAACCGAGGAGTTGGAACTAGAAGATGGAACTATTAGAGAGATTATAAGAAGTTTTACTAGAGAGTCAGGTGTAAGAAATTTAGAAAGAGAAATATCTAAAGTTGCCAGAAAAGTTGTTAAAAAAGTTGTTAGTGGTGAGGAAAAAAAGGTTGTTGTTACTAGTAAAAATATACCTGATTTTTTAGGTGTTAAGAAATTTAAATATGGTGAAGTTGAATCTGAAGACAGAGTAGGAATAGTTACAGGTTTAGCCTGGACTGAATTTGGTGGTGAAATCTTAAAAATCGAAACAGTTCATATGCCTGGTAAAGGAAGAATGCAAATTACTGGTAAACTTGGTGATGTAATGCAAGAGTCTGTAAAGGCTGCAAAATCTTTTGTTCGATCAAAAAGTTTGGAGTATGGAGTTATACCTCCAATTTTTGAAAAAAAGGATTTTCATATTCATGTTCCTGAAGGTGCAACACCTAAAGATGGACCGTCAGCTGGCATAGGTATGGTAACATCTATAGTTTCTTCAATTACAAACAACCCTGTACACAAACATATAGCAATGACTGGTGAAGTTACTATAACAGGTCAAGTATTGCCTATAGGTGGCTTAAAAGAAAAGTTACTTGCTGCTCATAGAGCTGGTATAAAACAGGTTATAATTCCTAAAGATAATGAAAAAGATTTAGTTGATATTCCAAAAAAAGTTAGAGAAGATATCAAAATTACTGTAGTTGAAAATGTTGATGAAGTATTAAAAATAGCCTTAAAGAATGAATTAAAAAGAGTCGAGTGGACAGAAGTAGAAAATATTTCAAAATCTGAAAAAGATCAAAAATCACAGGCTAGCATTCAGTAATTAACAATTTACATTAACTCAACCTTGTTGTATTAGTACCCTGTTTTCGGGCGGTTAGCTCAGTTGGTAGAGCATCTCGTTTACACCGAGGGGGTCAAAGGTTCGAGTCCTTTACTGCCCACCAAAAACACGGGGGTGTAGCTCAGTTGGTTAGAGCGATCGCCTGTCACGCGATAGGTCGAGGGTTCGAGTCCCTTCACTCCCGCCATTAATTTGATAATTATTGTTTATCGCCAAAAAATAATCAATAAAATGTGACTTTAACTGCACTTTCTTTTAGTTCAAAAGATTATATATAGAAATTGATGATTGCGGAATTTTTAAAAGATTATTTTTCAATTATTATTTTTTTAATAATTGCACTAGGTCTTAGCTGTTTTTTTATCTTACTCAATTTTTTGGTTTCCCCTAAAAATCCGGATCCAGAAAAACTTTCTGCATATGAGTGTGGATTTGAACCATTTAATGACTCAAGAATGGAATTTGATGTTAGATTTTATTTAGTGGCAATTTTATTTATTATTTTTGATTTAGAAATAGCATTTTTATTTCCTTGGGCAATTACTCTTGGTAGCATTGGTTTTTTAGGATTTATTTCAATGATGATTTTTTTATTTATTCTTACAGTAGGCTTTGTTTATGAATGGAAAAAAGGTGCCCTTGATTGGGAGTAAAAATGAACAATTTAGAAAATAAAAAACAAATACCAGACGAATTTAAACAACTTGCAGAAGATTTTAGTAAAAATGGTTTTATAACTACATCTTTTGATAATTTAGTAAACTGGGCTAGAACAGGGTCTTTGCATTGGATGACCTTTGGTCTTGCTTGTTGTGCTGTTGAAATGATGCATACGTCCATGCCAAGATATGATTTAGAAAGATTTGGTGCCGCACCTAGAGGGTCACCCAGACAATCAGACGTCATGATAGTAGCAGGAACATTAACCAATAAAATGGCACCGGCTTTAAGAAAAGTTTATGACCAAATGCCAGAACCACGATATGTCATATCTATGGGTAGCTGCGCAAATGGTGGTGGTTATTATCATTATTCTTATTCTGTAGTTAGAGGATGTGATAGAATTGTTCCAGTTGATATTTATGTTCCTGGTTGTCCACCATCTGCAGAAGCTCTCCTTTATGGAATAATGCAACTACAAAAAAAAATTAGGAACAAAGGATCCTTACAAAGATAAAGTAATGAAAAATTTGCCAGACTTAGAAAAAAAAATTAACTCAGAACTTACAACTAAAGTTAAAAATTCAAAATTAAAACATAATCAAATATATTTAAATATTGAAAGTGATGATTTATTGGAAGTTATTTTATTTTTAAAAAATAATATCGAAACTAAATTTAAACAATTAATAGATATTACAGCTGTAGATTATCCAGAGAAGGAGAAAAGATTTAAACTCGTTTACTTATTTTTGAGTCACGAAATAAATTCAAGAATAATTGTTGATTTTTTCGTAAATGAAAATGAAATAGTTTCTTCATTAACTTCAATATTTCCATCTGCAAATTGGATGGAAAGAGAAGTTTTTGACATGTATGGTATCAAATTTAAAGATCATCCAGATCTAAGAAGAATCTTAACTGATTACAATTTTGATGGTCATCCACTTAGAAAAGATTTTCCCTTAACAGGACATAATGAAGTCAGATACAGCGAAGATAATAAAAAAGTTATTTATGAGCCAGTTAAACTAGAGCAAAATTATAGAAATTTTGATTTCGAAAGTCCTTGGGATGGTACTGAGTACATTAAAAAACATTCTAAAAAATAATGTCAAAAGAAAAAAAAACATTAAATCTAAATTTTGGTCCCCAGCACCCGGCTGCACATGGTGTATTAAGATTAATTTTAGAATTAGATGGTGAAGTAGTTGAACACGCCGATCCTCACATTGGATTGTTACACAGAGGAACAGAAAAATTAATAGAAAATAAAACCTATATTCAGGCATTACCTTACTTTGATCGACTTGATTATGTAGCTCCAATGAACCAAGAGCACGCATTTGCACTTGCAATAGAAAAAATTTTAAATATTGAAGTTCCAATCAGGGCAAAATTTATAAGAGTAATGTTTTGTGAAATTGGTAGAATATTAAGTCACATTTTAAATATAACTACACAAGCTTTAGATGTAGGAGCGCTTACACCATCACTTTGGGGTTTCGAAGAAAGAGAAACTTTAATGACTTTCTATGAGAGAGTTTCAGGATCTAGACTTCATGCAAATTATTTTAGAGCTGGTGGTGTCCATCAAGATTTACCAAGAGGACTTAATGAAGATATTGCAAAATTTTGTATAAAATTTCCAAAAGTAATTGATGACCTAGAAACCTTATTAACTGACAATAGAATCTTTAAACAGAGAAACGTTGATATAGGCGTTGTTTCTAAACAAGATGCACTTGATTATTCATTTTCTGGAGTGATGCTGAGAGGTTCAGGTATACCATGGGATTTAAGAAAATCTCAACCATATGAATGTTATGATCAAATGGATTTTAAAATACCAGTAGGTAAAAATGGAGATTGCTATGATAGATACTTATGCAGAATTGAAGAAATGAGAGAGAGCGTAAAAATTATAAATCAATGTTTAGCACAAATGCCAAGTGGTCCAGTAAAAACTTTGGATGGAAAAATTAGCCCTCCTCCAAAAAAAGAAATAAAAGAATCTATGGAAGCTTTAATTCACCACTTTAAATTATTTACCGAAGGATACAGGGTAAAAAAGGATGAAATTTATGTTGCTGTTGAAGCTCCAAAGGGTGAATTTGGAGTTTATTTAATATCAGATGGCTCAAGTAAACCATACAAATGTAAAATTAGGGCCCCTGGATTTTCGCATCTTCAAGCAATGGATTATTTAATAAAAGGTCATATGCTAGCTGACGTACCAGCAGTTTTAGGATCAATGGATGTTGTTTTTGGAGAAATTGACAGATGAGTATTAAAAAAATTTCTAAAGATCAACCTGATAATTTTGAATTTAATAAAAAAAATCTAGAGGAAGCTAATAATATTATAAAAAATTATCCTGACGGAAAACAACAAAGTGCAGTGATGGCATTTCTATATTTAGCCCAGAAACAAAATGATAATTGGATACCACTTGCTGCAATGAAATATATAGGAAAATTCTTATCAATTCCATACATTAAGGTTTATGAAGTAGCTACATTTTATTCAATGTATAACTTATCACCTGTTGGCAAATATTTTTTGCAAGTCTGTACTACAACACCTTGCATGATAAGAGGAGCTTATGATCTTGTTAATGTATGTAAAAAAAATATATCTGAGAATCAAAATGAACTTTCAAAAGACAAATCTTGTTCATGGGTTGAAGTAGAGTGCCTCGGAGCATGTATAAACGCACCCATGATTCAAATTAATGAAGATTACTATGAGGATCTAGATGTTGAAAAAACAGAAAAAATAATAGAACAAATTAAAAATAATGAAAAACCCAAACCCGGTTCATATAGAGGTAGAAAAAACTCTGAACCAGAAAATAATAGAAAAACGCTATTAAATATTAAAAATGCTTAGAGACGAAGATAGAATATTTACAAATTTATATAATGATTTTGGATCTGATGTAGATTCTTCCCAAAAAAGAGGTGATTGGAAAGATACTAAGGAAATCATTAGTAAAGGAAAAGAATGGATAATAAATGAAATTAAATTATCTGAACTTAGAGGAAGAGGTGGTGCTGGTTTTCCAACTGGTCTCAAGTGGTCCTTTGCTCCCAAAGAGATTGGTTCCAAACAACATTATCTTGTAATAAACGCTGATGAGTCAGAACCTGGCACTTGTAAAGATAGAGATATTCTTAGATTTGAACCACAAAAATTGATTGAGGGTTGTCTTATATCATCATATGCAGTTAACGCCCACATATGTTATATTTATATTAGAGGCGAATATTACAACGAAGGAAAAAAACTTCAGGAAGCTATAGATGAAGCATATAAAAAAGAGCTAATAGGAAAAAATGCATGTGGCAGTGGTTGGGATTTAGATATTCACATTCATTATGGAGCGGGAGCTTATATTTGTGGTGAAGAAACTGCTTTATTAGAAAGTATTGAAGGAAAAAAAGGGCAACCAAGATTGAAACCGCCTTTCCCTGCTTTGATTGGCTTATATGGATGTCCAACAATTGTAAATAATGTTGAAACAATAGCAGTTGTTCCAACTATTTTGAGAAGAGGTGGTAAATGGTTTTCTTCACTAGGTAGATCTAAAAATACTGGTACTAAAATTTATTGTATTTCAGGAAATGTCAATAATCCATGTAATGTTGAAGAAGAAATGGGTATTCCATTAAAAGATTTAATTGAAAAACATGCTGGGGGAGTAATTGGTGGATGGGATAATCTTAAAGCTGTTATTCCTGGTGGTTCATCAATGCCTTTACTACCAAAACAAATTTGTGAAACAATTAAAATGGATTTTGATGAATGTGTAGAAAACAAAACTGGACTTGGTACTGCTGGTATAGTCGTTATAAATAAAGACCAAGATATAATTAAATGTATGGCTAGAATTGCAAGATTTTATAAGCATGAAAGTTGTGGTCAATGTACTCCTTGCAGAGAAGGTTCTGGATGGATGTGGAGAATGCTAGAAAGAATGGCTAAAGGCGAAGCTTCAAGAGACGAGGTTGATATGCTTATGGATGTTACAAAACAAATTGAGGGTCATACAATTTGTGCTTTTGGTGAAGGTTCAGCTTGGCCAGTACAAGGTTTGCTTAGACATTTTAAAAAAGAAGTAGCAAAAAGAAATAATTTTAATCCATTAGTAGATAAAAATAGAAATATTCCTTACCTAGTGGATCAACATTTGTTGGATAAGTGATGATAAAAGTTAAAGTAAATGAACAAGATTTAGAAGTCGAAGAAGGATTTACAGTACTTCAAGCTTGTGAAAAAGCAGGGGCTGAAATTCCAAGATTTTGTTACCATGAAAAACTTTCCATAGCTGGCAATTGCAGAATGTGTTTAGTTGAAATCGAGAAATCTCCTAAGCCAGTTGCATCATGTGCGATGCCAGTTTCAGAAGGAATGAACATTAAAACAAACACAGAAAAAGTTGAAAAAGCAAGAAAAGGTGTAATGGAATTTTTGTTAGCCAATCACCCATTAGACTGTCCTGTTTGTGATCAAGGTGGAGAATGTGATTTGCAAGATCAATCCATGTTTTATGGAATTGATAAATCTAGATATAAAGAAAATAAAAGATTTGTTCCTGAAAAATATATGGGTCCATTGATCAAAACTCAAATGACAAGATGTATACACTGCACGAGATGTATAAGATTTGCAACAGAAGTCGCTGGTGTAACAGAACTAGGAGCAGTTGGTAGAGGTGAAGATATGCAAATTACCACATATTTAGAAAAATCTATGGAATCTGAACTATCAGCAAATGTAATAGATTTATGTCCAGTAGGTGCATTAACTTCAAAACCATATGTATTTGAAGCTAGACCTTGGGAGTTAAAAAAAACCGAAACTATTGATGTAATGGATTCTATCGGTTCTAATATAAGAGTTGATACATATGGTTGGGAAGTAAAAAGAGTTTTACCAATAATTAATGAAGATATTAATGAAGAATGGATATCAGATAAAACCAGATATGCATGTGATGGTATTAAAAACCAAAGATTAGATACACCTTATTTAAAGGATAAAAAAGATTTCCGAAAGATATCATGGGATGAGGCAAATAGGATAATTGTAAAAAAAATAAGTGAAACGTCGCAAGAAAAAATAGCTGGATTCACTGGCGATCTTACCAATATGGAAACACTATATGTAACGAAAGAATTTTTTAATAAAACAATTAAATCTAAATTTTTAGAATCTAGAAATAATAATATGTATATAAATAACGAAAGTAGAGAAAATTATTTATTTAATTCTTCTATAAATGGAATAGAACAAAGTGATTTAATTTTATTAATTGGCTCCAATCCAAGATATGAAGCAACTATATTAAATGCAAGAATAAGAAAAAGTTTTCTAAAAAATAATCTTGAAATTTATTCTCTAGGAGATGTTGGAGACCTAACATATCCATATAAAGTGTTATCTAACAAAACTGATATAGTTAAACAAATAATTGAAGGAAAACATGAACTATCTAATAAAATTCAAAATTCACAAAAACCACTAATTATAATTGGCGAAAGTGCATTAAATTTAAATTCAGGTAAATATATTTTTGAAGGAATGAAAAATTATCTATCATCATTAAATAAGATTAATGACGAATGGAATTCATTAAATATTCTATTAAAGAATGCTTCATCAGCAGGTTCATATGACTTAAATATTTTGAGTTCAACTGAAAATGAAAATCTTGTGTATAAAAAAACTCTAAATAATGAATTTGAAATTATATTTTTAATAGGACAAGATAATATTGACTTTAAAAAGCAAAAAGAATTTATAGTTTATATTGGAAGTCATGGTGATAAGGGTGCTGAGCTTGCTGATATTATTTTACCTGGCGCTACTTACACAGAACAAGATGGTTATTTCACAAATTTAGAAGGAAAACTTCAAAAAGCTTATAAAGCTTCTTATCCTCCAGGTGATGCAAAAGAAGATTGGGAAATAATAAATAATTTATCTGAGTTAATAAAAAGAAAAAAAATCTTTAAAGATAAGAATGAATTAATTGATAGCATGTTTAATTATATTAAACTTAAAAAAGAAACAAATACTGAAAAGCTATTAGATTTAAATTATTTTGATGAAGAAATTCTTGTAGATAGTTCTAATTATTATTTTTCAAATGTTATTGCTCGTGCTTCAAAAACGATGGCTGAATGTAATATTTCTAAAATTAAACTCAAAAACACTGGAACAGAGGGTTAATGTTTGAAAATCTAACTATTTTATTTAATGAAGTTTATAAAGTTCTATTTTTATTGATACCTTTATTAACCGCAGTAGCAATGATCGTTTGGCTTGATCGTAGAGTATGGGCATTTGTCCAAAAAAGAAGAGGACCTAATGTGGTAGGGCCTTTTGGTTTATTTCAATCATTAGCCGATGCACTAAAATATATATTTAAAGAAATTATAATTCCCGCAAGTGCTAATAAAATTATATTTATTTTGGCACCTATAGTTACTATGACTTTAGCATTGATTTCTTGGGCCGTTATTCCATTCAGTGAAGAATATGTTTTAGCTAATATTAATGTTGGAATTTTATATCTTTTTGCGGTTTCATCTCTTGGTGTTTATGGAATTATTATGGGAGGATGGGCTTCAAATTCAAAATATCCTTTTTTGGGAGCGATTAGATCAGCAGCTCAAATGGTTTCTTATGAAGTTTCTATTGGAGTAATCATAATCAATGTATTGTTATGTGTGGGATCATTAAATCTTACTGACATTGTGATGGCCCAAGAAAATTTATGGTTCATACTTCCATTGCTACCAATGTTTGTAATTTTTTTTATTTCTGCTCTTGCAGAAACTAATAGACCCCCATTCGATTTGCCTGAAGCCGAAGCAGAATTAGTTGCAGGTTACCAAACAGAATATTCAGGAATGATGTATGCAATGTTTTGGTTAGGTGAGTATGCAAATATTTTATTAATGTGTGCAATGGGGTCAATTCTTTTTTTAGGAGGTTGGTTACCACCAATAGATATTTATCCATTTACACTTATACCGCCTCCATTATGGCTGATATTTAAAATATTATTATTATTTATTCTTTTTTCTCTAGTTAAAGCTGTAGTTCCTAGATACAGATATGATCAGTTGATGAAATTAGGGTGGAAAATTTTCCTACCCTTATCATTACTTTGGGTAGTTATTACTGCAAGTTATTTATATTATTTTAATCTATTACCGGTAAACTAATTATGAAATTTTCACGAATATTAAAAACAATTTTTTTAGTTGATTTTATTACCGGTTTATTTTTAGCAATAAAAGAATCTTTTAAAGCAAAGAAAACACTTAACTATCCCTTTGAAAAAGGAAAGATAAGTCCAAGATTTCGTGGAGAACATGCTTTAAGAAGATACCCGAACGGAGAAGAAAGATGTATTGCTTGTAAATTGTGTGAAGCTGTTTGTCCTGCTCAAGCTATAACAATTGAGTCTACCGAAAGAGAAGATGGTAGTAGAAAAACAACAAGGTACGACATAGATATGCTTAAATGCATTTACTGTGGGTTATGTGAAGAATCTTGTCCTGTAGATGCAATTGTACAAGGCCCAAATTTTGAATTTTCTACAGAAACTAGAGAAGAACTTTATTACAATAAAGAAAAATTATTAGATAATGGTGATCGATGGGAAAGTGTATTAGCAGCTAATATTAAAGCAGATAACCCTTACAGATAATTATGATAATTCATTCAATATTTTTTTATATTTTTTCTATAATTGCCGTTTTTTCCGCAATTATGGTTACCGTATCTAGAAATACAGTCCACTCAGTTTTTTTTTTAATATTGGATTTTATAACCATATCATGCTTATTCATAATGATAGGTGCTGAGTTTATTGGAATGATAATGTTAATCGTTTATGTTGGTGCTGTTGCTGTTCTTTTTTTGTTTGTGGTAATGATGCTAAATGTTTCACAGCAAAAAAATACTTGGTTGAGTGGTGAAAAAAATTCAAATCATATTCCAATAGGTCTTTTAATTAGTACCATTATCTTTTTTGAATTAATTATTGTTGCTGGTGGTTGGAAATACAAGCCAGAATTGTTAAAATCATTTTCATCAATTGGTGTTGATATAGATAGTACAAATACTCATGAAATAGGCAAAGTTTTGTATACAGACTACATTCATCTATTTCAACTAAGTGGAATGATCTTATTGGTTGCCATGATTGGAGCTATTGTTCTGACTTTTAGAAAAAGAGAAGGAATTAGAAGGCAGAGTTATTTTAAACAAATATCTAGAGAACGTAAAGATGGTGTTGAGTTGGTAGACGTTGAAAAAAATAAAGGAGTAAATATAGATGTTTGAAATAGGTTTAGGCCATTACTTAATATTAGGAGCAATAATTTTTACAATTGGCGTTATTGGAATTTTTTTAAATAGAAAAAACGTTATTGTAATTTTAATGAGTATTGAACTTATTCTTCTTGCGGTTAATATCAATTTGGTTTCTTTTTCAATTTATCTTAACGATTTAACTGGGCAAATATTTACATTATTTATTTTAACTGTTGCAGCAGCCGAAGCTGCAATTGGTTTAGCTATTATTGTAATTTATTATAGAAATTCTGGAACAATTAAAGTTCAAGAAATTGACAAGCTAAAAGGCTAAAATGGATATTGAATATTTAATCATTTTTTTACCACTATTGGGATCAATTATTTCGGGATTACTTGGCAAATATATAGGATCTAGGAATTCTGAAATAATAACTAGTTTATTTGTTTCTATATCCGCAATTTTATCATTTATAATTTTCTACAAAGTTTTAAACCAAGATTATACAAACAATTTAAATATTTTTACTTGGATAAATTCTGGGACTTTAAATGTTAGTTGGTCTATTGATATAGATGCTCTTTCTTCAGTAATGCTTGTTGTAGTAACTTTAGTTTCATCTTTAGTTCATATTTATTCAATAGGATATATGTCAGACGATCCTCATAAACAAAGATTTATGTCTTATTTATCTTTGTTTACTTTTTCTATGTTGATGCTTGTAACCTCAGATAATTTTTTACAATTATTTTTTGGTTGGGAAGGTGTTGGATTATGCTCGTATTTTTTAATAGGTTTTTGGTTTAGAAAAGAAAGTGCAAATGCTGCAGCTATTAAAGCATTTGTTGTAAATAGAGTGGGTGATTTTGGTTTTGCACTTGGTATTTTTTTAATATTTTATCTATTTGGTACAGTTAATTATGACGAAGTATTTGAGTTGGTGCCAAGTATTCTAAATAATGATTTATCATTTCTAGGAATTAACGTAAACGCTATTAATCTAATTTGTGTTCTTTTGTTTATAGGAGCTATGGGAAAGTCGGCCCAAATTTTTTTACATACTTGGTTACCCGACGCGATGGAAGGACCAACGCCTGTATCAGCATTAATTCATGCTGCAACAATGGTTACAGCAGGAGTTTTTTTAGTTGTAAGATGTTCGCCTATCTTTGAATACTCTCCTTTAGCATTAAACTTAGTAACGATAATAGGAATGTCCACAGCTTTTTTTGCTGCAACAATTGCTTTAGTTCAAGACGATATAAAAAAAATTATTGCATATTCAACTTGCAGTCAATTAGGTTACATGTTCTTTGCTGCAGGTGTAGGAGCTTATAATGTTGCTATGTTTCATTTGTTTACTCATGCATTTTTTAAAGCATTATTATTTTTAGGCTCAGGATCTGTAATTCATTCTTTTAAAAATGAACAAAATATTAATGTAATGGGTGGCGTATGGAAAAAACTTCCTTACACATGGGCCTTGATGGTAATAGGAACTCTTGCATTGACTGGTTTTCCATTTTTTTCAGGATTTTATTCAAAGGATGCAATTATTGAGTTTGCATATTTAAGCGGCAGTGCGACTGGCTATTTTGCAGCTGGAATTGGTATTTTTACTGCCTTTCTTACATCAATTTATTCTTGGAGACTCATGTTTAAAACATTCCATGGCAATTATAACAACAAAAATATAGATAGCAGCAGCATGCATGAGTCTCCACTTATCATGATAATTCCATTAATTATTTTAGCTATTGGAGCAATATTTTCAGGTTTTTTGTTTAAAGATTTGTTTATTGGAGTTGAGTCATCAGAAAATTTTTGGAAAGATTCTATATTTTTTTTAGAACCTTTAAGCAGTGATCATCCACCATTATGGTTTATAGTTTTTACTCCAATTTTAGTAATTTTATCTATACCAACTGCTTATTACTTTTTCATTATAAATAAAAAATTTACTAACGAAATTGTTAAAGGAAATTTACCTTTATATAATTTTTTAAAAAATAAATGGTATTTTGATGAAATTTATGAATATTTGTTTGTTAAACCTTCAAAAAAAATAGGCTTATATTTTTGGAAAAAAATTGATTTAAGATTTATAGATAGATTTGGACCAGATGGTATTTCTAGCTTAATAAAAATAATTTCTTCTATAGCAGTTAAATTTCAAAATGGCTTTATTTATCATTATGCCTTTGTAATGCTACTAGGTTTTTCTGCATTATTAACTTTTTTAATATTAAAATAATGGACTTTCCAATTTTATCCTCACTAATTTTATTACCAATATTAGGTGCTATATTTATATTTTTTTCTAAATCTAATAATAATTTAACAATTAAGTACTTAGCATTATTTGTTTCTTTTGCTAATTTTATATTATCATTATATCTTTGGTACTTATTTGATACTACAACTTCCGAATTTCAATTTTTAGAAGAACGATCATGGATAAAAGGTTTTATAAATTATAAAGTTGGTGTTGATGGTATTTCAATATTATTTATTATCTTAACAACATTTATTACACCTTTGTGTGTAGTTTCAGTAAACGATACTATTAAAAATAGATTAAAAGATTTCCTTGTTGCAATTCTAATAATGGAATCTTTAATGATTGGTGTATTTTGTTCTTTAGATTTAGTTGTGTTTTATCTTTTTTTTGAAGGTGGCTTGATACCAATGTTTTTAATTATTGGAATTTGGGGAGGTGAAAAAAGAGTTTATTCTGCCTTTAAATTTTTTCTTTATACTCTTTTAGGTTCAGTATTGATGCTTGTTGCGATCATTTCAATATATTGGATGACTGGAACTACAGATGTAACTTATTTATACAATATAGGTATAGATGCTAAATATCAAAATTTATTATGGTTAGCTTTTTTTAGCTCTTTTGCAGTAAAAACTCCTATGTGGCCTGTTCATACATGGTTACCTGACGCACACGTTGAAGCTCCTACAGCAGGATCAGTTCTATTAGCGGCAATAT
Source organism: uncultured Pelagibacteraceae bacterium (assembly GCA_902560685.1). GTDB lineage: Bacteria > Pseudomonadota > Alphaproteobacteria > Pelagibacterales > Pelagibacteraceae > Pelagibacter. Next base: position 12,123 of record CACEMT010000004.1, on the reverse strand, counting down.
TGTTAAAGATGGCAGGCTATGGTTTTATAAGATTTTCAATTGGCTTATTTCCAATTGCATCAGAATATTTTGTTCCATTAGTTTATTTTTTAAGTTTAGTTGCGATAATTTATACTTCGCTAGTGGCATTAATGCAGGAAGATATGAAGAAATTAATTGCGTATTCATCGGTAGCTCATATGGGATTTGTAACTCTTGGAATTTTTACAATTACTCAACAAGGTTTAGAAGGAAGCATATATCAAATGATAAGCCATGGATTAGTCTCAGCAGCACTTTTCTTATCTGTTGGCGTACTTTATGAACGCATACACACCAGGTTAATCAATAATTATGGTGGATTAGTTTCTATTATGCCTAAATATGCGATTATTTTTATGATTTTTACACTTGGAGCTGTTGGACTTCCGGGCACAAGTGGATTTGTTGGAGAATTTCTAATTTTAATGGGTGCTTTCAAAAAAAGTTTTTTAGTAGCAACAATTGCCAGTTTAGGAGTGATTTTAGCGGCTGCTTATATGCTTTGGCTATATAAAAGAATTATATTCGGAATAGTCATTAATGAAAAATTAAATAAATTAAAGGATTTAAGTAAAACTGAATTGTTTATTTTATCATCACTAGCTTTTCCAATTATTTTTTTCGGTTTTTATCCAGAACCTATACTTAATACAACTGAAGTTTCTATAAAATATTTAATAGAAATGTACAATAATAATATAAATCTTAATTTAATTGAAAATAAATGATAAATTTAAATTTTATATATTCAGAACTTTTTCTTGCACTCTCTATAATGACATTATTAATTGTTGGTGTATTTAAAAAGAATAGCTCAATTTTAATTTATAATTTAAGTATTATTTCATTGCTAATTTGTTTAGCTTTAATTTTTAATTTCCCAATAAATGAAAACGTAGAATTATTTAAAAATAGCTACAAAATTGATTATTTATCTTCTTTTACTAAGATATTATTAATTTCCTCAGGTGTATTTGTTTTATTTTTATCAAATAAGTATGTTCAAATAATAGACATCAACAAAATTGAGTATCCAATTTTGGTTTTATCATCAATTTTAGGAATGATGGTAATGGTTAGTTCAAATGATTTAATATTATTTTATATAGGGCTAGAGTTACAATCATTATCTCTATATGTTCTAGCTTCTTTTAATAGAGATAATTTATTATCTTCAGAATCTGGTTTAAAATATTTTGTTCTAAGTGCTCTATCTTCAGGACTTTTACTTTATGGATGTTCGTTAATATATGGATTTTCAGGATCAACAAATTTTTTTATAATAGCTAACAATCTGACAGAAAGTTCTTACGGATTAACTTTTGGTATTGTGTTTATTCTTGTTGGTTTAGCGTTCAAAATATCAGCTGTTCCATTTCATATGTGGGCTCCCGATGTGTATCAAGGTTCACCAACTTCAGTTACTGCTTTTTTTGCAATTCTACCAAAAATAGCTGCATTGACTATATTTATAAGAGTTCTATATGTTCCATTTTTCAATCTTATCAACGATTGGCAAATGATAATTATTTTTCTTTCAATTGCCTCAATGTTATTTGGATCAATTGCTGCAATCGGACAGTCAAATTTAAAAAGGTTGATAGCTTATAGCTCCATCGGACATATGGGCTATGCTCTAGCTGGTTTATCAACTGGAACTAACCAAGGAATTCAAAGCTCAATTACTTATATAACTATCTACCTATTTATGAATCTAGCATTTTTCGCAAGTATTTTAATGCTTAGGAGAGATGATAAGTATTTTGAAAATATTGAAGATTTATCGGGATTGTCTAAACATCATCCAGTACTATCTTTCTCTTTTTTAATTGTTTTATTTTCATTAGCAGGAATTCCCCCTTTAGCAGGATTTTTTGCAAAATTTTACATATTTACTGCGGTACTAGAGGAATCAATGTACTTTTTGGCTATTGTTGGATTGCTGTCGACTGTAATTGCAGCTTATTATTATTTAAGATTAATTAAAATAATTTATTTTGACTCTGAAAAAGAAAAATACGAAACCAATCATAATATCGGACTTAAAATGTCACTTTTAATATCAACAATATTTATTCTTTTTTATTTTATATATCCAAGCTGGTTAACTGAAATCATACAGAATATAATTATTATTTAATGAAATTTAAAAAATTTTTTTATAAAAAAGTTAATAGTACAAATGATTTAGCAATTAAAAAAATTAAAACTGGAATTACCCAAGGAATAATCGTTGCTGATTGTCAAAAAAAAGGCAGGGGTCAACATGGAAAAAAATGGTTATCATTTAAGGGAAATTTATTTATAACTATTTTTTTTAAAATAAGGCGAAATATAAATATTAAAAAAATTACTGTTCTGAATTGCAAAATAATAAAAAAAACATTATTAAAATATATTAAAAAAACAATTTCTATAAAAGCACCAAATGATCTGTTGATTAATAAAAAAAAAATATGTGGAATACTTCAAGAGATTAAATTTAATAATGAAGCAAAATTTATAGTAATTGGAGTTGGAATTAACTTAATTAAAAACCCAAAAATTAAAAATTATCCAACTACTAATATTTTGAGTGAAACTGGATTTAAAGTAAAAAAGATAGATCTAATTAAAAATATAGAAAAAAACTATATTAATAATTTAAAACTGTTTGCATAAGTAATTGAATTGATTAAGAATATAAAATGTACGTTATTGGAGATATAGGAAATACCGAAACAAAGATTTGTGTATATTCCAGACAAAAAAAAATTTTAAAAAAAATAATTTTAAAATCAAGTTTAATAAGTAACAGTTATCTTAAAAAGAATTTATCTTCTATTTTTAAAAAAAATGTTGTTATTAAAAAGATCGTTTTCAGTAGTGTTGTTCCAAAAATTTTTAAATTAATAAAATTTTTCCTATTAAAAAATTTCAAATTAAATGTTTTTGAAATAAAGGAACTTAATGTCAATAAATTAATCAAAATATCAGTTAATAAAAAACAAATTGGATCTGATAGACTTTGTAATGCAGTTGGAATTAATGATAATAAAAATAACTATATTATTGTAGACTTTGGTACAGCTACTACATTTGATGTTATAATTAAAAATAATTACTTGGGTGGTGTTATTGCGCCAGGCGTGTTACTTTCCCTTAACACATTAACATCAAAAGCTTCACTTATTCCATCATTAAAATTAAAAAAAGTTAAAAATGTTTTAGGTAAAAATACTATATCAGCTGTAAGATCTGGATTTTATTGGGGCTATATTGGTTTAGTAGAAAATATAATTGATAAAATATCTAAACATACTAAAAAAAAATATAAATTAATTTTAACAGGCGGTTATTCTCATTTATTTATTAAATCATTAAAAAAAAAAGCATATATAGATAAAGATATAACCATAAAGGGGCTTTTAAAAATTACTAAATCACTATGAAAGAAGAATTAATATTTTGTCCACTTGGTGGATCCGGTGAAATTGGTATGAATATGAATTTGTACGCATACGGAAAACCAGGTTTCCAAAAATGGATTATGGTTGATGTTGGTGTTACTTTTGCAGATGATGCTCTACCTGGTATAGATTTAATATATGCTGACCCAGGTTTTATTGTAGATAAAAAAGATAATTTATTAGGTATAGTCCTAACTCATGCTCACGAGGATCATATTGGAGCCATAACTTATGTTTGGAAAAAATTAAAATGTAAGATTTATGCAACCCCATTTACTGCAGCTCTTGTTACTGAAAAATTTAAAGAAAAAAAAATAGATATAATTCCTTATTTAAAGATTGTTAAACTCAATGGAACAATTGATCTTAATCCTTTTAAAATAGAGTTTGTGACTTTAACTCACTCAATAATTGAACCAAATGGTTTAAAAATTGATACTCCGGCTGGAACCATTTTTCATACTGGTGACTGGAAAGTTGACCCTAATCCTTTGGTAGGTAAAAATATTAACCAGGAGAAACTAAAAAAAATTGGAGATAATGGTGTTTTAGCCATGATATGTGATTCAACAAATGTTTTTAGCATAGGAAGAGCCGGTTCTGAATCAGATGTTAGAAAAAATATGCTTAATGTTATGTCACGTCAAAAAAAAAAAATACTAGTGACCTCTTTTGCCTCCAATGTTGCTAGAATGGAAACAGTATTTTTCTGCGCAGAAAAAATAGGTAGGCATATATCGTTAGTTGGTAGATCAATGCAAAGAATATACAAAGCTGCTAGACAATGTGGTTATCTTCAAAATGTTATAGAACCTCTTGATCCAAGGGATACAAAAAAGCTATCAAGGGATAAGATTGTTTATCTTTGTACTGGTAGCCAAGGAGAACCTATGGGTGCATTAAATAGAATTTCAAACTTTACACATCCAGATGTATTTATCGAAAAAGATGACACAGTTATATTCTCATCTAAGATTATACCGGGCAATGTTAGAAAACATTATAACGTTCATAACAAACTATTAAAAGATGGTATCAATGTTATTACTGAAGAAACTGAGTTTGTTCATGTTTCAGGCCATCCAAACAGAGAAGACTTAAAAGATATGTATAATTGGATTAAACCCAATTGCCTTATTCCTGTTCATGGAGAACATAGACACATGAAAGAACAAATTAATTTTGCTAACGAAATGAAAATTCCATATCCTGTTCAAGTAGAAAATGGGGATATAGTAAAAATTTATCCGGGTAATAAACCACATGTTTATGATAAAGCACCAAATGGTAGATTGTGCGTTGATGGAGATATTTCAATTGAAGAGGATTCAGTTTTTATTAAAGAAAGAAAAAATTTAGCCAATAATGGATTTATTGACTTAACTTTAATTGTCTCAAATAAAGGAGTGCTAGGCAGCAAACCTCTATTAAACGTTAAAGGTTTACCAATTTTTGAAAAAGAAGAATTTTTTGATGGATTAGAAGAAGAAATATTAAAGCTTACCAAAACATTTTCTTTAAAAAATAGTAAACAATATGAAAATTTAATTGAAGGATTAAAAAAAACATGCAGAAAATATGCAAAAGAAAAAACTGGAAAAAAGCCAATAACTAATATTAATGTGATAAGAATATAACAAATGCTCTTTTCAAAATCATTTATACCAATTTTAAAAAACAATCCTTCTGAAGCTGTAATTAAATCACATCAATTAATGCTAAGAGTTGGAATGATAAAACAATCTTCTGCAGGAATTTATTCATGGTTACCTCTAGGATTTAAGGTAATGAAAAAAATAGAAAAAATTGTCAGAGAGGAACAGGATAGAATTGGAGCACAAGAAATCTTGATGCCCACAATTCAATCAAGCGAAATCTGGAAAGAAAGTGGCAGATATGAAGATTACGGACAAGAAATGTTAAGAATTAAAGATAGACAAGATAGGGAAATGCTTTATGGCCCGACTAATGAAGAGCTAATAACTGATATTTTTAGAACAAGTGTTAAATCTTACAAATCTTTGCCTCAATTACTTTATCACATTCAATGGAAATTTAGAGATGAGTTGAGACCAAGATTTGGAATTATGAGATGTAGAGAATTTTATATGAAGGATGCATACTCTTTTGATTTAAATGATGAAGAAGCAAATTTTTCTTATAATAAATTTTTTCTTTCATATTTAAGAACTTTTCAAAGATTGAATTTATCAGCAATTCCTATGGCAGCAGATACAGGTCCCATAGGTGGAAATCTATCACACGAGTTTATAATTCTTGCAGAGACAGGTGAAAGTAAAATTTATACTGATAAAAGAATATTTGATGTTAATAGTGATAAGACTAAATTAGAAAAGAATTCACTTAACGATCTAAGATTAAATTATGAAAAATTTTATTCTGTTACTGATGAAAAATTTAATAAAAGTGAATTTGAAAAAAATGTACCTCAAGAATTTAGACTTCAAACAAAAGGTATTGAAGTAGGACATATTTTTTATTTTGGTGATAAGTATTCAAAGCCAATGAATGCATCTGTAGATTTTAAAGGAAAGAAAGAATTTGTTAAAATGGGATCTTATGGTGTTGGTGTATCAAGGTTAGTTGGTGCAATTATTGAAGCAAAATATGACGATAAAAATGAAATTATGAATTGGCCAATCTCAGTATCTCCATATGAATGCGCAATTATTCCTCTAATAAATAAAAATAATAATTCTAATTTAGAAAAATCACTTAATATATATAAACATTTAAATGAAAATGAAATTGACACAATAATAGATGATACTGAAGAAAATTTTTCTTCAAAAATTAAAAAATTTAATTTAATTGGAATACCATTTCAAATTATGATTGGTAAAAAATCTGAAGGTGATACTTTCGAATTTAAAGAAATTGGAAAAGAGACAAAAAATTTATCTATTGACGAAATAACTAAAATTATACTTAATAAAAAAAAATAAATTGATTTCACAATTAGAAAAAGAAATAACTTTAAAATATTTAAAAACTAGAAAAAATGATGGTTTTTTAAATATTATTTCCATTTTTTCATTTATTGGAATTAGCCTTGGTGTTGCAGTTTTAATTATAGTCATGTCTGTTATGAACGGTTTTAGAACTGAACTAGTTGAAAAAATTATCGGATTTAATTCTCATGCTGTTATTAAACCTTATGATAAACCAATTGATGAGAAATTATTTAATAATAAAGAATTAAATTATTTATCTGAAAAATTTGTTTATAGTAATAGTGGAGAAGGTGTTTTAATCAACAAAGATTATACTAAGGGATTGTTATTACGTGGATATTTAACAGATGATTTTCAAAAACTATCAATTGTTAAAAATGATAAATTTAGTGGTAATAAAAAAATTATTCAAAGTTTTATATCCATTGGTAAAGAATTAAGTTTTAACTACAATATAGCTATAGGTGACAAAATATTAATAATGTCACCTACAGGAGTTCAAACAATAGTTGGTAGTTTACCAAAACAAGAAACATATATAGTTGACTCGATTTTTGATAGTGAGATCGCAGATTTCGACAGCAACGTTGCATTTATTAACCTTAATGATTTAGAAAGTTTATTTGACTTAAAAAGTTCTGAGAGAAAATTAGAAGTTTATTTAAAAAATCCTAATAATATTGAAATTGCAAAAAAAAAATTAGAAAAAATTTTTGATAATTATTATGTTTATACGTGGTCTGATTTAAATAAATCATTGTTTTCTGCTCTTAAGGTTGAAAGAAATGTAATGTTTATAATACTTTCATTAATAATAATTGTAGCAGCTTTTAACATTATTTCAGGTTTAACTATATTTGTTAAAAATAAAACAAGGGAAATTGCTATACTTAAATCTATCGGTGTTAACAATACATCGATCTCAAAAATTTTTTTTATGGTAGGTTTTTTAATAGGATCTATAGCAACTTTATTTGGAATATTATTGGGTGTTTTATTTTCTTTTTATGTAGAAAATATTCGTGAATTTTTAAGTAATTTTTTTAATATTAGTCTTTTTCCAGAGGAAATTTATTTTTTAAGTAAAATGCCTTCAGAAATTGATCCAAAATCAATTTTAATAATTGGAGCCTGTTCAATATTTATAACAACTATTGTTTCTATCTACCCAGCCATAAAGGCATCTAGAATGAATACTGTGAAAGCATTAAAATATGAATAATATAATTGAGCTAAAAAATATTGTTAAAAATTATCATAAAAAGAAAAAAATTAGAGTACTAAACAGACTTAAATTTTCTTTTAAAGCTGGTAAAATATATTCTTTAATGGGTCCCTCTGGATCAGGCAAATCAACACTTTTAAATTTACTTTCTTTAATAGACATACCAACTTCAGGTACTATTAAAATATTAAATAATTCAATTGATTTTTCATTAAAATCTCAGAATGATAAATTAAGGGCCAAAAAAATTGGAATAATTTATCAAGATAACAACTTATTAAATGATTTTACTGTAATTGAAAATGTTTACTTAGCAAGATTAAGTTTAGAGGAAAATAAGGAGAAAGCTATACTTGATGCAAAAAAATTAATTAAAAAACTAGGATTATCAAATAGAGAAAACCATTTATCATCCGAACTTTCTGGTGGTGAAATGCAAAGGGTTGCTATAGCAAGAGCATTAATTAATTCACCTGATATTATACTTGCTGATGAACCGACTGGTAGTTTGGACATGAAAAATGCAAAGGAAGTTTTTAAAATTTTACTTAAACTTAAAAACAAAAATAGATTAATAATATTTGCAACTCATAATAGATTTTTTGCAAACATGGCAGATTGCAAAATTGAACTAATTAGTGGTAAGATAAAAAAATCCACTAATGCAAGAATCAAATAATCAAACTTTTAATCATCTTAAAATTCACACACAATATTCAATATGTGAAGGTGCTGTAAAAATTGAGGATTTAAAAATTTACTGCAAGGATAACAAAATTAAATCTATAGGCTTATGTGATACATCCAACTTGTGCGGAGCTTTAGAATTTGCTGAAAAAATTTCAAAATCAGGCACACAACCTATTATTGGCACTCAAATTAAATTTAAAGTAGGTGAAACATTGGGATTATTGCCATTGTTTGCTTTAAACGAAATTGGTTATAAAAATATTATTAATCTATCATCCACTTCTTACCTTAAAAATGATAAATTATCTGATCCACATGTAGAATTCAAAAAATTGTTATCTAATTCTGAAGGTGTTGCGGTATTTTCTGGTACTTTTTTAGGTCTATTCGGCCAATTATTTGAAAAAGGAAAATTTACCGAAATTCATGATCTATATTCAGAAATAAAAAAAATATATGGTGATAGATTTTATATTGAGATTCAACGACATAAAGAGCAAAAAGAAATAGATTTTGAAAAATTTAATTTAAATAAATCATTAGATTTAGAAATTCCAATTATTGCAACAAATGAAGTTTTTTATTTAGACAAAGATATGCATGAAGCACACGATGCATTAATTTGTATTGGAAACAAAACTTATGTTAATGAAAAAAATAGATTACGTTTTAGTGATCAACATTATTTTAAAAATAGTTCTGAAATGTCAGATTTATTTGCTGATATTCCTGAAGCGTTAGAAAATAATTATAATTTTCCTTTAAGATGTAGTTTTAGGCCATTATTCTCAAACCCAATTCTTCCAAACATAAGTAGTGATAAAGATGGTAATGCTGATGATATCTTAAGAAAAGATTCTTTAGATGGATTAAAAAATAAGTTTAATGAAATCTTTGGAATAGAAGATGATGAGTTAGAAAAAAATAAAACTTATTTAGAATACAAAGTTAGACTAAATCATGAATTATCTATTATAATTGAAATGAAATATTCTAGTTATTTTCTTATAGTATCTGACTATATTAAATGGGCCAAGTGCAACGATATTCCTGTTGGTCCTGGAAGAGGTTCTGGTGCAGGATCATTGGTAGCATGGTGCTTATCAATCACAGATGTTGATCCAATAAAATTTAATTTGATATTCGAAAGATTTTTAAATCCCGATAGAATTTCAATGCCTGACTTTGATATAGATTTTTGTGAAGAAAAAAGAGATCTTGTTTTTGAATATTTGACCAATAAATACAAAGATAGTGTCGCTCATATAATAACATTTGGAAAATTGAAAGCTCGAATGGTAATAAGAGATGTCGGAAGAGTTTTGGGCTTGCCATACGGATTTGTCGATAGCATATCAAAAATGATTCCATTTGATCCTTCAAGACCTCAAAATTTAACCCAATGTATTGCAAGCGAACCAAGACTTCAAAAACTAATTAAGGAAGATTCAAGGGTAAAAAAGTTAACAGATCTGTCGTTAAAATTAGAAGATCTAAATCGAAATGTTGCCACACATGCCGCAGGAGTTGTTATAGCAGACAAAAAATTATCTGAAATTGTACCTTTGTATAAAGATGCCTCTTCTGACTTGTTATTGCCATCAACTCAATTTGATATGTATTCAGCTGAAAACGCAGGATTAATAAAATTTGATTTTTTAGGATTAAAAACTCTTACTGTAATCAATAATACTCAGCAATTAATTAGAAAAAAAAATAAAGAATTTAAAATAGAAAATATTAATTACGAAGATCAAAAAGTTTTTGAATTATTGTCCACTGGAAAAACAGTTGGATTATTTCAAATTGAAAGTACTGGTATGCGAGATGCCTTAATCCAAATGAAACCCAATCATATAGAGGATATTATTGCGCTAGTAGCTTTATATAGACCTGGCCCAATGAACAATATTCCAACATACAATGACTGCAAGCATGGAAGACAAACACCTGATTATTTGCATCCACTTTTAGAAGATATTTTAAAACCAACATATGGAGTAATTATTTACCAAGAACAAGTAATGCAAATTGCACAGAAGTTATCAGGATTTACTGCCGGTCAAGCCGATTTATTAAGAAGAGCAATGGGTAAAAAGAAAAGAGCCGAACTTGAAAAACAGAAACAAGGATTTATTGAAGGTGCAATTAAAAATGGTATAGCCAAAGATGTTGCTGCTGGGATTTTTTTAAAAATTGAGCCATTTGCAGAATACGGTTTTAATAAAAGTCATGCTGCTGCATATGCAATAATTTCATATCAAACCGCATATTTAAAAACTTATTATCCAAAAGAATTTATAGCTTCTTCTATGACAATGGATATTTCAAATCAAAATAAATTAAGTGAATTTTATGAGGAATTAAAAAGATTAAATATTGAAGTTAAAAGACCAGATATAAATGAATGTTATGCAGATTTTAGGACAAACGATAATAAATTTTATTATGCATTAGGTGGAATTAAAGCTGTTGGATATGAAGCTGTAAGTAATATTATTAAAGAGAGAATCAGTAATGGAAAATTCAAATCTATTAAAGACTTTATAAATAGAGTTAATCCTAAAGATATTAATAAACTTCAACTAGAGGGATTAGTAAAATCAGGAGCATTTGATAATTTAAATTCAAATAGACAAGCTTTATTTAATTCAATAACAAATATTATAGCAAAAAGTAAAAATATTTTTGACAATAAATCTGCAAATCAAATTGATTTATTCTCTGAGGATGAAAATGTTCAAGATGATTTAGTTAGTAAAATTGAGGATTGGAAATTTGAAGAAAGACTGTCAAAAGAATTTGAAGCTGTTGGATTTTTTATTTCTGACCATCCTTTAAATCAATTTACTGAAATTTTTGACGATTATAAAATTATTGATTATTCAAAATTTATTTCTAATGATAAAATAAATAATGCAAATATTTCTGCAACATTATTGAAGCTACAAGAAAGAAAAACCGCAAAAGGAAATTCTTATGCTGTTTTAAAACTAACAGATTTGAACAGTGTATTTGAACTTTTTATTTTCTCAGATCTTCTTGAATTAAATAGAGAAATTTTAAAAGAGGGAAGTTCATTGATTTTAACTTTAGTTAAAAATATATCTAATGATGAAAACAGATTTAAAAGGATTAATGTTCAAAAAATTGCTTCTTTAAAGGATTTATTTAACAGCTCCATAAATGAAGTGTCATTTGAGATTAAATCTCATAAAGAATTAGAAGAACTTTCTAAAATATTAAATGAGGACGGAAAAACTATTGTAAATATTAATCTTTTATCAAAAAACAATATTCTAAAATTCAAACTTAAAAATACTCGTAAATTAGACAGAAAATCACTAAATCTTTTAAGAAAACATCAAATTGAAGCTATAATTAGCTAAATAAAACTTGTTAATTTCTAAAAATATTTGTAAATACTTCCTAAATTAACACGCACACAATTTTTGGTTTAACAACCCACCGGTCCTTAAATGGAAATAATTGTGGAGGCATAACCGGGAAATGAAATGAAGATACCTAACGTTACAATTCAACAACTATTAGAAGCTGGAGTCCATTTAGGTCACAAAACTTTAAGATGGAATCCTAAAATGAAAAAATACATATTTGGAAAAAGAGACTCTATACATATTATAGATTTGACCCAAACATTAGAGCTGATTAATGTAGCTTTAGAAAATGTATATAAAGTTATTTCTGAAAATGGAAAAATACTTTTTATTTCAACAAAGAAACAGGCGGCAGAAGCAATTGC
>CACEMT010000003.1 GCA_902560685.1 uncultured Pelagibacteraceae bacterium | reverse complement strand
GAATCTAGAAATCAAACTGCATTTACAATTTCGATTGAAGCGAAAAGAGGTGTAACAACTGGCATATCTGCCCAAGATAGAGCAAAGACAATTAAAGTTGCTACCAAAAAAAATGTTTTAAAAAAAGAAATTGTATCTCCCGGTCATGTTTTTCCAATAATTTCCAAAGATGGAGGAGTTTTAGTTCGTGCTGGACATACAGAAGCATCTGTAGATATTTCTAAATTAGCCAAAAAAAATACTTCAGCAGTTATTTGTGAAATAATGGACGATGATGGAACTATGTCACGTGGTGAAAAATTACATAACTTTGCTAAAAAACATAAGTTAAAAATTGGTAAAATTGACGATCTCATTGCTTATAGATTAAAGAAAGAAAAACTAATTAAACTAAAAAAAAAATCAAATATTGAAGTTAAAGGCAAAAAATATTCAATAAATATATTTGAAAATTTATTAGATGGCTCTGAACATTTTGCACTTATAAAAGGAAAAATTAAAAAAGGAGTTGTTCCTCGTGTTAGAGTTATCTCTTCAAATGTTGTTCAAAATTATCTATTAAGTCAAAACTTACCAAATTCATTTAACAATACATTGAATCATTTTAAAAAATACAATAATTGTGTCCTCATATTTATAAGAGATACTAATTTAAAATCTGTTACCCAGACTTTACGTGATTATAAAAGCAAAGATTTTTATAAAAAAGGAAAGGATAAATTAATCAAAAACTATGGTATTGGAGCACAGATTATTAAATCTTTACATATTAAAAATATGATATTAGTAACTAGATCTAAAAAAAAAGTTGTTGGTCTTGATGGTTATGGAATTAAGATTAATAAGCAAGAAATAATAAAATGAAAAAAATATTAATTGTAATAGCTGATTACTATGAAGATATCTCTTCAACATTGTTAAAAAGTGCAAATAATAATTTAAATAATTTTTCAATAAAAGTGATTAGAGTTCCAGGTGTTTTTGAAATTCCTGTAACTATTTCAAAAAATATAAAAAAAATATGACGCATTTATTGCACTAGGTTGTGTGATAAAAGGGGAAACTCCACATTTTGATTTTATTTCAAGTGCATCCACTCAAGCAATAATGAACATTTCAGTAGAATTTAAAAAACCTATTGGTAATGGAATAATAACATGTTTAAACATGAAACAAGCAAAAGCTAGAGGTAAAAAAGGCAAGGAAGCTGCCAAAGCAGTAATTTCAGTTTTATCTCAATAATATGACATTACAATATAGTCCAAAAAATAATCCAAGAGTTATAGTTATCCAAAAACTTTATGGAAAGTATTTTAATGAGGATGAAAATTTAACTTTTCCAAAACATAGATTTAAAAAGTTTATTAAAGATGTTGTTAATGGAACTATAGAAAGAGACGATGTTATTAGCGATGAAATATCAAATCATCTTAATGCAGATTTAGATTTAAAGAAATTAGATAAAGTTTTTCAAGTTATAGTGAAAAGTGCTATATTTGAATTTTTATATAAACCAAAAATATCTTCAAAAATAATTATAAATGAATATTTAAGAGCATCTAATTTCTTCATAGAAGATGGACAAACTAAATATTTAAATGCTTTGTTGGATAAAATATCAAAGAAAATAAGAAATTCTAATGGATGAATTTGAATTAATAAAAAACTATTTTCAAAAAAACTCCAAAAATAATCCTAGTGCAAAAAACTTAAATGACGATGTTTTTTTTAATAAGAATAGAAGATTAGTAGTATCTATTGATACTTATAATGAGGGAGTGCATTTTCCTGATTTTAAGTATCCAAATTTAGTAATAAAAAAAGTTATAAGATCATCAATTTCAGACTTAATAGCTAAAGGTGTTAAGCCTGAATATTACTTTATTTCTGGTTGTGGTAGTAAAAGTAAATTTTCAAAAAAGAATTTAAAAATGATTTCAAAATCTCTAAATCAAGAACAAAAAAAATATGATTTAAAGCTATCAGGTGGTGATACTACTAATTTTAATAAAGTTTCATTTTCAATAACATGTATTGGTTTTTCAAAAAAAATTGTTGAAAGAAATAAAGCTAGATTAAATGATGATATATATGTAACAGGAAACTTAGGAGATAGTTTTATTGGCCTAAAATCAATTAAAAACAAGATAAAAATTAATTCAAAATTAAAAAAATATTTCGTTAACCAATTTTATTGTCCTAATTTACCTTACAAAATTTATAAAGAGATACACAAATTTGCAAATACATCTATGGATATTTCTGATGGTTTAATAACGGATATGAATAAACTTATCAATAAGCAAAAATTATCATTTGAGATTAATGTTAATAAAATTCCAATTTCTAAAAACTTAGAATTTTATTTAAAAAAATATAAAAAATTAAAAACGCAATATTTATTTAATGGAGACGACTATCAAATATTATTTACAGCATCTAAAAAAAAGCGATTATTAATTAAGTCAGTAGCAAAAAAAATGAATCAAAAATTCACAATAATTGGTAAAATAAATAATGGTTATAAAAAAAATACGATAAAACTGGACAATAAGCCTCTAAATCTGAGCAAATTTAAAGGTTATTCACATAAGTTTTAATAAGTTAAATATTGCCTTTTATTTCTTTTTTTGTAATGTCCGATTTTTAATATTTACTAATTAACTAACAATTAAAGGAATTATGGAAGCTTCAGCATCAAATATACTTCAACTTATTATTTTAGCAGGTTTATTGTCAATCGTTTATGGTTTTTTTACAGGTAAAAATATTTTAAGTTCTAGCGCTGGAAACAATAAAATGCAGGAAATTGCTTCTGCTATTCAAGTTGGTGCTAAGGCTTATTTAAATAGACAATATAAAACTATTGCTATTGTAGGTGTTGTTGTTTTAGTTATAATTAGTTTTTCATTTAGTATTTTAGTTGGTCTAGGCTATTTAATAGGAGCAGCCTTATCTGGAATTGCTGGATATGTTGGCATGCTTGTATCAGTTCAAGCAAACGTTAGAACTGCAGAGGCATCGAGAAAAGGTTTATCACAAGGACTTTCAATTGCATTTAAATCTGGCGCTGTAACAGGGATGTTAGTAGCAGGTTTAGCTCTTTTATCGATTGCAGTTTATTATTATCTACTATTATCTTTTGGAGTTGATGAAAGAGAAATAGTAAATGCTTTAGTTGCCCTAGGTTTTGGTGCCTCATTAATTTCAATTTTTGCTAGACTTGGTGGTGGAATATTTACCAAAGGCGCAGACGTAGGTGCAGATTTAGTTGGTAAAGTAGAAGCAGGAATCCCAGAAGATGACCCTAGAAATCCTGCAGTTATTGCAGACAATGTTGGTGATAATGTTGGAGATTGTGCTGGTATGGCGGCTGATTTATTTGAAACTTATGCGGTAACAATAGTTGCTACTATGGTTTTATCCTCAATATTCTTTCATGGAGATCTTAATATGATGGTTTATCCTTTATCAATAGGAGGTGCATGCATATTAACATCTATCATTGGAACATTTTTTGTAAAATTAGGTAAATCTAAAAATATTATGGCTGCTTTGTATAAAGGATTTATTGTAACAGCTATAACATCATTAATAATTTTATATCCAATTACTGATTATGTTCTAGGACTAGAAAATACTTATACAATTTCTAACAAATCATTCACAGGAATGAGTTTATATATTTGTGGGGCAATTGGATTAGTTATAACAGGTTTATTAATATGGGTTACTGAATATTATACTGGAACTAATTATAGACCAGTTAAAAGTGTTGCATCTTCATCAACAACTGGCCATGGTACCAATGTAATTCAAGGACTAGCAGTTTCAATGGAAGCCACAGCAATACCTGCGTTAATAATTGTGGGTGGAATATTATTAACAAACTATATAGCTGGACTTTTTGGCATAGCAATAGCAGTTACAACAATGCTGGCACTAGCAGGTATGGTAGTAGCTTTGGATGCATATGGACCTGTTACAGATAATGCTGGCGGAATTGCAGAAATGTCTAATTTGCCAAAAAATGTTAGAAAAACAACAGACGCATTAGATGCTGTAGGAAACACAACTAAGGCTGTTACAAAAGGTTATGCAATAGGATCTGCAGGTTTAGGAGCACTAGTTTTATTTGCTGCTTACACTGAAGATATTAAACATTTTTCAAAGGTAACTGGATCAAAATTAGAAGGAATTGTTGTAACATTTGATTTATCAAATCCTTTCGTTGTAGTTGGTTTATTGGTAGGAGGCATGCTTCCATACTTGTTTGGTTCAATGGGTATGCAAGCAGTAGGTAGAGCTGGAGGCGCCGTGGTTGTTGAAGTAAGAAGACAATTTAAAAAAATACCAGGTATTATGAAAAGAAAAGCAAAGCCTGATTATGGTAAATTAGTAGACTTGTTAACTAAGGCAGCCATAAAAGAAATGATTATACCTTCTTTACTGCCCGTTTTGTCGCCAATAGTTTTATATTTGTTTATTTTACCAATCGGTGGACAAGTAGCAGCATTATCATCAGTTGGAGCCATGTTATTAGGAGTAATTATAACTGGATTATTTGTAGCAATATCTATGACAGCTGGTGGAGGTGCTTGGGATAATGCAAAAAAATATATTGAAGATGGTAACTTTGGTGGTAAAGGTTCTGAAGCCCATAAGGCAGCAGTTACCGGAGATACAGTTGGAGATCCATACAAAGATACTGCAGGACCAGCAGTTAACCCAATGATTAAAATTACAAATATAGTTGCTCTCTTACTCTTAGCAGTAATTGCAGGGTAAAATATTATTTTTGTTTTTTCGTTCTCTGGACAGGAGCATTTATTCTTTGCTTAATTGATGTGAGCAAATTGTAAATAAATGAGTTATTTTTGTATGATATACTAGTAATATCCTCACTAAATTTATAGCTATCATCCATATCTTCAAGTCTGTATATTTTTTTATCTTTTAATAAACCTTTATTATCAATTTTTAAAGCTAACACGTTATTAGACACATATTTTTCTTTACCCAATTTAAATATTGATTTTTTTACTTTTTTTCTTTCAATATATATCCACAAATTTTTATCAAATTTACTTTTAGTTGATGGCGGTCCTAGTAAAGAAACTATATCATTAGAATTATTTTCATTTATCTTTAACAAATTATATTTATCTTCAATTCCAACTGTACCATGACTTTTATTTATTTTACTTGCAGAACATCCTAGGATAAATAAAAAGAGTATTAATAAAAATATTTTATGAAAGATCATTATTTAAACATTTACAATAATTTAATAAAATTAACTAGAAATAAATCATTATTTGAAAAACTTAATATACAAGATAGTTTTTATGATAGAATGATAGTTTTTTTTATTCATTTTGCCTTTTTTTTAAAGATCTATAAAAAAGATGAAAATAAACAATATCTTCAAAAATTATATGATTTTGTTTTTAATCAAATTGATATTTCTCTTCAAGAAGCAGGTCATGGTGATACAACTATTAATAAGAAAATGAAAAATTATGTAAGTATTTTTCATTCAATAATCAAAAAAGTAGATTATTGGGAATCTTTAAAAAATGAAGAAAAAACAAACTTTTTTTCAACATTCTTTGAGCATTCAATTGAATCTTCATATTTTGCTGAATATTTTGAAAAATATAGAAATTTTCTCACAAATAATACTTTAAATTATTTTACAAAAGGGGTAATAAATCATAAATTTTAATTATGGCTGTACCAAAACGTAAAACTACTAGATCAAGAGCTGGGAAGAGAAGATCTCATATCAAATTCTCACCGAAGAATGTAATTGAGGACAAAAAATCTGGAGAATATCGTTTATCTCATCACTTAGATCTTAAAACAGGATTTTATAAAGGGCGTCAAGTTTTAGACCCTAAAGATTAATTTTCTAATGAATAAATTGATAAAAGTTGCAGTTGATGCAATGGGTGGCGATAATGCACCACAAAAAATTATTGATGGGATAGAATTACATCATAAAAAAAGTAAAAATACATTTTATAGATTATTTGGAAATAAAAACATTATAGAACCTGCAATTAATAAAAAAACTATCAATAACAATTTTTTTGAAATTATTCACACAGAAGATAAAATTAAAGGCGAAGATACAGCATTTGCGGCTGCTAAACGAGGCAAGAATACAAGTATGTGGCTTGCAATAGAAAGCGTTAAAAACAAAACATCCGACATAATTATTTCAGCTGGAAATACGGGTGCTCTTTTAATTATAGCAAAGTTAAATTTAAAAATGATTGAAAATATTGATAAACCAGCGCTGTCAGGTTTATGGCCCAGCAAAAAAGGAATGAGTGTTGTTCTAGATCTTGGAGCAAATATTGAATGTAGTGATAAGAATTTAATTGATTTTTCTATAATGGGTTCATCTTTGTTTAATTCTTTATTTCCCGAGGAGAAGGCAAAGGTTGCTTTACTTAATATTGGATCTGAAGAAGTTAAGGGAAATGAAGTTATTAAAGAAACATATAAAAAACTAAATCAAATTTCTAATGAAGATTTTGAATTTAAAGGATTTATAGAAGGAAATAGTCTAATGAATGGGGAAGTCAATGTTATTGTAGCTGATGGATTTACAGGTAATGTCGCTTTAAAAACAGCCGAAGGTACAGCTAACTTCATTACGAGTGAATTAAAGTCTGCTATGAAAGGTTCTATATTTGGAAAAATTGGATCAATTATATCTATGAGTAGTTTAAATAAATTTAAAAAGAAACTAGATCCTAGATTATATAATGGTGCAATTTTGCTTGGCTTAGATTCACCTGTAATCAAAAGCCATGGCGGAACTGATTATATAGGATTTGCAAATTCTTTATCAGTATGTGAAAAAATTGTTAAAAATAATTTAATTGATAAAATTAGAAATAGTATAACCTAAAATGAGAGTTAATCTTACAAAAAAAGAAATAGTTAATTCAATTTATATGCAGATTGGATTTTCTAAAGTAATTTCCGAAAACTTATTGGAGGATTTTTTTCATGTAATATTAGAAGGTTTAAAAAAAAATGAGAAAGTTAAAATAGCAAAATTTGGAACTTTCATTTTAAGAAATAAAAATTCAAGAGTAGGTAGAAACCCAAAAACAAAAGAAATAAAAGTAATTTCTAAAAGAAAAGTCGTATTATTTAAACCATCTAAAGAGTTAAAAATAAAAATTAACCAAGCATATGAAACAAAAACTTGATTCAGCTTATAAAACCATAGGAGAAGTTGCTAAAGATCTTAATTTAGTTAATCTTAAAAGCGGAAAGCTAAATACTCATACAATTAGATATTGGGAAAAAGAATTTAA
This sequence comes from uncultured Pelagibacteraceae bacterium, assembly GCA_902560685.1. GTDB lineage: Bacteria > Pseudomonadota > Alphaproteobacteria > Pelagibacterales > Pelagibacteraceae > Pelagibacter. Next base: position 88,141 of record CACEMT010000003.1, on the reverse strand, counting down.
GCAAATAAGGCCAAAAATATTTGCTGGTAATAGGAGGTATTATGATCAAGATACAATAAAAACTTTGAAGAAAATTAAATTTTTACTAAAAGAAAAGGGCTTTACTATTAACGGTGTAAAAAAGTTTTTACTAAATGAAAGCTCTTTTAAACTTGACGAAATTAACAATAAATCTATAAAGAGCACAAATAATAATTTAAAATTAAAAGTAGAAAAAATTTCTAATTTAATTAAGGAAATAAAAAAACTAAGTTAAAATGGCAAAAAAAACACATATTAAAGTAAGATTGGTTCCTGAGTCAAAACCTGACAGTCCTTTCTTTTATTATGTAAAGAAGCCAGCTGGAGGTGAAAAGGCTAAAGTTAAATTAAAAGCAAAAAAATATAATCCAGCTAGTAGAAAACATGAAGTTTTCGTTGAAAAAAAACTTCCACCTCATAGTAAGTAATTATTTTTTTCTAAAATTTCTTCTCTCGTAATCTATATAAGATAAAATCATATTTTTCCAAATGCGGTTTGTAATTTTTGGATCAATTCTATTTTTTATGGATTTTTTTCTAATTTGCCTAAGAATAAAATTAATTCTTTTTTTATCAACTATTTCGCTTTTGTATTTTTTAAGTTTTAAAACTTCTTTTACAATTTTAGTTCTCTTCTTTATAAGCTTTATAAACGAATTATCTAATTTATCTAAATTTTCTCTTAACTTATTTAATTTTTTTTTATTAATTGGCGACATTTAATCTGTTGGATTAATCTATAATTATTATATTTATTTAAATATGTATATAGAAAATTATAAATCCAAAAAATATATTTCTTATTGGCTTGGATTCATGTTTATTATAATTTCTATAATGATTGTTGTTGGTGGTCTTACAAGACTTACCGATTCTGGCCTATCAATTACTAAGTGGCAGTTATTTTCAGGCTTTTTACCTCCTTTAAGCAGTGCTGACTGGGATAATTACTTTGATTTATATAAAAAAATTCCTGAATTCAAAGAGCAAAATTATTTGATGACTTTGCAAGAATTCAAAGTAATTTTTTGGTGGGAATGGGCTCATAGATTTTTAGGCAGGCTTATAGGAATTTTATTTCTCGTACCATTAATCATATTTACTATTAAAGAAGGATTTAAAAAATTATTGGGTCTTTATTTTATTTTTTTCCTAATTTGTTTTCAAGGATTTATTGGTTGGTATATGGTATCAAGTGGTTTAGTTGATAGAGTTGATGTTAGTCATTTTCGCTTATCATTACATCTAATTATTGCTTTTTTAATTATATCCTTATTATTGTGGAATTATTTACAATTAAATAAAAACGAAAATTTTAATATTAATTTAAAGTTTTCTATTTTTCTATTTTTTTTGTTTTCTATATTTTGTCAAATTGTTATTGGTGCATTTGTTTCAGGTATGGATGCTGGTCAGATATATAATTCATGGCCTTTGATGGGCTCCACATATTTTCCTGATGATAATAATTACTCTAATATTTTTAAAATTTCAGCTTTTAGTGATCCGTCGTTAGTACAATTTATGCATAGAAATTTAGCATATCTAATATTGATATTTTATTTGATAATTGCATACAAAGTTTATAAAGAAAAATTAGCTCAATTATATTTAGCAATAAAATTAGTTGGTTTAATTCTTTTTATTCAAATTCTATTAGGAATATTAACACTACTTTATGGTGCACAGATAGTTTTAGCTTCTATGCACCAAATAAGTTCGATTTTTTTAGTTAGTTTTTCAGTTTATTTACTTTTCCTTAGTACTAACCAACGGCTTTCAAATTAGGTTTGCCAGATTGATTTAATGCCTGATCTAAATCTGCAATAATATCATCTGGATGTTCAATTCCTATAGACAATCTTACATAACCTGGTGTTACTCCTGCTGCTAAAAGTTCTTCCTCAGTTAATTGACTGTGAGTAGTTGTAGCTGGATGAATTGCTAGACTTCTTGCATCACCTATATTGGCAACATGGTAAAACATTTTCAGTGACTCAATAAACTTTTTACCAGCCTCTACACCTCCTTTAACTTCTATACCTACTAAAGCTCCATTCCCACCTTTGAAGTATTTTTTAGATCTTGCTGCAATCTCTCCTTCATGAAGAGTAGGATAGATTACTCTTTCAACATTTTTGTGCTTTTTTAAAAAATCAACAGCTTTTTCAGCATTTGAACAGTGTTGTTTCATTCTTAAAGGAGCAGTTTCTAAACCTTGAATAATACCCCATGCATTATCTGGTGCTAAAGGTGCGCCAAGATCTCTTAGCAAACAAACTCTTGCTCTTATTGCAAACGATACATTAGCCCCGGTTAACTGAGGTACAACTTCTCCCCATTTGGCTCCACCATAACTCATATCTGGTTCATTAAATAAAGGTTGTCTTTTTGGATCAGCAGTCCAGTCAAAATTTCCTCCATCGACTAAGCAACCACCTATAACAGTTCCATGACCACCTATGAATTTAGTTAATGAGTGAACAACAACCGCCGCTCCATGTTCTAATGGCTTGCATATAACAGGTGATGCAGTGTTATCCATTATCAATGGTATATTGTGCTTTCTACCAATGTCCGATACTTCTTTTATTGGAAAAACTCTAAGATATGGATTTGGCAACGTTTCAGCATAAAAACATCTTGTCTTTTCATCTATAAGTTTTTCAAAATTTTTTGGATCTGCCGGATCAGCATACCTGCATTCAATACCAAGTTTTTTTAATGTATGTGTAAATAAGTTAACTGTTCCACCATATAAATCTGTCGAACTAATAAAATTATCTCCAGATTGGCATACGTTCATAATTGCAAATGTTGATGCTGCTTGGCCCGAACCAACAGTTAATGCAGCTAAACCACCCTCAAGAGCCGCAACTCTTTTTTCCAAAACATCGTTTGTTGGATTCATTATCCTGGTATAAATATTACCAAATTCCTTAAGCGCAAATAAATTTGCAGCATGACCTGTATCATTAAATTGATATGACGTTGTTCTATATAAAGGCACTGCAACAGCTGTTGTGGCTGGGTCACTTCTGAAGTCACCACCATGCAATGCAATAGTTTCTGGGTTTTTACTCATTGTTTCCTCCTTTTTTAGTGCTTTAGTGTATCAGGGTGCACAATATAGTTCAAATACCCACGATGATTATTTTATATATATTGCAAAAAAAAACCACCGACTAAAACGGTGGTTGTATTTATATTCCGCTTTAGCAGGATTTTTTAAGCGCTCTGCAAGTTGATATTAAATCAGCGCATAAAAAAGTTAGATTAAATTTACTTAATTGTCAATAACTTAAAATAATATCAGTTTGATTGTGAAGGGTAATTAGTTGTAATAAATGATTTTAATACTTTTAAAACTCTATCTGCTTCTTCAAGTAACATCATATGACCACAATTATCTATAATATCAACTTTACTTCCTTCAATTAAATCAGCTAATTTTTTACCTTCTTTTACAGGACACATTTTATCGTCTGTAGCTAGTATTGATAAAGTAGGTATTTTAATTTTTTTTGCTGCTTCAAATCCATTTTTATAATTATCACATGCTCTAAAATCTACACCAAGAGTATCCTTTATAGTTCTTGATTTAGCTAGCATACCCCCAGTGTTTATATGATATAATCCTGGGACTGGGTGACCACCAAAATGACCTGCTGGACCGTGTGCCCAATCCATCATTAAATCTACTGCTTTTGGATCACCATTTTCAGCAAGAGCTAATAGTTCTGGGTTCATAGGTATAGCTCCAGCACCACCCATTAAACTTAATGTTTTAATTTTATCTGGATATCTTGCTGTACATTCAATTGTAACTAAGCAACCCTGAGAATGACCAACTAAAGATGCTTCTTTATATCCAACAGCATCTATTACACTACTAATCCAGTCAGCCATATCTTCAATCGTTTTTAAACTTTTACCTTTAGATAGTCCGTGACCAGGTAAATCTAGCGCCAAAACACTGTAGCCGTGAAACGCAAAATATCTAGTTTGAAGGACCCATGTCATATGGGTTAAACCACTACCATGAACAAAAATAATTAAAGGTTTATTTTTATCGAACGGACGTCCACCAGTAGAGGCGAATATCTCGTCACCATTTACTTTAAATTTCATTGATTAGATACAAGTCTTGGTTTTCTTGCTGCTCTAAAACCAATTTCAAAATCATTTTTAATATCGTCTATATCTTCTATACCAACAGATAATCTTATCATATCGTGTGATAAACCGGCGAATTTTAAAGTTGCTTCATCCATTTGAGAATGAGTTCCTGATGCTGGGTGAATAACTAATGTTCTAGTATCACCAACATTTGCTAGGTGCGAAGCAAGTTTAACATTATTTATAAATGCAACACCCGCATCCTTACCACCTTTAATACCAAAAGCTATCATCGATCCACGACCATTTGGTAATAATTTTTTTGCCAATGCATGATCTGGATGATCTGGAACACTTGGATGTGATACCCAGGCAACACTTTCATGACCTAATAAATATTTAACCATTTCCTCTGCATTGGAACAATGTTTTTTCATTCTGACAGATAAAGTTTCAATACCTTGTAATACATTCCAAGCATTTTGAGGACTTAAACAAGGGCCAAAATCTCTCATACCTTCAGCTCTTGCTTTCATTGTAAAAGCGGTAGGTCCAAATTCTTCTGCAAAAGATAATCCATGATAACCTTCATAAGGTTTTGTCATTGTAGGAAATTTATCATTTTGCATCCAATCAAAGTTACCACCTTCAACCAAAATACCAGCCATAGAAGAGCCATGACCAGCCATCCATTTAGTTAATGAGTGAACTACTATATCAGCACCATGTTCAAATGGTTTGCAAAGGTATGGAGTTTGATATGTAGCATCAATAATTAACGGAATACCTGCATCATGAGCAATTTTTGATATTTCTGGCATATTCATTAGTTCATTCCCAGGATTTCCTACTAGCTCACCAAATATACCTTTAGTATTTTTTTGAATTGCTTTTTTAAAACCTTCGGTGTCACGAGGTTTTACAAAAGTACACTTGATACCAAATTTTGGTAACGTTAATCTAAATAAGTTTACAGTACCCCCATAAAGTTGAGATGATACAACAAGGTGATCACCAGCTTCACACAAAGTCATTACAGTTAAAAATATTGCACTCATACCAGATGACGTAGCTAGAGCAGCAGTTCCACCTTCAAGAGATGCAACTCTTTCTTCTAAAACTCCAACTGTTGGATTTGAAATTCTACTATATATATGTCCACCTCTTTCTAGATTAAAAAGAGCGGCTGCATGATCAACATCATCAAAGAGATATGAGGTAGTTTGATAAATCGGCACTTGTCTTGATCCAGCGTTTTTGTGAGGTTGATAACCAGCATGCAAACTTAAAGTATCAAATTTATATGTTTTACTTTCTGGTCCTTTTTTATTTTTGTCACTCATGTATTTCTCCTATTATGTTATTATAAATTTAGTAAAATTTACTCGGTTTACCCCACGCTTAAACCATGCAATTACTATCAATATTAATATAATTTGACAATATTACCTTTTATAAGTATTAATCCCGCAACCATGACAAAATTTGTTAAAAATAGCGAAATACAAAGTAATTGGTACGAAATTGATGCTAAAAATGCTGTAGTTGGCAGATTAGCTACAATTATATCAAAAATAATAAGAGGAAAAAATAAAAACACTTATACTCCTCATATGGATCATGGTGATTTTGTAGTTGTTAAAAATATAGAATTAATCAAATTTACTGGAAAAAAATTTCAAAATAAAAAATACTATAGACATACAGGTTACCCTGGTGGAATTAAAGAAACTACTCCAGAAAAACTTTCTGAGAAAAAACCAGGTGAAGCTTTGAAACTTGCTGTAAAAAGAATGTTACCTGGTGGTGTTCTTGGTAGAAAACAACTTACTAAATTAAAAATTTATTCTGGATCTGAACACCCACATTCATCTCAAAATCCTAAAATTATCGATTTGTCAAAACTTAATAATAAAAATATAATCAGAAATTAATGGAATCTAATATCAGCACAACTGAAAAAGTAAAAATAGACAGCGATAGTATTTATGCTACAGGTAGAAGAAAGAGATCTATTGCAAAAGTCTGGTTAAGAAAAGGTTCTGGAAAAATAATTGTAAATGGAAAAAATTTAGATAATTATTTTAAACGTGATACATATCAGATGCAGATTTTAAGACCTTTTGAAATTATAAATCAATCGTCTGACTACGATGTTAATTGTAAGGTTGTGGGAGGCGGTCTTACAGGCCAAGCAGGAGCTTTAGTTCATGGTATATCAAAGGCTTTAGTTCAGTTAAATTCAGAGCTCAAATCTGCTTTAAAAAAAGAAAAACTGACCACAAGAGATTCTAGATCTGTAGAAAGAAAAAAACCAGGTCGCGCAAAAGCTAGAAGAAGCTATCAATTTTCTAAAAGATAATTTCTTTTTTTTATTCAACTGTTATAGTGAAATATGTCAAAGCTAAATGTATTAATTGCTGGTGCCACTGGTTATATAGGAATTCAACTTACTAAACTTCTATTATATCATTCAAATATTAAGATTAAATATTTATGTGGCAACACATCAAAAGGTAAATCAATTAAATATTTTGATAAATCTATAAATGCAAAAAATTTACCTAAAATTACTAAATTCAATTACACAAATTTAAAAGATGTTAAAATTATATTTACAGCATTACCAAATGGTGAAGCGCAAAAAATTTCAAAAAAATTACTACCTCACAACGTACTAATTGATTTGTCTGCTGATTTTAGACTTAAATCTTCAAAAGATTATTTTAAATGGTATAAAATTAAACATAAGTCTAATTCAAATATTAAAAATAGCATTTATTCTGTACCTGAGTTTTCAAAAAAAAAAGTTAAGAACTATAAAATTATTTCTTGTCCAGGATGTTATCCAACATCAATATTATTACCCTTAGTCCCTATAATTAAAAAAAAATTAATTGGCATAAAAAATATTATAATTGATTCTAAGTCTGGATATTCTGGGGCTGGTAGAGGTGTTCATAAAAAATATGCTAATAAGAATTTATATGAATCTTTAAGTGCCTATGGCGTGGGTTTTCACAGACATAATTCTGAAATTCAACAAGAGTTAGACTTTCATTCAAAAAATAAAGTTAATTTTAATTTTACACCTCATCTAACACCAATGTTTAGAGGTATCTTGAGTACTATTTATATTGATTTAAAACCTGGAGTAAGTATTGGTAAAATTCATAAAGAATTAAAGAATTTTTACAAAAAAGATTTTTTCATAAAGATACTCCCGATAAATTCATTGATAAGCACAAATGATGTTATAAATACAAATTATTGCAACATATCAATTTGTAAAACAAAATATAAAGATAAAATAATTATATTATCAGCAATTGATAATCTTATAAAAGGAGGAGCAGGGCAGGCTGTTCAAAATTTAAATTTTTATTATAAATTTAACAGTAAGAAAGGTTTAATATGAGATATCTTATATTTATAATTTTTCTTTTAACAATAAGCTGCTCTATTGATACAAAATCTGGTATATGGAATCAAAAAATTAATAAAATGAAACTATCTCAAACTAATATAAATGACTTAAATAAAAAATTACCATTTAATGAATATAAAAAAATTATAGTTAACTATGGAAAATATTCAGATTTTCCAGATATTGATTAATCATGAATAATAATATTAATATTGCTGTCGTAGGTCTAGGCCAAATAGGTAATTATTTGGTAAATGAATTAAATAAAAAAAAGAGGGATATTGAAATTAAAACTGGTAAAAAAATCAAGCTAATAGCAATCTCAGCAAAGAATATTAACAAGAAAAGAAAATTTAAAATAAATAAAAAAATATTTTATAAAAACCCATTAAATATATTTAAGATTAAAAAAGTTGATATATTATTTGAATGTATTGGTTTATCTGATGGTATTTCAAAAAAAATTGTTGAATCAGCTTTAAAAAATAAAATTCATGTAATCACTCCAAATAAAGCTCTTATATCAAAACATGGAGATTATTTATCAAAATTAGCCGAAAAAAATAAAGTAAACTTAGAATTCGAAGCTTCTGTTGCGGGCGGTATACCAATTTTAAGAACTATTAAAGAAGGATTAGCTACCAACAAAATTAATAAAGTCTATGGAATATTGAATGGAACTTGTAATTACATCCTATCTGAAATGGAAAGCTCTAAAGACTCATTTTCAAATGTTTTAAAAAGAGCACAGAAATTAGGATATGCTGAACCAGGCAATCCTAAACTTGATTTAAACGGTTATGATGCTTTTGCTAAAATTAGAATTTTATCATCTTTATCTTTCAATAAAAATATTTCAAAAAGCAAATGTCTAATGGAAGGAATAGAAAATATTGAATTTAAAGATATTGATATTGCCGATCAATTAAACTTTAGAATTAAATTACTTGGAATCACTGAACTAATAAACAATAAACTTTTTGAACGTGTTCATCCATGTTTAGTAAAAAAGAATTCTTATATTGCAAATGTTTCTGGCGTTATGAATGCAGTTATTTTACACGGTGAACCTGTTGGCGAGAGTGTTTTACAAGGCGAAGGTGCAGGTCCAGGAGCTACTTCTTCAGCTTTGATGTCTGATCTTCTATCTATTCTGAGAGGCAATATTAAATTCCCCTTTGGAGTATCTAGTAAAAAACGTAAACATATTTCATCTTATAATTTAAGTAATTATTCAAATTCTTTATATCTTAGGTTTGAAGTTAACGACAAACCAGGAGTTCTTTCTCAAATTACTCAATCATTGGCTAAAAGGAATATTTCTGTTGAAAGACTTATACAAATACCAGACCATAAAAATAAAAAAGCGTCTATAATAATTATTACTCATAAAACAAATGAGTCTGATGCAAACAAATGTCTAAAATCCTTTAATGTAAATAGAAATATATTAAAAGCTCCTACAAGAATAAGACTATTCTAAATGGAGATTTATTTTAAGCTATTTGAGGTTCTGTCTCCCGTTTTTTTTATAGTTGGTATAGGTTATTTTTTAGGTAAACAAAAATCCGATATAGATACTACTTTTATTACTAATTATTCTGCTAATTTTGGTGCTCCAGCATTGTTTATATTTGCAATTACATCATCTGGAGTTACTTACAGTGTATTTTCAGAATATTTTATTTATTCAGTAATAGCACTTATTTGTTTTGCTATTACTGGTGTTATATTTTTATTTTTCATGAAGAAGGATATTTCTAGAGAGCTACCTCCTTTTTTCCTTCCAAATACTGGTAATATGGGTATTCCAATTTGTTTATTTGCTTATGGATCTTTAGGCATGGGTGTCGCTGCAGCAATATCATCCTTGGTAGTTCTCTTACATTTTACTGCTAATATTTTTTTAGCTAGTAAAAAATTTGATATTAAAATTATTTTAAAAAGTCCTTCAACATACGCTGTAATTATAGCAGTAGCTTTTTTATATTTTGATCTTGAAATGCCAAAATTTGTTTTAAATACAGTAATGCTATTAGGTTACGCCATGATTGTTTTAATATTGATGTCACTAGGAGTTTCATTAACTCAAATGAAGGTATTTTCTCTAAAAAGTTCCTTAATTTCATCAGTTGGTAGAGTAATAATTGGACCAATTATAGGATTTATTTTGATAAAAATATTTAATCTATCTGGCTATGCTGCTGGTGTTTTATTAATTCAATCTGCTATGCCAAGTGCTATATTAACTTATCTGATAGCTTCAATGTATTCACCTAAAAAAATTGTTGATAACATATCAAGCATGATTGTAGTCTCAACTTTAATGTCATTAATAACCATACCAATTATAGTCTTCATTGCTTTAAAATATTTTTCTTAATGAGAGCTATAATTCTTAATTTGTCAGCTTGGGCAATTTTGCCTTTTATGGATACAATTGCAAAGTATTTATCTGCTGAATTATCTTTTTTTCAAATTACTTGGGCAAGATATTTTTTTACTGTGTTTTGGACACTTCCTTTTATGTTTATTTTCTTTAGAAAAAACTTAACATTTTCTGAAAATCCTAAATTACAAATTTTAAGAGGATTAACTCTTTTTTCTGCTAATATTTGTTTTTTTTATTCAATTTCAGTTATATCTATGGCTAAAGCTTTAACACTTGCTTTTGTTGCACCTCTAGTAACAACAGCACTATCTCCAATTTTATTAGGAGAAAAAGTTGGCATAAAAAGATGGACAGCTGTTATAGTTGGATTTATTGGAAGTTTAGTTGTTATAAGACCTGGTTTTATAGAATTTAATTTAGCAACGGTTGCTGCCTTAGGCACAGGTTGTCTTTATGGCGTTTATTTAATAATCACTAGAAAACTTCACTCGACTGATAATCCATTATTAACACTTTTACTTACCGGTATAGTAGGGGCCACCGTATCAACATTCTTTGTACCAATAGTTTGGGTCAATCCTACAAATATACAGTGGTTATGGCTTGCTATAATGGGTATTTTTGCTTGTTTAGGTCATATCCTATTAATTTATTCATTAAGATATGCAGATGCATCTAAATTAGCTCCTTTTGGTTACTTTGAGATTGTTACCAACATAATATTAGGTTATTATGTCTTTAAAGACTTTCCAGACTTATGGACTTTCTTAGGATTGTTCATAATTGTATCTTCAGGTATTTATATTTTTAGAAGAGAAATTAGAATTAAGTAGTTTTTTTTAAGTAACTATATCTTACCTATAACTTAATTATTTAATTTAATTTTTATTTATAAACCATTGTAATTATTAAATATTTTAATATACTTAAAGTAAAGTCTAATATAAAGGATTTTATAATAATATAATTATAAATAACTTTACAAATCATGATAAATAATAAGAATGAGCAGAAAAACCTTATAATTAAAGGATTATCGACACTTAAAAATTGCTGAAGGCGCAATCTTATAATTAAAATAGCTTATTTAACCAAATTATCTAGAAAAATAAGGTGAAAATAGAGTTTTTTTTAGATGAAATTATCGTTGATAAGCTTAGATTCTAGAGCGATGCATATATCGAATATAGCGTTTAATCGAGCATAGAAGGGGTTAATTTTGCGATGTACTCATATGTAGCACAACTAAAGGGAGAAATAAAAATTTATATATTAAATATACACATTTTAAAAAAAAACGTTGATATTAAAGAATTCTAGAGCGAAAAACCTTCCTTTTTCAATAGTTTTTTCTTAAGTTTTATGCCTCCTGGTGCTGAGAAACCACCCAAGCTTCCATCAGATCTAATAACCCTATGGCAAGGTACTTTAGGTGAATAGGGGTTTTTCCCACATGCATTAGCTACAGCGCGTGCAGATTTAGGCATTTTTATCCCTTTAGCTACTTCTTTATAGGTTTTTACCTTACCTTTTGGTATTTTCATAAGGTATTTCCAGACTTTTATTTGAAATTTTGTACCTTTTAGGATCATGTAATAGAAAAAAACCCTGTTTCCTTGCACTTTTTATGGTGCAAAGAACAGTAGTTTTGACACGTCGTTGTAGGCGCTACCGCCGTGTCCTCCGCTCTGCATGTTTAGCGCTGCTTTGCAGAACTTTCTGCCCCCTGGGCTTGAACCTCTCGGCTTTTCCCCAATCGGCCAGTTAAGAGTTGCCTCTTAATTCATTTTTTACATTATCAGAGATCAATGGTTGTATGTATCACTTTATTGTTGAATTTACTGAGTTTTTCACAACTGTGGATAGTGGGGATAACTTAAACTAAAACATCAAGAGTGCTAACAATATAAAAATACTAATGAAGAAAACCCCAAATATAACCATTAATATTCGATTTTTGGTTTGATCCTTTAATTTTGGCCAGTAATTCATAATCACGAATGTTCCAATAACAACAATTAGGCCTATAATTATATATTTTGGCATTTATAACCAATAAATATTATTTAGATCTACTATAATCAACTGATAAAAGGCCGCTTAATTAAGAATTTTTAGCGTGGAATCATTAAAATTATATAACTTACAAAGAATATAATAGCCATGATAGACAAAAATATTGTATTGAAGCTCTTGCCAGTGTTTCGGTATTGGATAAAGCTCAATATTACAAAACCAATTGAGGTAAATAAAAACCATACTGCAGGAAATTCTCCATTAATGTAACCCATAAATTTATATTTAAACTATTGACAATAAAAATCACCTATAATATAACTTCCGATAATTAATGGTTATCGGAAATTATTATGAATGAACTAGTAACTGATTTAAAAAGTCTTGAATTAGAAACTTTAAAAAACTTAAAAAATTCTAAAGCTGCCAATACATTAAGAGCTTATCAGGCAGATTTTAAAGATTTTTCAGCGTTCTGTGCAAAAAATGGATTAAATTCAATGCCTACTGAACCTAAAATTTTATCTATTTACTTAACTCATTTGGCATCTAACTCAAAATTTAGTACTTTAAAGCGCAGAATAGCTTCTATAAGCGTGATTCATAGGATGAAAGGGCATTATCTAGATACAAAACACCCAATAATTATGGAAAATTTACATGGCATAAAAAGAGTTACGGGAACCAATCAAAAAGCAAAAAAACCTATATTAATCAATGATTTAAAAAGCATAATTAATAAAATAGATGAAATAAAACAGCCTGAAAAAAAGAAATTTAGAGATAAAGCTATTATATTAATTGGATTTTCAGGAGGCTTTAGAAGATCTGAGCTAGTTAATATTGATTACGACGATTTAGAATTTGTGAATGAGGGAGTTAAAATATTCATTAAGAGATCTAAAACTGATCAATCTGGAGAAGGAATGATAAAAGCGATCCCCTACTTTGATAATAAAACATTCTGCCCTGTAACAAAACTAAAAGATTGGATTGATTTTTCAGAAATAATATCAGGAAAAATATTTGATATATCTGATAAAAGCGTAGCTCTTATTATTAAAAAATATGCATTACATTCAGGCTTAGATCCAAATAAATATGGTGGTCACAGTCTTAGATCAGGTTTTGCAACATCAGCTGCAGAGTTTGGTGCTGAAGAAAGAAATATAATGGCAATGACAGGACACAAAACTACAGAAATGGTAAGAAGATATATTCAGGAAGCAAATTTATTTAAAAATAATGCACTAAACAAAATTAAGATTTAAAAACTTTTATATAAAAAAGATTAATTTTACAAATAAGCAAACTAAAATAAAAAATAAAATTCTTTTTAGGTTCATTTAAAGGTCCCAAATATTTATGTGTAAAGATTTTATTATTTTTATAATAATTACCATTTAAATAAAATTTTAAAAAAAACCTTATGCTTATTCCCCACTTTTTTAAAAATATTTCAGAACCACGATTTCTTTTTAGGTTAATTTTTTTTCTAAGGCTTACAGAACCAAAATGATAAACTCTACAATTAGACAAACCCTTAAATATTCTAACACCAGATATCCACAATTTCATATTTAAATCAGGATCAGAACCTATGCCAGGATTAAATTCTTCACTTAATCCACCAACTTTATTCCATGTATCCTTATGAATTAATTGGGGACACCATGTGGTACCTTGAAAATCATAATACTGAATTGAATTATATTCGGCTAAAAGTTTTTTTTCATTAAAATCAGAAAAGTCGCTTCCACAGTCAAGTTGCAAATGACCACTGTTAGCCTCTATCATTGTTCCAGAAATTAAATATAAATTACTATTGGTATTTTCAATCTCTTTCTTAAAAAAAATATCCCAGTTAGGACAGAAATACATATCGTCATGAGCGTAAATTATATAGTTTGTACTAGATTTTTTTGCAGCTAAATTAACTGCAGTACACACTCCCACATTTTCCTTTGTATAAGTATGAATATATCTATTATTTTCAACATATTCTAACGTACCATCAGATCCATCATTAACATGTAATATAATTTCATGTGTAAACTTTGAATTTTTTTTTATACTATCAAGGCATATCTTAAGATAGTCAATATTATTAAAAGTAGGAATAATTATTGAAAACATTAATTTTTGTGCCAAATATATTTAGATTTAGATTTTATATTTAGCGTTTTATTAATAATAAATTCAGCAACTAAAGTTGAATTAAAATATTTTAGGTATTTTTCTTTACCATTTTTTCCTATAGTTTTCCTTAGTTTTTCATCTTGATTTATTTTGGATATTTTTTCAGAAAGATCTGATAAATTTTTATAGAAAATCATTTCTTTGTCATTAAAAAAATCCCTATAACATGTCTTTTCATCAATTAAAGTCACCAAGCCATTACCTGTAATTTGAGTAATTCTGTCACTACTATAGTATTTTATTGGTAGACCCCTACTTAAATTTAAACCCATTTTTGAATTTGAAATAGTTTTAAAATATTGATCTGCCCAAATAGGCTGAACTTTGTTAATGCCAAATATATCAAATTTTATATTTTCAGATTTTTCTATTAATTTTTTTATGAATATTTCCCTATCATCAACAGTTCTTGATTTTAAACTACCCCTATGAACGCCGTGACTTAATGCAAAGAAAACGTCATTTGTACAATCATATTTATAATTATTTAAAGTCTCAAATGATAAATCTGATGGATTTGGAATAAAATAATTTTTAACATTTGTAGGTAAAAAACTAAGGACGTCAGGGCTGGTTGTAATAAAATTAGCATCTATAAATTCTGATTTATCTAATATTCTATTTCTGTTTTTTAAGTAATCAGGTCCATTTTTATTAAGTGGATCTAAAAACCATTGTGCTATTTTTAAATATGGATATTCATCTTTAAGTTCACCAAGCATGTCACTAGATATTAAATCTGCATGACCCAATACAACAAGATCGGGCTTATAATTGTAACAAGTTTTTTTTAGCTTATCATTTAAGGATTTTGCACCAGATATATCTGTATAAGATTTATAGTGCTTTTGTATGTCCCTATCACTAAATTCTAAGACACTATTACCAAGTCTTATAAAACCATTGTTAATTCGTCTTCCCGTATTAAAAAATAGTCTGCCATTATGTCGCTCATTAAAATTTGTAATATGCAAAATTCTTAATGATTTTTTTGTAGGATAGGAATTTATTTTTTTTTCTAATAAAAGTTTTTGATCTCTAGTTTGATCAATCAATCTAGAAACATATTGGTGCGATAAAAAAAAGTTTTTTAATGATAATTTTTGTAATTTTTTTCGTTTGTTAATATTTTTTATTAAATACTCTATTTCTTTATATATATTTTTAACATCTAATTTTTTTAAAATAATACCGTTAGTTATGGTTTCTGGTAAACCACCCCTATTACTAATTATAACTGCGCATCCATTAGATGCTGCCTCCAAACTAGTTCTTCCAAAAGGTTCTTCCCATCTTGAACAAACTACAGAAATAGAACTTTTTTTGTAAATGTTTAAAACTTCTTTATGTTTTTTAAAACCTAGTTTAATTAAATTTTTATGTTCGAATAAAAGTTGATCTCGTGGTTCGTCTCCCACAACTATAGAAATCCAATCTCTATATTTATTCAATATTTTTATGATTGCCTTACCAAATAGATCATAACCTTTTGATTTGTTCAGTTTTCCTACAAAGGTTATAATTTTCTTTTTTTTATTTAAATTTATTTTATTTCTCTTAGCTGATTGGTTAATAACAACAAGTTTTTCACTATTTATATAATCACTTTTCATTCCTTCTAAGAATCTTCTCTTTGACCAATTGCTATTAAAAATTATTTTAAAGCAATTTTTTAATAAAAATATTCTTTCTTGAATACTTTTTGATCCACTCATAGTTAGAGGATCATTATGAAAATATAAAATATAAGTTTTATTTTTTAACTTATCTGTCAGATAAGTTAAATAGATTGGTCTATTATGAAGCTCAATTAAATCAGAATTTCTTTTTTTTTCTAATTTTACAAATTCATCAACATATTTTTTATTTTGACTTTGAAAAATTATTTTTTTTAAAGGTATATTTATATACCTATGATTAAATTTATTTTTATACTCAGTGTTACCAAATACAATTGTATTTTTTCTATATTTACTTATTTTTAAAGTTTCATTAATATTTAATGAAACTGCACCAGCATAAGTCGGAGAAAAATTTTCTTTGTAAGGTAGTAAAATTGATATTCTCAAATTATTTCTCCTAGTTTGATTTTTTTTCTTAATTTATAATTTTTCTTTAATTTGTATTCTTCTTTCATAGCTATATTTTTTTTTTTATAACTCTTAAAGTATTTTAATTTCCACTTTCTTCCCTTTGTAAATTTAGCTCCTTTTGAATCATTGTGATTCTTCAATCTTTTCCTAATATTATTTGTATATCCTACGTAAGAAATTGTTCTTTTTTTGTTTTTAGAAACTATTAAATAAACAAAATACATCAATTTGGCGGTCCCTAGGGGAATCGAACCCCTCTTTCGAGGATGAAAACCACGTGTCCTAACCGATAGACGAAGGGACCAAATTTGGATCTTTTATTGTAAATAAGGCAATTAATCAAGTATTGGTACCTCTTTTTTTACAATGCTGATTGATGAATTTTTATGAGTAACTAATGTTTCTGTTATAAATTTTCCATTCTCACATTTTACACCATTAACAAGATCACCTGAAGTGATACCAGTAGCACAAAAAATAGACACACCTTTAACAATTTCATTTAAATTATATTTTTTATTTAAATCTTCTATACCCATATTATTTGCTCTTTTAATATCCTCATCAGTTTTAAATAAAAATCTACCTTGAAATTTACAATTAAATGCATCCAGTGCTGTTGCAGCTAAAACACCCTCTGGTCCACCCCCTATTCCTAGGAATATATCAATACTATGTTTTTTATCAGTAACAAATAGAGCACCAGCCACATCTCCATCAGATATCAACTTAATATTAACTTTTAATTCTTTTAACTTATCAATAATTTTTCTATGTCTTGGTCTATCAAGAATACAAGCTGTAATTTGATTTAAATCTTTATTTTTATAATCAGCAATATTTTTTATATTTTTTTCTATCGGAAAATCTAAATCTGTAGCATCAAAAGGAATGTCGTTACTAACAGCTAATTTATCCATATAAGTTTCAGGTGCGTTAAATAAATTTCCTTTAGCACTTATAGCAAGAACTGAAAGTGCTCCAGGTAAATTATTTGCTGCAAAATTTGTTCCTTCAAGTGGATCTACAGCTATATCAATACTAGGCCCTTCACCCGTACCTAATTTTTCACCTATATATAACATTGGTGCCTCATCTAGCTCACCCTCACCTATTACCACTTTCCCATTTATATCAAGTTGATTAAGATTTTTTCTCATTTGATCTGTAGCGGTTTTATCTACTAATACTTTGTTCTTTTTTCCTAAATGTGGATAACATGCAATTGCTGCATTTGATGTAATATTAATTATTTTGTCCAAAAAATCTTTTTTAAATACCATAAACTATTTTGATTCAATAGTTACATCTTCTTGGGATGATTTTAGTTTATCTTCAAATTCTCTTAAACGTTTATACACACTTGCAAGTTCTATAATAGTTGGCCAAGATTTTAATAAATATTGCATAGATCCTTCAACCCTTCCAAATGCTCTTATAATTTGTTGCATAACTCCTAGCGTAACTACTCCCGCTACAATGGCTGGAGCTAAAAAAACGTATGCAGATAAAACATTTGCTTGTAAGTATGCAATTCGCCCAATATTAAAATATAGATATCTTAAATAACTTAAATAATGAATTTTACGCACATCATCAAACAATTCATCAATTCTTTTTGGTCTTACAGTTTCATTATCTTCTGCAATTACAAGTATTTTTCTATAAGCAGCCTCTTGCTTTTGCAAATCATATTCAACACCAACCAGTCTTAATATCAAACCAAGTACAATTAAAAAAACAGTACCACCAATAGTCCAAATTAAGGCACCTACTATTAAACCGTATTCCCATTCACCAAAAAAGAATATAGGAATGCCAAAACTTAAGCCAAATAATATAGGAATAAATTGGATCAAAATCATTATAGATTCTATTAAACTAGTACCCAATCCTTCCATGATTCTTGTGAATTTAATTGTATCTTCCTGAACTCTTTGCGATGCACCTTCTATTTTTCGAGCTTTGTCATAAACAGAGTGATACCATTCAACCATTGATGTTCTCCATCTAAATAAAAAATGTGCTGTAAAGTAACTAATTGCTACATATACAGCAATATACATGCCTGCTAATGTAATAAATGAAAACAAACTTGCAAAGTATTCTTCAATTGTAACAGCATTTGGTTCTGCAAGAGCTTTCTGAATCATATCATAAAATACACCAAACCATTCATTTATTTTGACATCTATTACAACTTGAACCCAAAGTGACGAAAGAATAATAAACGAACCTATCCAAGCCCATAAAAACCATTTTTTTGAATTAAAAAATTTAAACATTATTTTGTAAAATTATCCGAATAAGATTTTTTTATTATTTTCCTATTTTTTGATTCAATCAATTCATAATCAATTTTATTTTTTTTTGAATACTCGATAGCTAGCTCTTTAGTTTTAAATTCAAGTTTTACAGAATTAAATGTATCTGTAGAACTTTCCCATCCCATTAAAGGATTAATACCCGGTTTATCAGTTAAAAATTCAACAATCCATTTGTCAAATTTCTTAACCCCAGATTGCATTGCAGTTTTTGAAGGTTTGTATATTAATGCTTTTTTCATAATGGTCGGGGCGGCAGGATTTGAACCTGCGACCCTCTGGTCCCAAACCAGATGCGCTACCAGGCTGCGCTACGCCCCGAATGAGATACTAATACAGTACATAATGTTATTTTCAAAGTATAAATAGGCCAAAAATGAAAGAATTTTAACAAGAATCTGGTATAAAAGATCACATGATAATTACGTGTCCTTGTGGTGATAAAAAATTCAATGTAGATGCATCGTTAATTCCTCAAGAAGGAAGAACATTGCAATGCGGATTTTGTGATCGTAAATGGTTTTTTAAAACAGAAAATACTGATGATGAAATAAAAGTATTAGAAAAAAAAATACCTGAACCAGTAATTGAAGACAATAAAAATTTATCTGAAAATATCAAAGAAGACACGAAAGATGAAGAAGATGATAATGCAGAGTCGTTAAATGGCTCAAAGGAAGAACTTAGCAAAAAAGTTAATAAAAAAAATGATGTAAATTATTTCAAAATTTTAATTGTAGTATTTATTTCTTTTGCTGCTTTAATATTATTTTTAGATACATTTAAGGCTCAAATTTCTGTAATTATACCAAATATACAAATCATATTAGATAATTTATATCAATCTATAAACGATATGAAATTATTTATATTAGATTTAGTAAAATAAAAAATGTTAAGATATTTATCGTCACCATTTAAATGGTTTTTCAAACTAGAAGCGGCAAGTGGTTTAGTTTTATTATTTGCTGCTGTGATAGCGTTATTTATAAGTAATTCAAATTTTTCTGATTTATATTTCAATACATTAAATAATTATATATTTATTGGAATTAATGAAATTGGTTTAAAACTTACAGTTATACACTGGATAAACGATGCCTTAATGGCAATATTTTTTTTCTTTGTTACCCTCGAAATTAAAAGAGAGTTTTTACAAGGCGAATTATCTAATATAAAACAAGCGTTATTACCAATAATTGCAGCTGTTGGTGGCATGTTAGTACCTGCATTAGTTTATGTTTATATTAATTTTGGCGACGCTGAAACTCTAAATGGATGGGCAATACCTTCAGCTACCGACATAGCCTTTTCATTAGGTGTATTATCTTTGTTAGGTAGAAGAGTTCCTTTATCATTAAAAGTTTTTTTAACAGCGCTTGCTATAATTGATGATCTTGGCGCAATCTTAATAATTGCATTATTTTATTCGGGTGATTTAAGCATCAAATATCTTTCATTAATGTTAATTGCCTTTTTAATTTTGTTGGTAATAAATAAATTTAATGTCAAAAAATTTCTCCCATATTTAGTTGTAGGCCTTTTTCTTTGGGATTTTACACATAACTCTGGAATTCATGCGACTATAGCTGGAGTGTTATTAGCAATGACAATACCTCACAGAAAAAAAGAAAAAGATTTTTCATTATTAATTAAAATTGAACATGCAATAAGTCCATATGTTGCATTTGGAATAATGCCTTTATTTGCTTTTGCTAATGCGGGTGTATCTCTTGATGGATTATCTTTTTCATCCCTACTTGATAAAGTACCACTTGGTATAGTATTGGGCTTATTTTTTGGTAAACAATTAGGAGTATTTGTATTTTCATATATTTCTATAAAATTGAAAATTGCTCAAATGCCAAATAATTCAAATTGGTTTAATTTTTACGGCGTAGGTGTTCTAACAGGTATTGGTTTTACAATGAGTTTATTTGTAGGAAATTTAGCTTTTGTAGAAAATATGCAGTACATGGATGGTGTAAAAATAGGTGTGCTCACTGGGTCATTATTATCCACATTGTTTGGTTACTTTTTGATATTACTTACTCCTAATAAATAAGTAATTTTAATGAAAAAATTTTTAATAATTGGAATAACAATAATAATGTTTTTTTTTAAAAATCAGGCAACAGCAGACTATGAGAAAGTTTTTTTTGATTTCAAAATTGACAGCATTTCTGGAGAAGAAATAGATTTTCAAAAATACAGGAATAAAGTTATACTTCTTGTAAACACAGCTAGTTATTGTGGATTTACACCTCAGTATGATAATTTACAAAAATTATGGGACAAATATAAAAATGATGGATTAGTTGTGTTAGGTATACCATCCAATTCTTTTAACCAGGAAAAAAAGGCTAACGAGGAGGTTAAAAAATTCTGTGAAGTTAATTTTAATATTAACTTTCCTATGTCAGAAATTACAGAAGTAAAAGGAGATAATGCCCACGCAATATTTAAATGGGCAGAGCAAAATCATGGTAAATCAGCAATACCAAAATGGAACTTTTATAAAATTTTAATAAATAAAGAAGGCAAAATAGAAGAAACATACTCTTCATTTACCAATCCAACATCTAACAAAATTGTATCAAAAATTAAGGAATTGTTAAAAATATAGTTTAAGTCCATCAAAGGCAGGAACTATATTTTTAGGTAATTTACTTTTAAGAATTTTGTAATCAAACTCTGAATGTAAGTTAGTAAGAATTGCTTTTTTTGGTGAAAAAATTTTAATTAATTCTAATGATTGTTCTAAATTTAAATGAGATGGGTGATTTTTATACCACAAACAGTCAATAATTAAATATTTTAACTTTTTAAAAAATTTATAATCTTTTTTATGTATTTTACTAACATCGCTAATATACGCTAGCTTTTTATCAAAAATATAACACATACAATCAACTTTCCCATGTTGTACTTTCACCGACTTAACTTTAATATTTTTTTGGCCATTTTTAATTAGAAAGTTGTCTTTAATTAAATTCATTTTTAAGATAGCAGGATATTCTTTATTAGAATTTTTAAAGCAATAAGAAAAAGTTTTGCTCAAATATTTTTTAGTATTTTTATCTGCGTATATCGGTATAGGTTCTCTTCTTTTTATAAAAAAAACTCTTAGATCATTTATACCATGCGTTTGATCAGCATGCATATGTGAATATAAAACTTTATCTATTTTATTTATTTTGTTTTTAATCAATTGAGTCCTTAAATCAGGGGATGTATCAATTAATACATTATCAGTCTTAGTCTGCAGAATAGCTGAACATCTTGTTCTATAATTTTTAAGATTATTTGGATTACATTTACCAAAATAACCATCTGACCTCGGCACACCCATAGAACTTCCACATCCAAGAATTATAAATTTTAAAGGCATAATTATTTTAAATTAAATAATATGTTAAAATTTTGAGAAGTAATTCTTTCGATTGTATCTACACTAATATTTTTAATTTTAGCTAATTTCTCTAAAGTATGCTTAATATAACTAGGCTCATTTTTTTTACCTCGCATTGGTACTGGTGCTAAATAAGGACTATCAGTTTCAATTAATAATTTATCATTTGGAATTAAACTAAAAGTTTCTTGCAAAACTGAACTATTTTTAAAGGTAATTATACCACTTGCAGAAAAATAACTTTCCAAAGTTAATAATTTATTTGCAAAATCGGTCGAACCCGTAAAACAGTGCATAAGAATTTTTGGTTTATAATTTTTATAATCATTTAATATATCAAATGTTTCCTTCTCGGCATTTCTTGAATGGACGATAATAGGAATATTTAAATCTATAGCAGCCTCTATATGTAATTTAAAACTTGATATTTGTTTTTCTTTATCGCTATGATTGTAATAAAAATCTAAACCACTTTCCCCAATTGCTATAATTCTTTTATTTGAACTAGCATTTTTAATAATTTCCTCTTTAGTAACAACGTCATTACTAGTTTCGTGTGGATGAATCCCGTATGTTCCATATATAATTGGATCGATTTTAATAATTTCAATAATTCTATTAAAACTGTCATTTGTGGTGCAAATTGATAAAATTTTTTCAACACCACTATCTTTAGATCTGTTAAGAACATTTTTTAAATCACTATACATCGGCTCATGATCTAGATGACAATGGGAATCAATCATTTTTATCTATTTTCTTGAATAAAATTCCAATTTTTTTAATATTAGAATTTGGTTTTAAAAATTTATTATCTTTTATTGTATCAAAATTAATATCTTTTTGTTTTAGATTAAAAATATCTAAAACTTTTAATGAAGTATCAGGGATAATTGGATTAAGTAAAATAGAAACTTTTCTAATAATTTCCAAAGAAACATATACAATGGTATTTAATCTCACAACATCAGACTTTTTTTTCCAAGGTTCTTGGTCGTTAAAATATTTATTTGCTTCAAACAAACAATCAATAATAAAATTTGAATAGATACTTAATTCTTGATTATCTATATAAGATCTTAAAGTATTAATATTATCACTTACTTTATTAAGTAATTTTAAATCTTCTTTTTCAAAATTTATATTATCTGGTACTAGAAGGTTGTAGTTTTTCTCATTAAAAGAAATCACTCTTTGACATAAGTTTCCATAATTATTAGCCAAGTCACTATTTATACAACTTTCTAATTTTTCTTGAGTAATGCTACCATCGTTTCCAAAAGAAACTTCTTTCAGTAAATAAAATCTAAGAGAGTCCAGCCCATATTTATCTACAATTTCTAATGGATCTAAAATGTTACCTTTTGATTTTGACATCTTTTCATCACCAGATAATATCCAACCATGTCCATAAACTCTTTTTGGAGGAGGTAAGTCAGCTGCTAATAAAAAAGCTGGCCAATAGACAGCGTGAAATCTAAGTATATCTTTTCCAATCATGTGAAGATCAGCAGGCCAATAATTTTTATATTTATTATTTTTGGTATCAGGGTAATTTAATGCACTTATATAATTAGTTAATGCATCAAGCCAAACATAAATAACATGATCTTTATTACTAGGAACTTTTATACCCCAAGAAAATGATTTTCTACTTACCGATAGATCTTTAAGACCACCTTTTACAAAACTTAAAACTTCGTTTCGTCTAGTATCTGGTAAAATAAATTTAGGATTTTCCTCATAAAATTTTAGTAATTTATTTTCCCATTCAGACAGTTTAAAAAAATACGATTCTTCTTCAACCCATTCAACCTTAGATCCAGAAATAGATGAAATATTAATACCATTTTCTTCTTTAATTTCATTATCACTGTAAAAAGCTTCATCCGAGACAGAATACCAACCAGAGTATTTTGAAAGATAGATTTGATTTTTATTTTCCAAAATTTTCCATAAGTTTTGTACAGATTTAATATGTCTATCTTCTGTAGTTCTTATAAAATCTGTATTAGAAAGATTTAAAGTCTTAGATAAGTCTCTGAATGTTTTACTTAATTCATCACAGAATTTTTTAGGATCAAGACCCTTTTCTTCCGCTGCTCGTTGTATCTTTAAACCATGCTCATCAGTTCCAGTTAAAAATTCGACATTATACCTATCTAATCTTTTGAACCTAGCAATAACATCAGAAACAATACTTGAGTAAGCATGACCCATATGTGGTTTACCCGATGGGTAATAAATAGGCGTAGTTATAAAGAAATTTTTATCCATTTATAATTTTACCCTCAAATTCAATCAATATACTTTCAATATCTAAATTATATTTATTACATTCGCTAATTTTAAATATAAAATATTTATATAAATTATAAAATTTATCTTTTGATTTATAAAAATTAATTTTTTTTTGGAAATATAATTCAATAAAGGCACCTAAATTGTTTTTAATAAATAAACTCTTTTTAAATAAATTCTTTTCAATTATTAAATTTATAAATTCTTCAATAGATATACCATCATTAATGTTTTGCTCTTTAAAAAAATTATATAATTTCAGAATTTCACCAGGAGAATTGTATATGCTTTTAAAATCAGCATTAAGTTCTGTATAAAAATTATTATTTAGTAAATTGTTGATAATCTCTAACTTTTCAGAGTTTTGAAGAAACATTCTGAACTTAATACATCTGGAATTTAACGTATCTAAAATTTTTACATTATTATTATGAATTAAAAAAAAAAATAACTTACTATTAGGTTCTTCAACTATTTTTAGTAAAGCATTTATTGAATTAATATTTAAAAGCTCAACATTATCAATTAGAACTATTTTAAATTCATCGTTGAATGAAGATTTATTTGTAAAATTAATCATTTCTCTCACTTTGCTAACTTGACCACTATTTTTTTCATCATCATTTGTAATAGTAAACAAATTAGGATGACAGTTATTTGTTAGTAATTTATAAGAATAATTATCTTTAGAAATCTTATTATTTTCAAAATTATATTTATTAACTTCATTTTTTGAAAATATATAATTTATTAAGTGATATACAAAAGTTGATTTTCCTATTCCATTAGCGCCTGAAAATATTATTTTGTTTGGAAGAAGATTTTTATCGTGTAAATTTTTTAAATATAAAAAAAATTCATTATAACCAAATAAATTTAGATTATTTGATGGTGCCAGATTCATATAGATAAAAGGTTATTTATTTTATTTAGTATTATTTTTTTATTTTTAGAAATTTCATTATTTGAATTAATAACACTATATTTATTTTTATTTTTAGACAATTTAATAAAACCTTTTTGAACTTTATTGTAGAATTTATAATTAAATTTATCATATCTATTTTTTGGTCTCTTATTAATTCTTAATTTAAGATTTTTCATGCTTACTATATTTAAAAATGTAAAAGTCGGTTTGATATCTTTTAGTATTATTTTATTTAATGATTTAATCAGTTGTTTGCTTATACCCATACCATAATGTTGATAAGCTAAAGTTGAGTCTGTAAATCTATCAATAATTATTACTTTTTTTTTGTAATTTTTTTTAAGCAGATAATGATAATTTTCATTTCTAGCGGCCATATATAAAAATAGATCAGTTAAATTTTTAAATTTTGATTTTTTATTTAATATAACTTTTCGTATTTTTTCTGAATTCATTGAGCCTCCAGGTTCTCTTAACTTAATGTATTTAATTTTATGTTTTTTTAAATGATTTTCGACATTTTTAATATGAAAGCTTTTTCCGGAAGCCTCTATACCTTCGAATACTATAATTGGATTTTTAAACATCACCCCATATTAAATAATTTATTGAGCTCAAAATTCTAGATATGATATTCTTTTTTTTTACATTTTCGAATGCCAAAAGATCATGCTCTGATAAGATGTTACCTTCGTATGTTATTATCAATTTAGCTATTTTATCATCTTTTTTAATTGGGGCTTCTACTGGACCTTTATAAACAATTTTTGTCTTTAAATTTTTAAGTCTTGCTTTCCTAATTGTTTTATAAATATCTGTATTTGAATAGATTTGTACTTTATTTTTTTGACCTAGCCACACATCAATTTCAGCAAATTTAGAATCTTTTTTTGCAATTTCCACAGTACTAAAATTTGTTAAGCCCCAGGCTAGAAGTTTTTGTGACTCTTTTGATCTTGAGTTTTTTGAAGTAAAACCACTGCCAACAGCGATCAATCTTCTATCATTTCTTTTTATTGATGATGCTAAAGAAAATTTTTCATAAGCGAGAAATCCAGTTTTTATACCATCAGCACCTATATTTTTATATAAAAGTGGATTTCTATTACCTTGTGTTATTGGCTCACCGCCTGTTCTGTCCCATGTAAATTCTTTTTCTTTATAATATTCATAATACTCTGGGTAATTTTTTATTAAGTAATGAGACATAATCATTATATCCCTAACAGTGGAAAGATTTTCTGGATGGTTTATACCTGATGAATTTGCAAAATTTGTGTTAGTCATTCCAATTTCACTAGCCTTTGCAGTCATCATAATAGCAAACTCCTCCTCAGTACCTGCAATACCTTCAGCTAAAGCTATACAAGCATCATTTCCAGAAGAAACAATTATTCCTTTTAAAAGATTTTCTACAGTTATTTGATCATTTACCATTATAAACATTGATGAATATCCAGCTTGTGAGAGTCTCCAAGCATTCTCAGATACAAAAAATTTTTCATCAAGACTTAACTGTCCACTTTTAATTAAATCAAATGCAATAATACTAGTCATTATTTTAGTCATTGAAGCGGGAAATATTTTAAGATCAGGTTCTTTTTCATATAGAATTTCTCCTGATAGATAATCTTGCAATATAACAGTTTTAGCTTTTATATCAAATTCTGAAGAGTAAATATTCGATGTATATAATGTAATAAAAATTATTAATGATTTTAGAATTTTTTTGTTCATAATTTAATTATTTCAATATTTTCAAAATTAAGTGGATTTATATCATCAAAAGCATTTTTTAAAGATTTTAAATTGTCAAAAGGTCCTAAATAAACTCTATAATTTGTATTAGAAATTTTAAGAATTTTTGAATAATCAAGATTTAATTCATCTATTATTCTTATTTGCATCATTTCTGCAGTTTTTTTATAATAAAAATCAGCAATTTTTATTATATATTTGAATTCGGATTTAACTTTAACATTTTTGATTTTTTTATTATTTTTACTCAAATCACTTATACTTATACCTTCAACAGGAGCCTTATCTGCAACTTCCTTTTCTTCTTCATATGTTTTAGTTTTTTTGGCAAAAAAAGTAGAATTATTCGTTATGGCAACTATCTCAATATAGGGCTCATTTTCATCTAACTCAAGTTCTTGGTATATCCTTTTGGAAATAACTGAATTATAAAAATTAGGATATCTAGAATTTCCACCCACTTTTGCTAATATTGTTTTATTATTCAACAAGTTAGTTATTTTAACATTTGTATTTTTTTTAAGATTTCTTTGAAAAACTATTAAAGATCTATTATCAATTTTTCCATTAATTATTTTTTTTTTTTTTAAATCTTCATCAAAAATAAGAGCAAATCCTCTATTTGAAAATGATGTATCGGGAGAAATAATATCTCTATCTGAAATATTTATATTTTTTGTTTCACATGAATATAAAAAAAGTATGAAAATTAATATTATTTTAAAG
Organism: uncultured Pelagibacteraceae bacterium; assembly: GCA_902560685.1. Lineage (GTDB taxonomy): Bacteria > Pseudomonadota > Alphaproteobacteria > Pelagibacterales > Pelagibacteraceae > Pelagibacter. The sequence goes on along the minus strand of CACEMT010000003.1, from coordinate 60,425 downwards.
TTCATTTTTAAACTTTTCCTTTAAAGTGCAAACAGCTAAGGCAAATCTTAGTGACCTATTCCATTTCAATATTAATTCATAATTATCAAAAGTTAAATAAGCAGGTTCTAATAATTTAGAATTTTCAACTATTTCTCTATCTGGTGTTATTATACCAGTGGTCAAATTTTGATTAATTTTGATATTTTCACTATCAACAATGTATTTTTTAAAGTATTTAAATTTCTTTTTATTCTTAATTTTTTTAGCTGAAGTATTTAGATATTTTATTGGAATATTTTCCTTTAATTTTACTTTATAAAAGCAAGGATCATTCTTTCTCCACCCTAATTTATTTATATAATTTGCAGCAGATGCAAAAGAATCTTTTGTTGATTTTAAGTCGATCAAATCATCATTATTATAATCTAAAGCATAATTTTTTATTGTAGATGGCATAAATTGAAAATTTCCGAAAGCACCGGCCCAAGATCCATATAAAATATTACTATCTATAATTCCTTTATCAATTAATTTTAAAATTATAATCAGCTCATTTGTAAAAAATTCACTACGTCTTTTGTCAAAGCTTAAAGTTGCCAATGATGACAATATATCCATTTTTCCTAAATATTTACCAAAATTAGTTTCGATACCCATTAGAGATAAAAGTAATTCTTTTTCTACATCAAATTCATTTTCAATATCTAATATTAAACCAGAGTTCTTAATAAATATATCTTTACCATTTGATACTTTTTTTTCGCTAGTTCTTTTTCCTATGTATGTATTAGTGTCTTCATAAAACTCAGGTTGATACCTGTCATACTTAATAACATCTGGTAGGAATTTAACTTTTGACATTGTTCTATCCAAAGTATTTTTTGATATACCTTGCTTAATCGCATGTTCTTTAAATGATACTAACCAACTATTAAAATCTTCTCCAAATGAAGTTGTAAAAGTGCTCAACGATATTAATACAATATAAAATAGAATTTTAATTGTTTTCATATAAATCTCTTAAGTAAATTAATACAGCAATCCATATCAAAATAAAACTTATGAACTTATCTGTAGAAAAAGGTTCATTGTAATAGAAATATCCCAATAAAAATTGACTAGTTGGAGTAATAAAAAAAATCATCCCAGAAGCACTAAGCCCACATTTTTCGACACCTTTAATAAATAAGAATAAAGGAATCACCGTCATAGGTCCGGCCAAAAATAAATAAAACATAATTTTTGGATTAACCAACGAAAAATCATTCATTCCTTTTTGAAATATTAAATAAAAAACGGCAATCGCTATGGGTAATATGAAAAGACTTTCGATAAACAATCCTATATCTGTTTCTACTTTAATTAATTTTCTTAAAAGGTTGTAAGTTGCCCATAAAATAGCCACCAATATACCTATCCATGGAAACATTGATAAATTAAAAGCTAAATAAACTGAAGATCCTACAACTATTAAAATTGAAAAAACTCTTTTTTTATTCAATTTTTCTTTTAAAAATAAATAATCAAAAAATACAGTCAATATTGGAAATATAAAATATCCATAGCTGGCATCAATTATTCTGTTAGTTGCAACAGCATAAATCCAAGCAGTCCAATTACAAAAGATTAGGATACTAGTTATAAGTAAAATAAATAAATTTTTTTTATTTATTAGATTTATTTTAAGTAAGTGCCATTTTTTAAATATTAGAGTTGTTAAAAACAATATAAAACTTGTCCAAATACACCTATGTACAACAACTTCTAAAGTACCAACAAAAGTAATAAATTGAAAAAAATAAGTTCCTAACACTCCCCACCATAATGAACCTAGTGTGGCTGATATAACTCCATTTTTAAATTCTTTTGTATTCATAAGAGATAGAAATGAATGTTCCTTATACTATTTTTTTATTGAATTTAATAATTTTACTTATAAAAACATCGAAACGGAGAGATGGCTGAGCGGTTGAAAGCACCGGTCTTGAAAACCGGCAAAGGGGCAACTCTTTCCTGGGTTCGAATCCCAGTCTCTCCGCCATTTACATTTAAATATTATAATTTTTAAATAATTTTGAAATATTGTTATTTTTAATATTTTTATTCTCTATTCCTTGTTTAAACTTGAATATGTCATCATCATTATTATCTAAAAAAATTAAAAGATCATTTAAATCTTTTACAGATAAATTGTTTAGATATTCATTAACAAAAGATCTTAAAATAATGTCAAGTTCCTTAATTCCCCTATACGATGACTTATAAATTATTTTTTTTTTTAGTAATTCAATATCATCAGGCATTTAATTATAATATATTATATTATTAATTGTTTATGAATAAAAATTATGAATTTCTTCTTAAAGATATTTCAAAATTAAAAAATATTGGAAAAAAAACTGCTACAATACTTAAGAAAAAAAACATTAATAGTATATTTGATATGCTATGGAGATTGCCCCAGTCATTTACAGATAGAACCAATATATCAAAAATAAAAAATTTAAATATTGGAAAAATTTCAACCATTGAAATAATACCATTAAAATATAACTTTCCAAGAATTCGAAATTTACCTAATAAAGTTATTTGTGAAGATGATACCGGTAAAATAGATTGTATTTTTTTTAATAGTTACGAGGGTTATATTAAAAAAATATTACCATTAAATGAAAAAATAACAATTAGTGGTAAAATTAGTTATTTTAAAAATAGATACCAAATAACTAACCCCACATATCTTTCTAAAGATAAGAATCTAATTAAAAAAGTGCACAATAAATATAGTTTAACCGAAGGCATAACTGAAAAAAAATATAATTATATTATAGGTCAAATTTTAGAAAATCTACCCAACTTAGAAGAATGGTTAAGCCCAAATATACTAAAACTTTTTAACAACTTGGGATGGAAGGAATCTGTAATTAAACTTCATGATTACAAAAATATTGGAAACCATAGCAGTAAACATTTTAGGAGACTTGCATTTGATGAAATTTTATCTTCGTTAATAGTTTTTTCCGAAATAAGAAAATCAATTAAAAAAAATAAAAAAAATAAAAAAATTTTTTTTAATAAATATGAAAAAAAAACAATCAAAAACTTTGGTTTTAATTTAACTAAAGATCAAATAAAAACTCTTAATGAAATTAACTTAGATCTAAGCTCGAAGACGAAAATGTTTAGAATTTTACAAGGTGATGTTGGATCTGGGAAAACTATTGTAGCATTGTTATCTTCATTGAATGTAATAGAATCTGGATACCAAGTTGCCTTTATGTCTCCAACAGAAATCTTAGCAAATCAACACTATAATTTAGCAAAAAAAATATTTCCATCAGAAATAAATTTAGAATTGTTTACTGGTAAAACTAATAATTCTATTAAAAGAAAAATTATATCAAATTTACAAAATTCTAAAATAAATATGATTTTTGGAACACATTCATTATTTCAAAAAAGAACGATATTTAATAAATTAGGATTCATCATCATAGATGAACAACATAAATTTGGTGTTAAACAAAGAAAATTATTATCCGATAAAGGAGGTTCTAATTGTGATATACTATTAATGTCTGCAACTCCAATACCAAGAACATTAACAATGACAATTTATGGTGATATGGATTTATCAATAATTAATGAAAAACCAAAAAATAGGAAAGAAATAATTACCTACAGTAAAAAAGAAGATAACATTAAAGATGTTATTGATTTTGTTAAAAAGGAAATTTACAATAAAAATCAGATATTTTGGGTATGCCCACTAATTGATGAGTCAAAAAAAATCGATCATCAGTCGGCAATACAGAAATTTAATTCATTAAACAAATTATTTCCATCAAGAGTAGCAATAATTCATAGTAAAATTGACCAAGATAAAAAAAATTCAATACTTGAAGACTTTTTAAAAAAAAAATTTGATATACTAGTTTCAACAACTATTATCGAAGTTGGTATAGATTTTCCTAATGCAAATGTAATAGTAATTGAAAATTCAAACAAGTTTGGCCTATCACAACTTCATCAGTTAAGAGGCAGAGTTGGTAGAGGTAATAATCAAGGAAAATGTATATTAATGTTTAAGAATAATTTAAGTGAAAATGCAAAAAAAAGAATTAAAATACTTAAGAATTCAAACAACGGTTTTATTATATCTGAAGAAGATATGAAACTAAGAGGATCTGGTGATATTTTAGGCTTTAAGCAAAGTGGTGAGAAAAAATTTAATCTTGCTGACCCTGTTTTACACGAAGATTTATTCAGGGTCGCAGAAAATGAAGTTAAAAGAATTGAAATTGAAGAAATTAACTTATCTAAATATAAAATGTTGCTTAAATTATATGACAGAGCAGATATAATTAATGATTTAGTTTAAGATTTTGGTATTGATGTACCAGCCGATACAATAAATTTAGACGCTTCCTCAAAAGTCATATCAAGATATATAACTTCACTTTTTGGAAACATTAATAAAAATCCACTTGTTGGATTTGGAGTTGTTGGAACAAATACATTGACAAGTTGTTCGTTTGTTTTTTTTGTAATTTCACCTTTATTATCCTTAGTAGCAAAACCAACTGCCCATGCGCCTTTTCTTGGATATTGAACTAATACAACACTTTTTTTACCTTTTTTATTATTTGTAAAAGATTCAGTCATTTGTCCAATCGCAGAATAAATTGTTCTAAGTATAGGAATTCTTTTTAATAAATCATTTATTAACTGCAATATTCTTTTTCCTATAAATGATAGAGAAAGCCCTCCAATCAAAGTAATAAAAATTATTGAAAGAGCAATTTCAAGCCCAGGTATTGAGAAAGGTAAATAGTTATTTGGATTTATTTCTTCAGGAATTAAATTTGAGGAAATAGAAACTAAAAAAATTGTTAAATAAAGAGTAAATCCAATTGGAACCAAAACAATTACACCAGTAAAAAAATAATTTCTCAATCTTGCTATTAAAGAAATTTTTTTTTTTTTATTTTTTGTCATAAATGAATAAGTTACTTTATAGCAAATATTTTGATTAAATCGAGTATTTCATATAAACTATATTAATGGATAGAAGATTATTTTTACAATTTGTAGGCTGTGGTTGCTTATCTATGGGTGTTTCTTCATGTACTACTGTTCCAATCACCGATAGAAAACAGCTAAAATTGATTCCAGAATCAAAATTAAATGCTAAAGCAGCAAAAATTTATGAAAAAGTTAAAGAAAAGGAAAAATTGAGTAAGGATATTTCTAAATTAAACGAAATAAAAGATATTGGAAAGAAAATGGAATATTCAATAAGTGCGTATTTTGATAAATCAAATATACCAGACCCCACATTAAATTTTGATTGGGAGTATATTTTAATTGATAATAAAAAAGTTAAAAATGCATGGTGCATGCCAGGAGGAAAAATTGCTGTTTATACTGGGATATTAGATATTACAAAAAATACAAATGGATTGGCAGCAGTTATGGGTCATGAAATTGCTCATGCGGTTGCAAAACACTCTGTTGAAAGAGCAAGCCGTAATGTTGCTACAAATGTTGTCTTACAAGTTACAGATATATTATCAGGTGGAAAACTTTCTACAGTTAACAGAACAACAGGAATGGATACGGTTGGTCTTTTATCACAAATCGGTCTAATGAATCCTTTTAATAGAAAACAAGAAACTGAAGCTGATTATCTTGGGTTAATTTTTTCTTCATTATCTGGATATGATATAAGGGAGACAACCAAAATTTGGGAAAGAATGAAAAAAGCAAGAAAAGGAAAAGAACCACCAGAATTTATGAGCACTCATCCATCATCAGACGATAGAATTAAAAAAATTAATGAGTGGACTAATGAAATTATATTAAATTACCCGCCTATAAAAATATGATTTATTGGTGAGCCCTGTTGGACTCGAACCAACGACCCATTCCTTAAAAGGGAATTGCTCTACCAACTGAGCTAAGGGCCCCAATGACGATCCTTATATTCATTTTTTAAATTTAATCAATGAGAAATATTATAGCTTATTAATATATGAATCATGAAATTGTTGAAATGTCCCTTTTTCAATATTTTTTCTTATTGTTTCCATAAGTTCTTGGTAAAAATTTATATTATGTAAAGTTAGCAACATAGAACCAAGTATTTCATTTGTGTTAAACAGATGATTTAAATAGTTTTTAGAGTATTTATTTAAATCAAATTTTGCACATTTCGGATCTAGTGGTGAATTATCATTTTGATATTTAGAGTTACGAATGTTTATCCTTCCATTCCACGTAAATGCTAATCCTGTTCTGCCAGACCTTGTTGGTAAAACGCAATCAAACATATCGACACCTCTTTTTACTGCTCCGATAATATCTGAAGGAGTTCCAACACCCATTAAGTACCTCGGCTTATCTTTTGGCATGAAATTACTAATATCATCTAATACTTTAAACATTTCTTTTTGACTCTCTCCCACGGCAAGACCTCCAATTGCATATCCATCAAAGTTTATTTTCTCAAGTTGTTCCAAAGATTTAATTCTTAAATCTTTAAATAAGCCTCCTTGAATAATTCCAAAAATAGCTTTGTGAGGGTTTGTGCCAAATGCTTTTTTTGATCTATCAGCCCAATACATTGATAAATTCATCGAATCTTTTATTTTTTCATATTCAACGCTTTTTTTTGGACATTCATCCATAACCATAACGATATCTGAATTAAGATCTTTTTGAACTTTAATGCTTTCCTCTGGACTTAAAATAAATTCCTTTCCATCTATATGAGATTTAAAAATTGCTCCTTTTTCTTTATCAATTTTATTTAACTTAGAAAGAGACATTACTTGAAACCCACCAGAATCTGTAAGTATAGGTAATTTACAATTCATAAATTGATGCAAGCCACCTGCAGCCTGTATTCTTTCAGTTCCAGGTCTAAGCATGAGATGGTAAGTATTTCCTAATATAATTTCACTACCTGTTTTAATTATATCATCAATAAATGTAGCTTTAACCGTAGCCTGCGTACCAACAGGCATAAATGCAGGAGTATTAATTTTTCCTCGGTGTGTTTCTATCACACCTCTTCTAGAAAATTCATCATTAGTTAGGACATTAAAAGAAAACTTTTTTAACGTCATCGATGTAAACTATAAGGACTTAAAACTTATAATTTTATCTGGGTCTGATACTGAACCATTTTGTCCATCACCTTTTTTAATTTTATCAATATGTTCCATACCTTCTATAACTTTGCCAAATACAGTATATTGTCTGTCTAAAAAAGGTGTGGCTACAAAACAAATAAAAAATTGACTATTTGCACTATTTGGATCAGATGACCTTGCCATAGATAGTGTTCCTCTTTCATGTGGTAGATCACTAAACTCAGCTTTAAGATCAGGTAAATCAGATCCACCCATTCCAGCTCTATTTAAATCAAAATTATCTGAGGAAGAATTTCCAAATCTAACATCTCCTGTTTGTGCCATAAATCCATCAATGACTCTGTGAAATACAACGTTATCATATGAACCATCATTTGCTAATTTTTTTATTCTTTCAACATGTTTAGGTGCAACATCTTCAAATAATTCAATTTTTACATCTCCAGTTTTAAGCTTTAAAATCATTATATTCTCCTTTGAGTAAACATTTGTAAAAAATATTAAACTAATTAAAACTAATAAATTAATTAAATATTTATTCATATTTTTTTTTTAATGAATTAATTGTACTTTTGGTAGTAAATTTTTTTATATCCCCTTTTAACTCTATAATTTCTTTTATTAATCTTGAAGAAATTATTTGATTTTGAACATCAGACATTAAAAAAATCGTTTCTATATTTTTATTTAATTTTCTATTCATTCCAGCTAATTGAAATTCATATTCAAAGTCTGAGACAGCTCTCAAACCACGTAAGATTATATTCGATTTATATTTTTTACAAAGATCTGTTGTTAATGAGTTAAAAGAGATAACTTTAACTTTGTTTTTCTTAAATTTTAGATCTGAAAATAATGCTTTATTAACTATTTTAATTCTTTCTTCTATTGTAAATAAATATTTTTTATTATCTCCATCAGAGATTGCAACGATAACTTGATCTACAATTTTTAAAGATTTTTGAATAACATCTATATGACCAAAAGTAATTGGATCGAAGGTACCAGGGTAAACTCCAGTTTTTTTCATTAGATTAAATTATCATCTATTTTAATCGCTGAAACAACTTTTTCGTCTCCAGATAACTTAATAATTCTAACACCTTGAGTGTTTCTTCCTGCAATTCTAATTTCTTTAACAGCAGTTCTAATAACTCTACCTTTATTAGTAGATATTATTATTTCATCACCTTCATTTACAGGAAAAGATGAAGATACATTTCCATTTCTTGATGAATTTACTATACCAATTATACCCTTCCCACCTCTATTTGTTACTCTATAATCTTTGTGATCTGTTCTTTTACCATATCCATTTTCTGTAATTGATAAAATAAACTTAGTTTTTGCTTTGAGTTCAGATTTATCTACTTTTGATAATTTTGCTTTATTTTTTAAATTTTCATGATCGATAATAGACAATGAAACAATCTTGTCATTTTGTTGTAAATTAATTCCTCTTATACCTTTTGAAGATCTACCTTTAAAAACCCTAAGTTTTTTAGATTCAAATCTAATACATTTACCTAATTTAGTGCTTAAAATTATATCTTGATCGTCTTTACATATTTTTACTCCTGTTATTTTGTCACTTGGAGATAATTTCATAGCAATTTTTCCTGAAGTATTAATTGATGAAAAATCTTCTAAATTATTTTTTCTGATTTTACCATCAGCTGTAGCAAATATGATGAACATACCTTTAGAATCTGAATTTTCATCTGGGTAAGGCATAATAGAACTTATCGACTGGTGATTTTTTAAAGGAAGAATGTTAAATAAGGATTTACCTCTCGAATTTGAAGATCCCTCAGGAATTTTCCAAGCTTTTACTCTATAAACTAGGCCCTCTGATGAAAAAAACAATACTTGCGTGTGAGTATTTACTGATAAAGTTTGAACTACAGAATCTTCGTCCCTAGTAACAATTCCTGTTTTACCTTTTCCACCTCTTTTTTGTTGTTTTACAGTACTGAGAGCCCCTCTTTTAATATATCCTTGTAAAGTTACAGTAATTATTACACTTTCTTTTTGAATAGTTTCTTCAATATCATAATTTAAAACAGCATCAATTATTTTGCTTCTTCTTGGTACAGCAAATTTTTCTTTAATAGATTTTAATTCATTGCTTATAACTTTGAATAATTCTTTTTTAGAACTTAAAACCTTTTTATATTGGATTATTAATTCTGACAATTTATTAATCTCCAAGTCAATTTCATTAATTCCCAGTGCAGTTAATTTTTGTAATCTAAGTTCTAGAATTGCAGTAACTTGGGATTCTGTAAGATTATACTGTGTAATATTTTTTTTATTTTCAATTAATTTTATAAATTTTTGAGATTTTGTACTTTTAAATTTAGATTTTAATAAAAACTTTTTAGCTTCATCTGGCGTTTTTGATGAACGAATAATTTTTATAATCTTATCTATATTTTCAACTGAAATTGATAAACCAATTAGAATATGTGCACGATCTTCAGCCTTTTTAAGATCAAATTTTGTTTTTTTTATTACAACATCTTCACGGAATTTTAAAAATTGATCTAGGAACTCTTTAAGATTGCATGTCTTGGGTTTATTATCAACTATAGCTAATGTATTAAATCCAAATGAACTTTCAATTGATGTAAATTTAAATAATTGTCGTTTAATCGTTTCAGGTTCAACTCCAGTTCTTAGATCTATAGCTACTCTAATACCCTCTCTATTTGACTCATCTCTAATGTCTCTTATACCTTCAATTTTTTTCTCCCTTACTAATTCTGCTATACGCTCATTTAATACAGATTTATTTACCTGGTAGGGAATTGAAGTTATTACAAGTCTATCTCTATTATTTTTAAGATTTTCAACTACAATTTCACCTCTAATTTTAAACGATCCTCTTCCAGTTTTATAACCTTCTTTGATAATTTTTTTACCAATAATAATTCCACCAGTAGGGAAATCTGGACCTGGTATATGTTTCATTAACTCATTAATTTTAATATTTTTATCATCAATTAATGCAAGAGCACCGTCTATAACTTCTCCTAAATTGTGAGGTGGTATACTGGTAGCCATTCCAACAGCAATACCACCTGCTCCATTTACAAGAAGATTGGGATATTGAGCTGGAAGAACAGAAGGTTCTTTTTCAGTCTCATCATAATTACTTTTAAATTCAACAGTATTTTTTTCAATATCATCTATTAGAAATTGAGAAATTTTTGACAGCCTTGTTTCAGTGTATCTCATAGCAGCAGGAGGATCACCATCTATAGAACCAAAATTACCTTGCCCATCAACAAGAGGTAAGCTCATAGAAAAATCTTGAACCATTCTTACTAAAGCATCATAAACAGCTTGATCGCCATGAGGATGATATTTACCAATTACATCTCCTACTATTCTTGCTGATTTTCTAAATTGTTTTGACCAATCAAAACCACCTTTATGCATTGCATAGATTATTCTTCTATGAACAGGTTTTAATCCATCTCTTGCATCAGGTAATGCTCTACTGATTATTACACTCATAGCATAAGACAAGTAAGATGAGCTCATCTCATCATACATGGATATAGATTTTATATTTTGATTTTTAGAAATTTCGTCTTTTTGCATATTAACTAAAAAGGAGGATCGTCAAATTCATCGTCTTGAGGTTTAGCACTTTGATCAAAATTTTGTTTAGTTTCTTGAGATGCTATTGTATTTTGATTTCCACCACCAAGCATTGTTAAAGAAGAATTAAAACCTTGAATAACAACTTCTGTAGAATATTTGTCTTGGCCACTTTGTTCATCTTTCCATTTTCTAGTATTTAATTGACCCTCAATATAAACTTGAGCACCTTTTTTTAAATATTGCTGCACTACATTTACTAGACCTTCGTTAAAAACAACAACTCTATGCCATTCTGTTTTTTCTTTCTTTTCACCTGTGTTTTTGTCTTTCCAAGATTGGCTAGTAGCTAAACTTAATCTAGCTACATTTTTACCATTAACCATTTGCTTTATTTCTGGATCTGCGCCCAATCGTCCTATCAATAATACTTTATTTAAGCTTCCTGCCATAAAATTTAAATTTTTTTGATTTGATTTATGTATATATATATCACAATTTTACTTGAATATTAATTTAATTAAATTAAAGCAACAAAAATTATGCTCAAAAAGATAGTTATTAAAGGTGCAAAAGAACATAATTTAAAGAATATATCCCTTGAGATTCCAAAGGATAAGTTCGTAGTTATTACGGGACTTTCTGGGTCCGGAAAGTCTTCATTAGCATTTGATACAATTTATGCCGAGGGTCAAAGAAGATATGTAGAGAGTCTATCTGCCTATGCAAGACAATTTCTAGATAAAATGAAAAAACCAAAAGTTGATTTGATAGAAGGTCTAAGCCCAGCAATATCTATAGAACAAAAAAATACATCAAAAAATCCAAGATCAACTGTTGCAACAGTTACAGAAATTTATGATTATATGAGAGTATTATATGCTAGAGTTGGAATACCTTATTCACCATTTACTGGAAAACCAATAACATCTCAAACTATTTCACAAATTGTTGATAGAATTAAAGAATTACCAAAAAAATCAACTATATATTTATTTGCTCCTGTAGTTCGTGGTCGTAAAGGTGAATATAAGAAAGACATATTATCGTACAAAAAAAGAGGTTTTAGAAAAATTAAAATAGATGATAAATTGTATGAGATAGACAATGTTCCTGAATTAAATAAAAAAGTTAAACACGACATATCTATACTTGTTGATCGTATAGTAATAAATTCCTCACTTGGTAATAGACTAGCTGAAAGTGTTGAAACTGCAGTAAATTTAGCAAATGGATTGTTATTCCTAGAATATGAAAACGAAACTTTACCTAAGAAATATAGAAAAATAGAAAGAATTATTTTCTCAACAAAGTTTGCATGTCCAGAAAGTGGATTTACAATTGAAGAAATTGAACCAAGATTATTCTCCTTCAACAGTCCTTATGGTGCCTGCGAAGAGTGTGATGGTATTGGTGTTAAATTAAATGTTGATGAAAAATTGGTTATACCTAATGAAAAAAAATCAATTGCCGATGGAGCTATTGTCCCATGGGCCAAAACATCAACCTTATATTATGCTCAAACTTTATCCTCTCTAGCTAAACATTATGATTTTTCATTAGATCAAAGATGGGAAAAAATTCCAAAAAAAATTAAAGATATTATTCTTTATGGATCTGATGAAGAAGAAATTAAGTTTAGTTATGATGATGGATATGAAAAATATTCACATAAAAAAACTTTTGAAGGTGTGATAAATAATCTTGAAAGAAGATACTTAGAGACAGACAGTGATTGGAAAAGAGAGGAAATTGCTCAATATCAATCCGATACAAGTTGTGAAAAATGCAATGGCTACAGATTAAAAGAAGAAGCTTTATGTGTTAAAATTGATAAACTTAATATCAGTGAAATAACTGAAAAATCAATATTAGATGCTATCGATTGGTTTAAATCACTTGAAAAGAAATTAGATAAGACTCAATTAAAAATTGCTGAACATATACTTAAGGAAATAAATGAAAGATTGGATTTTTTACTAAATGTTGGACTTGATTACCTAACACTTTCAAGAGAATCTGGAACACTATCAGGTGGTGAGTCTCAGAGAATAAGATTAGCTTCACAAATTGGCTCGGGACTTACTGGAGTTTTGTATGTTCTAGATGAGCCATCTATAGGATTGCATCAAAAAGATAATGTTAAATTAATTAATGCTTTAAAAAGATTAAGAGACTTAGGAAATACTGTAATAGTTGTTGAACACGATACTGAAACAATGGAAAATGCTGATCATATAATTGACCTTGGTCCAGAAGCAGGTAATAATGGTGGTCAAGTTGTTGTTGAAGGAAGTTATAACGACATAATAAAAAGTGAAAATAGTATAACTGGAAAATATTTATCTCATAAATACAATATTCCAATTCCAAAAAAAAGAAGGCTAGCAAAAAATGGTAGATTTTTAGAAATTAACGGAGCTACTGGTAATAATTTAAAAAATGTTAATTTAAAAGTTCCACTTGGCAGCCTTACTTGTGTTACTGGTGTATCTGGAAGTGGAAAGTCAACTATGGTTTTACAGACTTTATATAATGCTTTAAACCTTACACTAAATAACAATAAATCAAGAAAAATACCTAAACCATTTAGAGGTTTTAAAGGAATTGAATTAATAGATAAAGTTATAGATATAGATCAATCACCGATAGGGAGAACACCAAGATCTAATCCAGCAACATATACGGGGGCATTCGGTCCGATAAGAGATTGGTTTACAGCATTACCAGAATCTAAAAGTAGAGGATATAAACCTGGAAGATTTTCCTTTAATGTTAAAGGTGGAAGATGTGAAGCTTGCGAGGGTGATGGTGTAATAACATATGAAATGCACTTTTTACCTGACGTTTATATACAATGTGATGAATGTAAAGGTACAAGATATAATAGGGAGACTTTAGAGGTTAAATTCAAAGATAAAAGTATTGCAGATGTATTAAATATGACTGTAGATGAAGGTTGTGAATATTTTGAAAATATTTCAAACATCAAATCAAAATTATTAACATTAAAAAAAGTAGGTCTTGGTTATATAAAAATTGGTCAACAAGCTACTACTTTATCTGGTGGCGAGGCTCAAAGAATTAAACTTGCTAAGGAATTATCAAAAAGATCAACAGGTAGAACAATGTATATATTAGACGAACCTACCACTGGATTACATCAGCATGATATAAAAAAACTATTAGAAATTTTACAAGCTTTTGTTGCGACTGGAAATACAGTTGTAGTAATTGAGCATAATTTGGATGTAATAAAAACAGCTGACTACATTGTTGACATGGGTCCTGAAGGTGGTGTTAAAGGTGGACAAATAATCGCAGAAGGAAAACCAGAGGAAATTTGCGATATAAAAGAAAGTTATACTGGTCAATTTCTTAAACATATTTTGAACAGTAAATTCAAAAAAATTGCTTAATAAAACTTTTTTAATAGTGTATATAATAACTTAATGGCTGATTTTTTTGGATCATTATCAAAAGTTATTCACACTTCTATCATATTAGCGGTACTTTTATTTTTATTTCTATCTTTTGGAAGTGGTGGTTTTTCTATAGATCAATTGTTTTGGAGTTGGCTATTTAGGTATTTTCATGTTGTAGCCGGTGTAATGTGGATTGGTTTATTGTATTATTTTAATTTTGTCCAAGTGCCAAATATGGGTAAAATTACTGATGAGCAAAAACCTGCAATTACAAAAGTTATAGCGCCTTCTGCTCTATTCTGGTTTAGATGGGCAGCATTTGTAACAGTAGTTACTGGTTTAATTGTTGCTTATCTTAATGGTTATGCTCATGAAGCGATGACGCTAGGTATAGGAAGTGGTGGTGGCAAATATACAGCTATAGGCATAGGTATGTGGCTCGGTTTAATTATGGCTTTCAATGTTTGGTTTATTATTTGGCCAAATCAAAAAAAAGTTTTAGGAATTGTTGAGGCAACTGCTGAAGAAAAACCAGGAGCTGCTAAAAAAGCATTAATTGCATCAAGAACTAATGTTCTTCTTTCACTACCAATGTTATTATCAATGGTAGCTGCACAAAATTTATATTAAATTTATTCTTTTTCTTCTTTCAAGATAGTTTTTTGAGAAACATTTAATCTTACTAGAATAGGGTTAGCTATATATATTGAAGAATATGTACCAACGATAACACCCAATATCATTGCGAATGAAAAACCTTTAAGTATTGCTCCACCAAATATAAATATAGATAAAAGAGCTAACAATGTTGTTACAGAAGTTATTATTGTTCTTGATAAAGTTTCGTTAATTGAAATATTTGTAATTTCAAAGATTTTAATATCTGCATACTTTCTTAGATTTTCCCTAACCCTATCAAAAATTACAACAGTATCATTCATAGAGTAACCTACTATTGTAAGTACTGCAGCTACAATTGATAAATTAATTTCAAAGTTTAATAATGAAAAAAAACCGAGAGTTATAACAACATCGTGAAATACTGCAGTTATAGCACCAAGACTAAATTGCCATTCAAATCTTATCCATATGTATATAAGCATTGCTCCTAATGATAGAGCGATTGCAATAACACCTGATTTTAGTAATTCACTACTAACTTTTGGTCCTACACTTTCAACCCTTCTAAACTCAAAAATATTTCCAATATCATTAGCTAATTCAATTTTAATATTTTCTATAAAATTTTCTTCAATGGATTGTTTTTTTTCAAATTTAATAACATAGTCGTTTTCTTTACCAAAGTTTTTAACCGTAACATCACCAAGATTTAAATTATTAAATGACCTCCTTAGATCGCTAATAGATAAAGTTTTATCTAAACTTCTTAATTCAATTAAAGTACCACCCTTAAAATCTACACCATAATTTAATCCTTTAAATGTAAGCAAAACTAATGAAATCAATATTAAAGTTAATGATAAAACATTAAATTGTTTATAAAATTTGTTGAAAGGAATATTGCGTTTTTCCATTAAATTAGTTTCTCCTTATCTTTATTTTTAATCACATATAAAGATGTTAATAATCTAGCAATAAAATAAACTGAAAACAAAGTTGTCAAAATTCCAACACCCAAGGTAAGTGCAAAGCCTTTAACTGGACCAGATCCTAAAATAAATAAAATCAATGCTGCAATTAAAGTAGTAATATTAGCATCTAAAATTGTTGTTTTAGATTTTACATATCCACTATCAAAAGCTAAAATTTTGTTATTTTCACTTTTAATTTCTTCTTTAATACGTTCGTATATAAGAACATTGGCATCTACTGCCATACCAACGGTTAAAATTATACCCGCAATACCGGGCAAGGTTAATGTTGCCTCAAATAAAGTTAGTATTCCAATTAATAATAATAAGTTTGTTATAAGTGCTATATTCGCAATAAATCCAAAAATTCTATATTTAATTATCATAAATATAACCACTAAAGCAAATCCGATAATTAAAGATAATATTCCAGCATCAATAGAGTCTTGTCCCAAATCTGGTCCAACAGTTCTTTCTTCAATTATTTTCATTGGAGCGGGAAGAGCACCAGATCTAAGCAGTAAAGCTAAATCAGTTGCAGTTTGAAAAGTAAAGCCACCAGTTATTTGACCTGAACCACCTACTATTGGTTCTCTTACGCTCGGTGCACTTATTATTTTGCCATCTAATATAATTGCTAAATTTTTTCCAACACCTGAAGTTGTAGCTTTAGCAAATTTTTTTGCTCCTACTCTATCCAATGTAAATGATACAACTGTTTCATTAGCCTGATTATCCATTCTTGGCTGTGCATCAACCAGATTATCTCCACTTAGAATAATTCTTTTGCTAACAATAGCATCTCCTTCTTCATCTTGATAAGGTATACGCTCTGTTCCAAAACTCTCTTCTTCACTTTGAGTAACAAACCTAAAAGTTAGATTTGCAGTTTTTCCTAATAAGCTTTTAATTCTATCGGGATTATCTAAGCCAGGTAGTTCGACTAGTATTCTATCACTACCCCTTTTAAGAATATTAGGCTCATTTGTACCAATTTCATCTACCCTTCTTCTAACAATTTCTATGGCTTGATCTTGTGATGATGATTTAAGTAAAACCAGACCGTATTCAGAATATTGTAAATTTATATTGCTTGATGACAATTCTTTAGATTCTTCAACATCAAACTCATGAGTTTTAAATCTTTGAAAATACGGGTTAATTTCACTTTCTTCATCTTTTAATAGAGATAAAACTTTATCTTTTGAATTTTCATCAACTACAAAAGAAATTTTTTTATCGTCTATAATTTTAAAATTAGTAGATCTTATATCATTATCTTTTAAAAATTTTTTTAGTGATGATAATTTACTTTGTAATTTCTGTATAATTACAGGTGAATTATCAATTTCTAAAAGCAAATATGATCCACCTTGTAGATCTAGACCTAAATTTATATTTCTTTTGAAAAGATCATTATCAAGTTTTATAAAATTAGATATTGTAAAAAAAGAAATAACTATCGTAAAAATTAAAACTGAAATAATTTTTAATTTTGAAAAGTATAACACTTTATTCTAATGTTATTTTTTTGGTTCAGTATTACTTACTAATGCCTGTATTCCTGTAGATTTAATAATTTCTACTTTAACATTTTCTGATATTAAAACTTCAACCTTATCGTTATCCACAACACGCTCAATAGTTCCAACAATACCACCTGAAGTAACAACCTTGTCGCCTCTTTTTAAATTCTCTACCATTAGTTTATGTTCTTTTACTTTTTTTTGCTGTGGACGAATTAAAAAAAAGTAAAATATAACAAAAATTAAAATGAGTGGTATAAATTGTCCTATCCCTGATCCTGACATAAAATCCTTTGTAAATTAAAAGTTTTTTATACTATCTAAGTTATTAAAACAACTCTAATTATTTGAAATTTTTTCTAGATTATTCATGTAGGGTTTAAGAGCATCTGGGACTGTTATTGATCCATCCGAATTTTGATAGTTTTCTAATACTGCTATAAGTGTTCTACCTACAGCTAAACCGCTTCCATTTAGTGTACCAACAAATTCAGTTTCATTATTTGAATTTTTATATCTAGCTTTCATTCTTCTTGCTTGAAAAGTTCCGCAAGATGAGCAGCTAGAAATTTCTCTATATTTATTTTCTGAAGGAAGCCAGACTTCTATATCATAAGTTTTTTCAGCACTAAAACCCATGTCACCAGTTGATAAAATTATTTTTCTATAAGGTAATTTTAGCTTATCTAAAATCATTGTCGCACATTTTGTCATTCTTTCAAGTTCGTCAATACATTTGCTATTTTCAACTATACTAACTAGTTCAACTTTATAAAATTGATGCTGTCTAATCATACCTTTTGTGTCTTTTCCGTAACTGCCAGCTTCTTTTCTAAAACATGGGGTTAATGCAACGAAACGCATAGGAAAATCTTTAATATTAACAATTCTATCTCTAACAATGTTTGTTAATATAACTTCTGCTGTAGGAATTAAAAATTTTCTCCCACTTTTTTCTTCAATTTTAATTTCAAATTGATCATCTTCGAATTTGGGTAATTGACCCGTTCCAAACATAGCAGCGTCATTAGCCATTAATGGAGGAGAAATTTCTTTATAGTTATTTACTTGAGTATGCGTATCTAACATAAAATTTGCTATTGCTCTTTCTAATAAAGCCAATTTATCATTTACAAAAACAAACCTAGCACCAGTAGTTTTTGTAGCTAAATCAAAATCTAACATTTTTAAATTTTCACCCAATTCGAAATGTGATTTTGGTTCAAAATTAAATTTATTTATTGTTCCGGATTTAGAAACTTCTTTATTGGAATTTTCATCTGTACCTATAGGAACATCTGATAAAGGTAAATTAGGAATAGAAGATAATAAGCCATCTAATTTATTTTTAATCAAAGATTGATCCTTGTTAATAGATAATATTTTATCTGAAATTTCTTTTGATTTTGCAAACAAGGATTTGTCTTGTTTTTTTGATATACTTTTCTTTTCTTGTTCAAGTGTTTCTTTTTCTTGAATAAGTTTTCTATTTTTTTTGTCAAGATCTAGAATTTCATCTAAATCTATAGAAACATTTCTTGATTTAATTATATTTTTGAAATTATCAAAATTATTTCTTATATCTTTTATATTATGCATTTTTTTCTTTATTTTTTTTCTCTATAAATTTTACTGATATAATAGATAATTCATATAATAATAATAAAGGTATTGCTAAACCTATTTGTGTAACTGGATCAGGTGGAGTTAATAATGCTGCTGCTGCAAATATAATTACTACAACATATTTTCTTCTTTCTTTTAAAAACTGAGAATCAACTACACCAATCCTTGCCAATAAACTTAGGACTACTGGTAATTGAAAACTTAATCCAAAAGCAAATATAAGCTTCATTACTAAAGACAAATATTCATTAACTTTTGCCTCTAATTGAATTGGAAGTGCGGTGTTTAAACCTGTGCTTTCGAATGAAAGAAAAAATTTTATAGCTAATGGCATTATTAGATAATAAACAAGCATGCCTCCTAATAAAAAAAGTATTGGTGTAACAACAAGATATGGCATTATTGCAGATTTTTCATCTTCGTATAGACCTGGTGCAATAAATTTCCATATTTGAATTAAAATAATGGGACTTGTAAAAAAAAATGCTGCAAAAAAAGAAACCTTTAAATAAGTAAGAAAAGTTTCCTGTAAAGCAGTAAAAATAAGTCTTCTATTTGTATCATCATTCTTAACTGCCTGTGCGTATGGATCTACAAGGAAACCATAAATATATTCAGAGAAATAATAACAAATAACAAATAATATAGATAAAAAAATTAATGAGTGGATTAATCTTTTTCTAAGCTCTGTTAGATGACTAAAAAAACCACCCTCAGCTTGATTTTTGTTCATCTTTATCCTCTTTTTTATTTACAGTGGTGTTTTCATCTAAGTTTTTTTCAATTGTATCTTCGGTAATTGAGCTGACTTCGCTTTGAACATTGTTAACATATCTTTTAATACTACCAATCCATGATCCAACTTTTTTTAACATTAAAGGAAAATCTCTTGGACCAAGTATTATAATTGCTACAGTGACAATAATTAAAATTTCAAACCAGCCAATTGTTGGCATTAGAATTACTCTTTTTTATCTATATCTTGATTTTCAGAACTATCTTGATTTTCAGAGATATTCTTCTGGGAGCCCTCTTCTGTAACGTCAGAGGCCATACCTTTTTTAAAACTTTTAATTCCTTTAGCTACATCTCCCATTAAACTAGAAATTTTTCCTCTACCAAAAAGAAGTACAACTAAAATTACAACAATTGCTATTTGCCAAAAACCTATGCTCATACGAGTGTTATAAACATATTATATAATAATTAAAGTTATTTTTAATTATCATCATCATTTTTAAGAGTGCTATTTAACATTTCATCAATATCGGAGTATATATTTTCCTTTTTTTCCTCCTGCTTTTCCTTATAAAATTTACCAGTACCAAAAATAGTTGAGTCAATACTTTGCGTATCAATAAGACCAGCAGATCCTAATTCATCGATAGTTGGAAGATCTGATAATTTTTGTAAATTAAAATGACTTAAAAATTCCTCAGTAGTTCCATATTGAATTGGTTTTCCAGGAACATCCTTTCTTCCTTGGGTTCTAACCCAATTAAGTTCCATCAAAATTTCAAGAGTATTAGTACCAAAAGCTACACCTCTTATTTCCTCAATTTCGGCCCTTGTAACTGGTTGATGATAAACAATAATAGATAAAGTTTCTATAGCAGCCTTTGACAGTTTTTTTTCTACTGTTTTTTGTTCGGACATTAATCCAGACAAGTTTTCCGAGGTTCTAAAAGACCATTTGTTAGATATGCAAACTAAATTAATACCTCTATTTTTGTATATGGTTTGTAACTTATTAAGAATATTCACAACATTAATTTTTTTTGAAATTTTTGATTCAATGGTGTCAATATCAAGAGGTTCAGCTGCAGCAAATAAAATTGCTTCTACTTCTCTTTCGCCATCACTTAAAGAAGATGGAAAGTTAACAATATTATCTTTTTTTAATTTTTTCATTTATTTTGTTTTATGTATATATCATCAAATAAATTATTTTGTTTAATTGATATATTTCCTTCTTTAGCAAGTTCTAACGAACCAGAAAAGATTCCAGCCTTAGATGATCTTTTTAAATTTTTAGATTCAGAAAAATTTTTTGGCAACAATTCATCAATATTTTTCCAATCATTCAACTTTCCAAAAAATTCCTTAATTCTATTAATTCCTTCTTCGGTGGTGAAAACTGGTAATTTTGGAATATTCATTACTTGAAAATCTCTTGACATGATTACTGATGAATATGATTTCAAAATTTCAAAAAGTGTTAGCGAATATTTTGTACTATAAATTGATTTTATATTTCCTCTAATTCCTCTCATAAAAATATCTTTACCTAGTCTTTTTCTTTTAAGCATTTGATCTGAAAGTAATCTAATAAGTTCAAGTTTTTTTAATTGTAATTTAAGTTTTTCAGCAACCTCAAGAGCTTTAAATTCTTCTTCATCAGTTTCTGGAAGTAATAACTTAGATTTTAAATAAGTTAACCAAGTTGCCATTAGTAAATATTCAGAAGCTAATTCTAAATTTATTTTTTCTTTTGATTTAATAAAATCAAGAAATTGATCTACTAAAATTGTAATAGAGATTTTTTCAAGATCAACTTTTTGTGATTTTGCTAAATCTAATAAAACTTCTAAAGGACCATTAAAATTATTAAGATTTACATTAAATGATAAAGAATCGTCCATAATTTATATTATCTAACAATATTCACTAATTGCGATGTTTTTTTTATAACAAAGTCATTTAACAAGGGTGAATTTTCTGCAACAAGTAACATTTCATTATATTTACCATTGCAATGTAAAACTAAATCACAGCCTGCATTAAAAGCAAGAGTTGTATTTTTTGATATAGAGAATTTTAATGCTTTCATAGATATATCGTCTGACATAATTAAGTTTTTAAATCCTATTTTTTTTCTTATTAGGTTAAGAACTTTTTTTGAATGAGTTACAGTATTTTTACTATCTATATTATTAAAAATTATATGCGCAGTCATAGCTAGAAGGGATTTTTGATTTTTAAATGGATAAAAATCTATCTTGTTTAAATAATTAATGTTTTTACCAACGGTGGGTAATTTTTTATGAGTATCAACTTTGGACAAACCATGACCTGGAATATGCTTTAATACTGTAGCTATTCGATTTTCATGAAATTTATTAATACAAATTTTACCTAATTTAGATACTAAATAAGGATCAGATGAAAAAGATCTATTTCCAATAACTTTATGGGTTGATTTTCTTCTTACATCAAGAACAGGAACATTGTTTATGTTAATTCCTAACAAATTTAGTAAATATGAGGTTTGTTTGACATAAACATCGTAATAAATATAGAATTTTTTTTTGTTAACTTTATAAAGTTTAGCAAAAAATTCTGATGAGAAAATTGAATTATCAATAAATTTACTCAATCTAGATACCCTACCTCCCTCTTCATCAATCAAAATAGGATAATTACTATCTTTAAATAATTTTTTAATTTTAGATGTTAACTCTTGTGTTTGTGAAATAGTTTTAATATTTCTTGAAAATAATATAACTCCCCAAGGTTTATACTTTTTTAAAAAAAAAATTTCATTTGGACTTAACCTTGTGCCTTTAATTCCTGTTATAAAACTTCTTCTTTTATCAATCATTTTAATAATTCCCAAAAATGGTATTTTTTTTTATTTTTGTCTTTTTGATATTCTACATATTCGATAATATTATTTGTATCATTTTCCAAGGTAACTAAATTTTCAGAGAAAATACTTATCCTTTCCTCTAGATTGCTTAATGATCTATAAGATTTTTTTTTATGCTCATCAGAAAAATAGTATCTAGAAACAAAAAATATAAAAAAAAATATTATTATTAAATAAAAAACATACTTTAATTCTTTAATCATTACATTTTTTCTGGTGTATTGACCCCTAGTATTTGCATACCTATTTTAATAACAATAGAAACAGTTTTTAATAAAACTAATTTATCATCTGAAATATTATTATTTTTATCTATAAATCTTTTACTTACATCGTCTTTACCTTTATTCCAGTATGAATGAAATTCTGAAGATAGTTCATATAAATAAACTGGAATTCTGTGTGGTTCCAGTTTATTTGAAGCTGTATCTAAACATCTCGGCCATTCAGATACCTTTTTTAGTATTTTTATTTCATCTTCAGTATAATTATAAGTTTGATTTTTAATTTTTAAATTATCATTAATATTATAATTAGTATTTCTAAATACTGAGCATATACGAGCATAACAATATTGAACATAATACAAGGGGTTGTCTTTAGATTTCTCTTTTACTTTAGAAAAATCAAAATCTAGTTCAACATCATTACTTCTACTTAGCATAATAAAACGTGTAGCGTCTTTACCAACTTCTTCAATTAAGTCTTCTACTGTTATGTAATCACCTTTTCTTTTAGACATTTTAAATGGTTTTCCATCCTTAATTAGTTTAACTAACTGACTTACTTTGCAAGATAATTTATTTTTTTCACCTGATATAGCTTCAACTACAGATGTAATTCTTTTGATATATCCAGCATGATCAGCCCCTAAAATATTAATTAGCTTATCAAACTTTCTATTTAATTTTGTATTATGGTAAGCAACGTCACTTGCAAAATAAGTCCAACTTAAATCACTTTTTTGTAACGCTCTATCTTTATCATCACCAAAGTCAGTTGATCTAAATAATAATTGTTCTCTTTCAGTCCAATTACTTTGGTCCTCACCTTCTGGAGCCTTAATTTTACCCTTATAAACATGCTTAGATTTTTTGAGTTTTTCAATTACTTTTTCAACTTCATTATCATTAACTAAATTTGTCTCACTTATAAAATTATCATGCTTAATTCCAAGATCATTTAGATTTTTTTTAATTAAATTTAAAGATTCGTTAATTGAAAGTTTTTTTAAATGTTCTTCGATATCATTGAAGTTTTCAAAATTTATATTTTTGTTATTTTTTATAATGTTATTGGCTATATCTTTTAAATAATCACCTGGATAAAGATCAGGATTATCTAATGGAAATTTTTCATCGTAAAGTTTTTCTCTAACTCTTAAATAGACAGAATGATTAAAATGAGAAATTTGATTACCATAATCATTAACATAATATTCACGCTCAACAGTATTTTGGTTAAATTTCAATAGATTTGAAATTACATCACCCAAAATAGCACCTCTACAATGACCAACATGTAAAGGGCCTGTCGGATTGGCGGAGACAAATTCTACTAAATATTTTTTTTGATTTTTATTTGATGAACCATAATTATTTGGTGAACCAATTAGTTTATTTGTAAAATTACTCCAATAATCTTTGTTGAATTTAATATTAATAAATCCTGGTTTAGCAAAAGATATTTCTTCAATATTTTTATCTTCCTTTTTAAACATATCGATTAAAATTATCGCTAAATCATTTGGCGATTTGTTATTAGGTTTTGCAAGAACCATGGAAACATTTGTTGATATATCAAAATCAATTTTAGGTGGAGTTGAGTCAACATTAACACTGTTCAAATTATCAGAAAGTATTAACATTTTATCCTTTTCAGCTTTCTTGATAATTGAAATTATTTTATCTTTATATTCTTCAAATATATTCATTTTAATGATTTATAAATATTTATTGCAAATCGATCGGTCATACCAGAAATATAGTCAGCTATAGATCTATATTTATTATGTTTATTTGTTGAAAATGTCAAAAATTTTCTAGAATTTCTTGATATTGCTTTAAACAATTTTTCAATTATTCTTCTACCCTCATTATTCTTTTTTAAAACTTTATTATTTTTATACATTTTAAAGCTTAAAAAATCTCTTATTTCATTAATTATGTTTTCATAATTAGAAGAAAAACAAACAAGTTTATTCTCTGACTTATAAACATCATTTAATTTATTAATTTTATTAAGTTTAAAGTTTATTAAAGAATTTTTTATTAAATCTTTAACCATAAGATTAATAGAATCTCTAACCATTTGATAGATTAAAATTCTATTATTAGTTTTTTTAAATTTTGATGAATATCTTTTTAATATTTCATTGAAAAAATTAATTTCTTTTAATTCATTAATTCTAAAAATGTTTGCATTAAACCCATCTTGAATATCATGATTGTTATAGGCAATATCGTCTGAAATAGATGCAATTTGAGCTTCAATTGAAGGATAAGACTTTAAATCAATTTTATTTTTTAAATTTTTTAGTCCAATCAAATTTTTAACATCAGTATCGTCATAATAAGGACCGTTATGTTTTAAAAGACCATCCAATGTTTCAACTGTTAAATTTAAGCCTTTAAATTTTACGTATTTGTTTTCAATAAACATTACTATCCTTAATGTCTGTAGATTATGATCAAATCCACCATGATCATTCATACATTCATTTAATGCTTCTTCTCCAGCATGTCCAAAAGGAGTGTGACCAAGATCATGAGCAAGGCTTAAAGTTTCAGTTAAATCATCATTTAAGTTTAAATATCGAGATATTGTTCTTGCAATTTGGGCAACTTCGATTGAATGGGTAATTCTAGTTCTATAATGGTCCCCTTCAGTATTAACAAAAACTTGTGTTTTGTGTTTTAACCTTCGAAATGCCGTACTATGAATAATTCTATCTCTATCTCTTTGAAATGGGGATCTATAGGGTGAATTAGGCTCATTTATAAGTCTACCTTTACTTTTAATAATCCCTATTTTTTTGTAGTTTTTCATTCTTTAAAAATGACAATTTAACATTATATTAGTAATATCAGTCTTATATGATGATTAAAGAAATTAAATTTACCGATAATGCATTAAAACAGATTAATGCAATGCTTTCAAAAAAAGATAAAGGATCTTTTTTTAGAATCGCTATTAAAGGTGGTGGTTGTTCTGGTTTTCAATATGATTTTTCATTTGATAATAAACAAGATGAAGATGATCTTAAACATGAAAACATACTAATTGACAAAAAATCAGCTGAACTACTGAAAGGATCTGAGGTTGATTATGTTAAAGAATTAATCGGAGATAATTTCAAAATCAGTAATCCACAAAGTAAATCTTCTTGTGGTTGTGGCGTTTCTTTCTCACTTTAATGATCATCAGTTCCTGGAATGTTAATTCTGTAAGAGCTCGAATTGAAAATATAAAAGAATATTTAAATAAATTTTCACCAGATATATTGATGATGCAGGAAATAAAAACTCCTGATGAAACTTACCCTTACGATGATATTAAAACTCTTAAATATGAAAATTATGTATTTGGACAAAAAAGCTATAATGGAGTAGCAATAATTTCAAAGAAAAAATTAGATGGTATTAAAAATGATATTTTTAAAGATAAAAATAAACAATCAAGAATAATATCTGCTGAAGTAAAACATAAGAAAAAAACTATAACATTAATTAATATTTATACTCCCAATGGAAATCCTGTAGATACAGAAAAATATACATATAAACTTTACTGGTTAGATAGTTTAATTAAAAAGTTAAAATCAATATCTAAGCAAAATGAAAATATAATTATTGGTGGTGATTTTAATATAATTCCATCAGCTGAAGATGTTCATAATCCAAAAAGTTATGAAAACGATGCTTTGTTTAGATTGGAGATAAGAAAAAAACTAAGAGAGTTAATCAATTTAGGTTTTCACGATGCATATAGATTTATTCATCCTGATAAAGAAGGATATACTTTTTGGGATTATACAAGTGGTGCTTGGCAAAAAAATAATGGTATGAGAATAGACCATTTTTTAGTTTCCAGTTCTTTAATTGATATTGTTAAGGATGTAAAAATAAATAAGTTTCCACGTGGTAGACAAAAACCATCTGATCACACACCTATTGAAATTGAATTAGCTTAAAGATTTAATCTTATTAACAAGTTCTTCGTTTATATTTCTTGGACCTTTATCAAGTCTATTTTTATGTCTTCTTTCACCTGGAAGTCTTACACCTTCCATTGATTTCATTTTATCAAAAAATTCATTTGAATGTTTATCCCAATCATTTCCTGATAACTTGTCAGGAGATATTGCTAATATAAATTCTCCACCGCTTGGAGGTCCACCATCATTGTTATCTTTAGATGCTGTCTCATAGCTAAAATTATCACCCACAAGAGCTCCCGCTAGTAATTCGACCATCATAGCTATACCTGAGCCCTTATAGCCTCCAAAGGGCAGTAATACGCCTCCATCAGCTATTTCTCCAGGATCAGTAGTATCTTTTCCATCTTTAGTTAAACCAGTACCTAATGGAACTTTATGCCCTTCTCTTTTAGCAACTTGCACTTCACCCATTGCCATTGAAGCTGTTGCCATATCATAAACAACTGGAGTTTTTCCCGGTCGTGGCCATGCAAATGAAATTGGATTAGTTCCAAATAATGGTTTTGTAGCTCCCGCTGGTGCAACAGCGGGCTTGTAAGATGTACATGCAAAAGCAACTAATCCTTGCTCTGCTATCATTTCTGTTTCAGGCCACATAGCAGCCATGTGATGTGAATTATTAATAGCTAAAACTGCTACTCCATTTTCTTTAGCAGCTTTTACTAATTCTGGAATACCTTTGCTTAAAACTACTGGAGCCAAACAATTATTGCCTAAAACTTTTATTACACTTGGTGATATTTTTTTAACTTCTGGTTTACCTTTACCGTTTATTTTACCACTTTTTAGACCAGTAACATAAGCAGGCAATCTAAATAAACCATGAGATAATGAGCCATCTCTTTCAGCTTTCATTATTAAATCTGAGAGAATAGAAGCTGTTTCATCATCACATCCATTAGCTAATAGCGTTTTTTTAGCTAGATCAAATATTTCATCTAAACTAAGGGAAATTGTACTCATCCCTTTATTAGATATTATTTATTACAAAAGATCAATTTTAAATTAACAGCCTTTAAAAGATTTAGACATGTTCTTGATCAAATCAAAATATAAATCTTTACCTGGTTCTAGAGTTGCTCCTAATGGATCTAAAACACCAGTTTTTATATTCATATCTTTTGCAACTGCATTTATGATATCAGGATTAAATTGAGGTTCTGAAAATATACAGCTAACTTTATCATGCTCAATTATTTCTCTAATTTCTGCTAATTGTTCTGCACCAGGCATAACGTCTGTATTAACTGTAAATGCACCCATTACATTTACATTAAATCTCTCTTCAAAATATTGATAGGCATCATGAAAAACGATAGATTTAAAATCTTTATTAAGATCAGATTTTACTTTTTTTACAAGTTTATCTAAATCTTTTTCAGCATTTTTTAAATTCTTTTTATAAGTTGATGCATTTTTTGCATCATTTTCTATTAAATGCTCAACCATTTCATTTAATATTACTTTTGCATTTTCTGGATCTAACCAAATATGAGGGTCGTATTCACCATGTGCGTGACCTTCATGACCATCTTCGTCATGTCCGTGATCATCGTGATCATCTTCTTTATGTCCATCTTCTTCATGTTTATGGTCATCGTGATCATCTTCTTTGTGACCATCTTCTTCATGTTTGTGATCATCGTCATGGTCGTCTTCTTTATGACCATCTTCTTCATGTTTATGTTCATCATCATGATCATCTTCTTTGTGACCATCTTCATCGTGCCCATGATCATCATGACCATCAAAAATATTTCTTTCTCTAAATTTTAATTTATTTAACCCTTTTATTTCCATAAGCTCAATTTTTTCAGCTTTTTTGGCAATTGATTTTAATGGTTTTTCTAAAAAATTTTCTAAGTCTTCACCTACATAAAATATGATATCTGCTTCTTGTAACATTTTTGCATGTGATGGCTTTAACGCAAAGCCGTGTGGTGAAGAATATCCATCGACTATCAAGTCAGGTTTACCAATGCCATCCATAAGATAGCTAGCTAGCGAATGTATTGGTTTAATAGATGCAACCACTTTTAGATCAGCATTTGCCGGTGTAAAAATAGTTAAGAATGATAGTATAGATAAGATAAATGGTATTTTTTTTAGATTTTTCATAGGTTAAGTATTAATTGGTTGTTATAATATAACATTATGTAATAATATAACATTAGAAAGTCAAGCTGTAAAATGGGAACAAATAGTAACACGTTAGTGAAGTTAAAAAATGCAGGTTATCAGCAAAATGATAAATGGCTTGTTAAGGGAGTATCACTAGAGGTTGAAAAAGGTAAAATTGTAACACTTATAGGCCCTAATGGTTCTGGAAAAAGTACAACAGCAAAAATTGCTTTAGGTATTTATAAAAAATTTGATGGTGAAGTTGAAAAATATACTAACAAAATTGGTTATGTTCCTCAAAAAGTTTCTATAGATTGGACATTACCATTAAGAGTTAGAGATTTTATGGTCCTAACTGAAAGTCTTAAAGAAGAAGCTATAGATGAGGCGTTATCTTTGACGGGCGTAGTACACTTAAAACATAAAAACTTAGGTAATTTATCTGGTGGTGAGTTTCAGAGAGTTTTGCTCGCTAGAGCTATTTCAAAAAAACCAGAATTATTAGTACTTGATGAACCTGTCCAAGGAGTAGATTTCACTGGTGAAATTGCCTTGTATGAATTGATCAAAAAAATATCTGAGGAACTTAATTGTGGAATTTTATTAATATCTCATGATTTACATACTGTAATGAGTGCTACCGACCATGTTGTTTGTTTAAATGGACATGTGTGTTGCTCAGGTTCACCTAGTGATGTAGCAAAAAATAATGAGTATAAAGCTTTGTTTGGTGAACAAGCTGCTCAAACACTTTCTATTTATGAACATAAACATGACCATGTTCACTCTCACGAAGGAGAAATAAAAAAAAATTAAATGTTTGATGATTTTTTTATAAGAGCTTTAGTAGCAGGAATTGGTGTTGCTTTTGTAACAGGTCCTCTTGGATGTTTTGTTGTTTGGAGAAGATTATCTTATTTTGGAGATACACTAGCCCACTCAGCATTGCTTGGTGTTACAATGGCATATTCTTTTGAATTTAATATTGCTATTTCAGTTTTTATAATTTCATCTGTAATTGCTTTAATTTTAATTCAGCTTCAAAGAAAAACAAATCTTCCAGGCGATGCTCTACTCGGTCTATTAGCTCACTCCTCTTTAGCAGTAGGATTAGTAGTGATTGGATTTTTAACGTTTATTAGATTTGATATTATGGGATTATTATTTGGAGATATATTAGCAGTAACAGTTAATGATTTAATTATTATATGGGCTGGTGGTGCATTAATTTTATTAGTATTAAAATTAATTTGGAAACCTTTATTCGCATCAACAGTAAATTATGAATTAGCAGAAGCTGAAGGATTAAATCCTGATAGAGCAAAAGCAATATTTACAATTTTAATGGCTGCAATTATTGCAATTTCTATAAAAATGGTTGGACTGTTGTTAATTACTGGAATGTTAATTATTCCAGCTGCTATGGCTAGAAACATCTCAGACAATCCACAAAAAATGGTACTGTTTTCAATAATTGGAGGCTTGTTATCTGTAATAATAGGACTGTTTTCTTCACTGGAGTTTAATACTGCATCAGGACCTTCAATAATAACAGCATCTTTAGTTCTATTTATACTTTCATTATTAAAAATAAAACAATCCATTCAATTGAAAAACTAATGGGCAACTGGTAAAATATAAAATATGCAAAAACAAAATTTCCTTACAAAAAATCAACAAATTGTCTTAGATCTTGTAGAAAAATCTTCTGAGCCATTAAAAGCGTATACAATACTTTTTAATGTTCAAAAAAAAGGTATTAAAGCTCCCCTGCAAGTTTATCGAGCATTAGATAAGCTAGTTGAAATAGGAAAAATTCACAAAATTGAGAGTAGAAATGCTTTTATTGCGTGTCACAATTCAAGTTGTCAGGTAGCAAAAGCTACAGCGTTTTCTATCTGTGAGATTTGTGAAAAAGTAACAGAAATAAGTAGCGCAGGTCTTTCCAAATACTTATCTAATTTCAAAGACAAAGATGGTATGAAATATAGTAAATACAATCTTGAGTTTTTTGGATTATGTAAAAAGTGTAGATAAGTTTTTATCTAAAATTTAAATAAAACAAGCTGAAAGGAAAACGTATGTTTATTAAAAAATATCTTAAATGGATAAGCACATTTTTAGTATTAGTTGGTATTCTATTAACAAACCTAAATATATATCCTTTGAATATATATTTTCATGGATTAGGAGTAGTTGGTTGGACGATTGCAGGATTTGTATCTAAAGATAAAGCAATATTAACTAACTTTGGATTGCAAATACCATTGTTTGTAATAGGAATTTATAAAATTATAATTTAATGAAAAATATCTTGTTTGTTTGTACTGGGAACTCAGCAAGAAGCATTATTGCTGAAGCTATAATTAACAATAATTTCAATAATAAATTTAAAGCTTACAGTGCCGGTAGCAATCCAACAGGTAAAATAAATAGTGATATTAAAAAGTTTTTAGAAATGAAAAACTATGATCTGAGCAAAATAACATCCAAAAACTTTGATATTTTTATTAATAGTGAAATTAAAATGGATCATGTGATTACAGTCTGTAATAATGCAAACAACGAAGTCTGCCCTATTTGGCCTAAAAAAGATCAAATTATTCACTGGGATATTGAAGATCCTGTATCTAAATTAATAAATTTAAATGAAAATGAAAAAAATAACATTATCTTAAATACATTTAATGTTATTAACGAAAAAATTAAAAATTGGATAAAAAATGAAGAACAATAATAAAATTTTCTTGGGCGAGTTTATAGGTAGCTGCTTTTTAGTAATGGTTATTGTCGGTTCTGGAATAATGGCTGAAAATCTAACTAATGATAATGCTGTTAGATTATTAGCAAATACAATTGCTACTGGAGCAGGCTTGTTTGTTTTAATAACATCTTTTGCCAATATTTCAGGTGCTCACCTTAATCCTTTTGTGAGTTTATCAATGTATTTAACTAAAAAAATTAAAGGAAAAGAATTATTAACTTATGTTCCTGCACAAATACTTGGTTGCCTTCTGGGAGTTATGTTAGCTAACGTTTTTTTTGAACACAGTATTATTGAATTATCTACAAAAAATAGAGATGGTTTTCATATATTTTTATCAGAAATAGTAGCAACATTTGGTCTTATTTTTATTATTTTTGCTACATTAAAAGATGGTAAAATTACAGTAGCTGCATGTGTTGCTACTTATATATCCGCTGGTTATTGGTTTACTTCATCCACATCATTTGCGAATCCAGCTGTTGCAATTGCTAGAACTTTTACAGATTCATTTACTGGCATTAATTACTTAAATACACCAACTTATATATTTGCTGAACTAATGGGTGCTATTGTCGCTGTGTATATAATCAAACGATTAATCAAGTAAATACAACTCTGCTAAGAATTTTAAAATTATTAAAGTAGACATTAATCTTAATTAGTTTAGGTATGGACGAATCCTCGTACAGATTCCCAAAAAAATAAATTTAAAGATAGTAAATCTTTCCTTCACAGACTACATAGATCTTAAGTCATGAATCAATAGGAACCGAAAACAATAATATAAAGGAGAAAAAAAATGGAAATGACTTTAATTTATACCATCATAGGCTTTGCCCTTGCTGGTTATAGCGTAATCGCTAACGACTCAATTCAAACACTGGGTACATTTATAGCTTCAAAAAAGAAGTGGTTTAAATGGTATACTCTTGCAGGATCTGCATCAGCTGTAATGATTATTGCGTTGGCATGGGGATGGTATGCGTATGATGGTGATATTTCTTATGGAAGATTAACTAGAATACCTTATCAAGAAATTCAATGGTATCATGCAGTAGCACCTGCAATACTATTACTATTAACAAGAATAGGAATACCAGTATCTACTACTTTCTTAGTTCTTTCAGCATTTGCTTCAACAGTTGTGCTTGAAAAAATGTTGTTAAAAAGTGTAGTTGGCTATGGTTTAGCAGCAATGGTTGCTTATATTGCTTGGATAGTAGTATCAAAATTTATCAACGAAAAGTTAGATGAAGTTGATGAAAAATATATTGGCTTTTGGAGAAATGCAGTATGGATTTCGTCTGGTTGGTTGTGGTGGGTTTGGTTATCTCACGATGTAGCTAACATTGCAGTATATCTGCCTAGACAGTTAGATTTAACATTGCTTTTAATTGTAATGGCTTATTTTACTTCATTGTTATTTTACATTTTCTATATTCAAGGAGGACCAATTCAAAAAGTCGTTCTTGAAAAAACAGGAACAAGATATGCAAGATCAGCTACCATTATTAATGTGATTTATGCCGGTGTCTTATTCTACTTTAAGGAACTAAACGATTTACCAATGTCAACAACATGGGTATTTGTTGGTTTATTATGTGGAAGAGAACTTGCAATTTCAACAATGAACAAAGAGTATAAGTTTAAGTATGTCTTCCCATTAATTGGTAAAGACTTTCTTAAAATGATCTTTGGATTAAGTGTTTCTGTTGGAATTGTTTTAGCAATTCACTATATAATAATTCCAAATAATTGGTTTTAAATAAGTCTTAATAGTCGTGTTAATCTATTTAACACGGCCATAAACATCTTGATATCTTACAATATCTGTTTCTTTTAAAATTGAACCTACTTGTGCTTCAATAATTTTCACTGGTTTTTTATATGGATTTTCTATTCGATGAACTGCACCTAGAGGAATAAAGATAGTTTCATCAGGTTTCATTGTAAAATATTTCTTATTTAAAGTAATTTTAGGTTTACCATGAGTAACGACCCAGTGTTCAGCTCTATGATGATGTTTCTGAAGACTTAATATACCTTTGGGTTTTACGTATAATTCTTTTATTAAGAATTCTTTACCATTAAATAAATTAACATAACTACCCCAAGGTCTATGAAAGACATTCTTCTTTTTAAAATAATGTCTCTTATTTCGTCCATACATCTTACAAATTTCTTTCCAAGAACCTAAATCAGACCAAGGAATATCTAATTTGATAGCGTTTATATCTTTAGTTTTTTCTAATATTGCATAGTCAAAAGACTTAGCTGTTGCTTTGGTAAATGCTTGTTTGTTTAAATAATACACATTACTTTTATATTTTGCTTTTGTTACAGCTTTGTTACAGTTTCGGTAAATATTTGGTTGGTATTTCTTGAAATTATTAATTATTGAGTCTTTTCTCAAATAAAACATTCCAGAATTCCAATAACCCTTTTTACTTATTATTTTTTTAGCTTTAGCCTCTTTTGGTTTTTCAACAAATCTAGAAACTTTATTATTTTTAGTTAAAAAATAACCAAATTCACTTGAAGGCATTGTGGGTTTAATCCCAAATATAAAGATATTATTTTGAGTGAGTTTCTTTTGATTTTTTTTGATAGCTTTATTGAATAAACCAACCTTCTCTATCAAATGGTCAGCAGCCAAAAACATTAAAGGTTGTTCGTTTGGAATATCTTTAATTAATGCCGTACTTAAAATAGCTGGTGCTGTATTTCTTTTTGCTGGTTCTAAAACTATTTTATATTTTCTTATTTTGTGTTTCTTTAAGTGTTGTTTAACTTGTCTTAAATATTTTGCATTTGTGCTTATAATTGGAGCATCAAATATAGATGCTTTTACTCTCTCCAGAGTTTTACCCAACAAAGTCCAATTACCAAAGTTTATAAATTGCTTTGCTTGATGTTTTTTTTTCTTGGGCCAAAGTCTTGTTCCAGCACCCCCGCAAAGAATTACAGGTCTTATTTTCATTAAATATCTGCGTAAGTTTTTACTTCGTTTTTACCACCTGGATGAGTTGGTGCACCTAAATAAGCCGGTCCTACAGTTTGCGCATATTTCCAAAGTGTTCCATTTCCAAAGTTAATTTTCTTTGGTTTCCATTTCTTTCTTCTTTTAGCTAATTCTTTTTTAGATAAACGAACATTAATTGTCCCCTTCTTCGCATCTAAATCAATTATATCTCCGTTTCTTAGTAAAGCTATTGGCCCACCTACAGATGCTTCAGGTCCAACATGTCCAATACAAAAACCTCTTGTAGCTCCAGAAAATCTTCCATCTGTTATAAGTGCAACTTTTTCTCCTTTACCTTGACCGTAAATTGCTCCTGTTGTTTGAAGCATTTCTCTCATACCAGGTCCACCTTTTGGTCCTTCGTATCTAATAATTATAATATCACCGTCTT
The DNA here is from genome assembly GCA_902560685.1 of uncultured Pelagibacteraceae bacterium. GTDB lineage: Bacteria > Pseudomonadota > Alphaproteobacteria > Pelagibacterales > Pelagibacteraceae > Pelagibacter. The sequence continues at coordinate 25,339 of CACEMT010000003.1, read as the reverse complement.
TATATTTTCTATTCTTAACAGCTTTGTAAGCTGCTTCTTCAGTATCAAAACATCTTGCTCTTCCAGTAAATTGCAATCTTTTTAAACCAGCAACTTTAACAATTGCACCTTCTGGGGCTAAGTTTCCTTTCATTCCGACAACGCCTCCATCTTTAGATAAAGGATTGTCATATTTTCTCATCACTTTTTGCTTAGAATTAAACTTAACGTTTTTTAAATTCTCTTTCATGGTTTTGCCTGTAACTGTCATGCAATTACCGTGAATATATCCACCATCCATTAAAGTTTTAAGCAACATAGGAACACCGCCTGCTTTCCACATATCTTTTGCTACGTATTTTCCACCAGGTTTTAAATCTGCAAGATAAGGAGTTCTTTTAAATATTTTAGCAACATCCATTAAATCAAATTTAATACCAATTTCATTTGCTATAGCTGGCAAGTGTAAAGCGGCATTTGTTGATCCACCCGTTGCAGCAACAATTGTTGCAGCATTTTCTAATGCTTTCTTTGTTACAATATCTCTTGGTCTAATATTTTTTGCTAATAAATTCATTACAGCTTTTCCACTAGCTAAAGCATACTTATCTCTTCTATTAAATGGAGCAGGAGTTCCAGCAGAATAAGGTAAAGCTAATCCCATTGCTTCTGATACACATGCCATTGTATTAGCAGTAAACTGACCACCACAAGCACCAGCAGTAGGACATGCTTTTAATTCTATTTTTCTTAGTGAGTGTTCTGATATTTTTCCTGAAGAATACTTTCCAACTCCTTCAAAAACATCTACAACGGTTATATCTTTACCATTTAATCTTCCTGGTAAAATTGATCCTCCGTATATAAAAACACTTGGAACATTTAACCTTACCATTGCCATCATTAAACCTGGTAAAGATTTATCACAGCCAGCAACACCAACTAATGCATCATAACAATGTCCTCTAACTGTTAATTCAGTTGAATCTGCAATTACATCTCTTGAAATTAATGAAGATTTCATTCCTTCGTGACCCATTGCAATACCGTCAGTTACAGTAATTGTACAAAATTCTCTTGGAGTACCACCTGCAGATTGTACGCCCTTTTTAACTGACTGAGCTTGTCTCATTAAAGCAATATTACATGGAGCTGCCTCATTCCAAGTTGAAACAACACCAACAAATGGTTTTGCAACATCTTTTTCAGTTAAATTCATAGCATAATAGAATGATCTTTGAGGAGCCTTATCGGGTCCTAAAGAAGTATGTCTACTAGGTAACTTTTTTTTATTAAATTTTTTCATTAAAGGCTTTCAATAGTTAAAGAAATTTTTTTAATATCATTCTTTAAATTACTATAATTAGTTTTTTCTTGCTGAACAATATCTTTTGGTGCTCTTTGAACAAAGCCTTTATTGCTTAGTCTTTGTGATATTTTATCCATTTCTTCTTGGTATTTATTTTGTCTTTTCAATAAGTTTTCTTTAATAGCATTTAAATCAACATTTTCATCAAAATAAATTTTAAATAGATCTCCAGATATAATTAAGGACGCAGCAGGTTTATTTTGATCTTTTTTATAGAAATTATTAATTCTGCCTAATTTTTTAATAATAATTTCATTATTAATCATGAAATTTTGATTATTTTTTTTAATAGAATTAATAGATACATCAATAAATGAGCCAGGACTTACGTTAAGCTCATTTTTAAAAGATCTTATCTCAGAAATAATATCTATTATCTGCTGAACTTGCTTGTGATCACTATCTTTTTTAGATTTACCTGAGATCCAGTTAGATAACATTAAAAAATTCTTATTTTTGTTATCAAATTTATTTTTTAGCCATATTTTCTCAGTAACAAATGGTATAAATGGATGAAGCATAATAAGTATTTCTCTAAATACAAATACAGAAACCTCTTTAACTTCATTTTTAGCTTTTAAATTGTCTGAAAAAAGAATTGTTTTTGATAATTCTAAGTACCAATCGCAATATTTATGCCATGCAAAATGATAAGCATTCTTAGCTGCTTCATCAAATCTATAATCTTCTATGTTTTTCTTTATTAAATTGGATGTTTCTAAAAGCTCTAAATATATCCATTTATTGATATTAACTTTTAATTTTGGAAGTTTTTTTACATTTTTTAAGTTACATTTGTTTTGTATTAAAAAATTATTTGCATTCCATAGTTTGTTTAAAAAATTCCTATAACCTTTAACCCTATCTTCAGAAAGTTTAACGTCCGTACCAGGTGAAGCCATAGATAACAAAGTAAATCTTAAAGCGTCCGCACTATATTTTTGAATTAAATCAAGTGGATCTATTACATTACCTTTTGACTTGGACATCTTTTGTCCTTTTTCATCACGAACTAACGCATGAACATAAATGTCTTTAAATGGTTCCTTATTTAAAAATTCCATACCAAACATCATCATTCTAGCTACCCAAAAGAAAATTATATCAAATCCTGTTACAAGAACTGTTGTTGGATAAAACTTTTTTAAATATTCATTTTTGTTTGGCCAACCAAGTGTTGCAAAAGGCCAAAGCCCAGATGAAAACCATGTATCAAGTACATCATTATCTCTAACTAGTTTAACTTCTTTTTTATAATATTTTTTTGCTGATTTTTTTGCATCACTTTCATTTAGTTCAACAAAAATTTTATTATCAGGTCCATACCATGCTGGTATTTGATGACCCCACCATAATTGTCTAGAGATGCACCATGGTTCAATATTATTCATCCATTGAAAATAAGTTTTTGACCAGTTCTCAGGAAAAAAGTTTGTCTTTTTATTTTTAACTATTTTTTTTGCTTTAATTGATAATTTCTTTGCATCGGCAAACCATTGTTCTGTTAAAAAAGGTTCAATTATAGAATTTGATCTATCTCCATATGGAACTTTATTTTTAATATTTTCTTCCTTAACAAAATAATCTTTTTCCTTAAGTTCGTTTAATATTTTCTTCCTAGCTTCAAATCTATCTAAACCAACGTATGATGAAATTGCATTATTATTAACTTTTCCATCTTCAGTAAAAATATTAATAATTTCTAATTTATTTCTTTTACCAACATCATAATCATTGAAGTCATGTGCAGGTGTAATTTTCAATGCTCCAGTTCCCTGTTCTGGATCAGCATAATCATCTTCGATGATTTTAACTTTTCTACCAACAATTGGAATTGTAACAATTTTATTAACATACTTTTTGTATCTCTTGTCTTTAGGGTTTACAGCAACAGCTGTATCTCCAAGCATAGTTTCAGGTCTAGTAGTTGCTATAGTTATATATTCATTTGTTCCATCTATTGGATATCTAATATAATAAATTTTAGAGTTAACCTCTCTTTGATCAACTTCTAAATCAGATATTGCAGTTTTTAAAACTGTGTCCCAATTTACTAATTTTTCAGCTTTATAAATTAATTTTTTTTTATGAAGATCTACAAAAACTTTGATAACTGCTTTTGATAAATTTTCATCCATTGTAAAAGCGTTTCTTGACCAATCACATGAACAGCCTAATTTTTTAAGCTGATTAATAATTATGTCACCATATTGATTTTTCCAATCCCATACTTTTTTAATAAACGCTTCTCTTCCTAAATCATTTTTTTTAATATTCTCAGAATTTAATTTTTTCTCTACTAGAGCTTGGGTGGCTATTCCAGCATGATCAGTTCCTGGTTGCCACAAAGTTTCATAATTATTCATTCTATAATACCGTGTGAGCAAATCTTGTATTGAGTTATTTAGGGCATGACCCATATGTAAACTTCCAGTAACATTTGGTGGTGGTATAACTATTGAGAATTTCTTCTTATTTTTTTTGGGTTTAAATAAATTATTCTTCTCCCAATATGTATATATTTTATCCTCAACGTCCGAATGTATATATTTATCTAAACTCATGGTATTTTAAGTTTATAATTTAATAATATGATTTAACAATAATTTTAGTAATTTATTTGATAGACTAAATGCAAATATTTTATATACAAATACGTTCAAACTAATTTAATATGAAATTAAATGGCCACGTGGCGGAATGGTTACGCAGAGGATTGCAAATCCTTGTATCCCAGTTCGATTCTGGGCGTGGCCTCCAAAATAAATCTTGTTTTAATTTTGAAAAAAAGTAAGTTGAGATTTTTACATTCCTCGGTAGCTCAGTTGGTAGAGCAGTTGACTGTTAATCAATTGGTCGCAGGTTCGAGTCCTGCCCGAGGAGCCAAAAATTAAACAGCTTTTGATATAGAGTTTGAAGTTATTTCTAAAGCTTTATTAAATTTTACTTTTTGTTCACTTGTAAGTTCTGAATATAATTTCATTAAAAAATTATAATTTACAGTCAAGTGTCCTTCTTTAGATCTTTCTATATTTATAAGATATTCAGAAAAGTCTTCAAAAAAATAATTTATAGGTACTTTTAAATAATTTGAAAGTTGCAATAATCTTATTGAACTTACTCCATTTGTTCCTTTTTCATATTTTTGAATTTGTTGAAATGTAACATTTATAGCTTTTGCTACTTTTGTTTGTGTTAAACCTAAAGCTAATCTTCTTAACTTTAACTTATTCCCTAAGTGTTTGTTGAAATTTTCTTCCATTAAGACCCCTCTTAAATAAATTTTATTTCCGATATTCAACTAACTTTTTAAAGGTCCTGCAATAAGAAAATTTATTATTTTTTTGGAAAATTTGAATATATAGAAAATCTGTCAAGTCAATAAATGACTATTTATTTAGGCAAATATAGATAAAGGTTATAGTATTTGACTTAAAAACAGTTTAGTTCTGTCGCTTTTTGGGTTGGCAAAAAACTCTTTGGTTTCAGCTTTTTCTACTATCATTCCTTCATCCATAAATATTACTTCATCAGCAACTTCTTTAGCAAAGCCCATTTCATGAGTTACAACTATCATAGTCATACCTGCCTTAGCTAAATTAACCATTGCATCCAGCACTTCTTTAATCATTTCTGGATCAAGTGCTGATGTTGGTTCGTCAAATAACATAATTTTAGGTTCCATGCATAATGCTCTTGCGATTGCGCATCTTTGTTGCTGTCCACCTGATAATTGTCCAGGAAATTTTTGAGCTTGGTCAGCTATTTGAACTTGTTCTAATTGTTTCATTGCAAGTTCTTCTGCTTCTTTTTTGGGCATTTTTTTTACCCATATTGGTGCCAATGTGCAATTATCTAAAATTGATAGGTGTGGAAATAAATTAAATTGTTGAAATACCATTCCAACTTCAGCTCTTATAGCTTCTATGTTTTTTGTATTTTCTGTAAGTTCTGTTCCATCAACTGTAATCGTACCTTTTTGATGTTCCTCTAATCTATTTATACATCTAATTAGAGTTGACTTTCCAGATCCTGAAGGTCCACAAACAACAATTTTTTTGTTTTTTTCTACTTCTAAATCAATATCTTTTAAAACTTGAAAATCTCCAAACCATTTATTCATACCTTCTATTTTAATTATTGGATCAGACATTTTTATCTATCAGTTTTATATTTTATTTCTAAATTGTAGCTATATTTACTCATTGCATAACAAATAATCCAGAAAATTATTGCTGCAAAAACATAACCTTCCATTGCATAACCTAGCCATTTGGGATTGGTTTTTGCTAAATTTAACATTCCTACTATTTCTAATAATCCAACTACAAAGATTAATGGCGTATCTTTCACTAGTGCTAAAAAAGTATTAGCAATTCCTGGAATAACTAATTTTAATGCTTGAGGTAAAATTACGAAAATATGCATTTTCCAATATCCCATGCCTAATGATTTTGCGGCATCATATTGTCCACGTGGTAATGCTTGTAATCCTCCTCTAATAACTTCTGCCACATAAGCTGCTTCAAATAAAGAAATAGCAATAATTACTCTTACTAATTTATCCATGAAAAAATCTTCTGGTAAAAACATTGGAAACATTACAGATGACATAAATAAAACTGTAATTAAAGGTACACCTCTCCAAAATTCTATAAATCCTACTGAAATATATCTAACAGTTGGTAATTCAGATCTTCTTCCAAGAGCTAAAAACATTCCAACGGGAAAGCAGAAAATTAAGCAGAAAAAGGAAACTATGAAAGTTAAAGATAAGCCACCCCAAGCTCCAGTTTCAACCCACTCAAGACCAAAAGCGCCACCTGAAATTAAATAGTAAATCAATACAAAAGCTATAATTGGATAAATTACTACATAATACAAAGTTAAAAATTTCTTAAATTTTTCTGAAGGAATTAAACCAACAAATGCTAGTGCAATTAAAGCAATAAAAGATAAATTTATTCTCCATTGAAGTTCATTTGGATACATTCCATAAATAAATCTATTTAACCAAATTTTTATATACGTCCAGCAAGCGCCTGTGCCTGTACAAGCTTCTTTTGTATCTCCCGATATAGTTGCATCAATTATGAACCAACTAAGGAATGGTGGAATTGATTTTATAACTGCAAATATTATTAGTAGAGTTAAAACTGCATTAAATGTATTTGTATTTATATTTTTATTTAATAAATCCAAATTTTTAATACCTGAAAATTCAATTCTAATTATATGCAAGCCTACTGTTCCTATTATCAAAGGTAATAGGAAGCTAATAAAATTTGGTAAAAATGATGTAATATTAGTATTGAAAAAGGAATTTAAAGTAACATCTAAAATAGCAATAGAAATTAAAAAAATACCTGAATACAAATAAGTATTTAGATTTTCAATATTAGGTCTTAAAAAATTTAATTTATTCATTATTTTTCTTTAATCGCTATTTTTTTATTATACCAATTCATTAAAACTGAAATTGACAAACTTATTGATAAATACGTAAGCATGGTTATAGAAACTATTTCAATTGCTCTTCCAGTTTGCATTAACGCAGTACCTGCAAAAATTAAAACTAGATCTGGGTAAGCTATAGCTGCTGCAAGAGAAGAGTTTTTTGTTAAATTTAAATATTGGTTTGTAGTAGGTGGAATTATAATTCTTAAGGCTTGAGGCATAATCACTAATTTTAATATTTGATTAGGTGTTAAACCAATAGAAGCTGCAGCTTCTTTTTGACCTTTGCTAATACCTTGTATACCAGCTCTAACACACTCAGCGATAAATGTTGCTGTATATAGACCTAATGCAAGAGTTAAAGCTATAAGCTCGGGAGGTATGCCAAGACCGCCTTTATATTTAAATGAAGTATTAGACATTTGTTCCAATTCAGGAATTGAAAAATTTAATGAAACACCACCAACTAAAAAAGTTATCAATGGTAAAATTATAAATAATCCTATTGAAATATAAAATACTGGTAGTTGTTTACCTTCATTTTCTTGTAATTTTCTTGCATAGTTTCTAATTACTATAATAGAAATTATTGCCGCAATTATTGAATAAAAAAATATATCTAAATTTTCCCAAACAAATCTAGGAACAAATAGACCTTTAATTGTTAAGAAAAAAACTCCAAGCATTGGTTCTGTATCTTGAGGTAAAGGTAATGCTCTAAGTGCTGCAAAATACCAAAAAAATATCTGTAATAGTAAAGGAATATTTCTAAAAAATTCTACATACCAGGCTGCTGTTCTTTCAATTAAATAGTTAGGTGAAAGACGAGCTATACCAACTATTACTCCTAGAATTGTTGATAATATAATTCCTATGAAAGCAACTAAAAGAGTATTTAACAATCCTACTAAATATGCTCTAGCGTAAGAATGTGAGCCATCATAATCAATTAATGAAAATTGAACATCAAAGGAAGATTCTTGAGTTAAAAAACCAAAACCAAACTCAATCCCCCTATTATCCATATTAACTTGTGCGTTATAAGTTAAAAAACCAAAAACTAAAATTACTGCTAATAATGTTGCTAATTGTGGGATTATTTTGTTTAGCTTAAAATTCATAAATTAAATATGAGGTACTATAAAAAAAGGGCTAGAAAAATCTAGCCCTTTTTAAAGATTATTAGATAAAAATTATCTTGCAGGTGGTACGTAAAGAATTCCGCCTTTTGTCCATAATTCGTTTGGACCTCTGTCAGGCAAAATACCAGTGTCAGCTATATTTCTCTTATAACTTTCACCATAGTTACCAACTTGTTTGATAATTCTTAAACTCCACTCGTTATCTAAACCAAAAGCAGCACCTAATTCACCTTCTGCTCCAACTAGTCTTTTTACTGCTGGATTGTCAGAAGTTTTCATAGAATCTGCATTTGCAGAATTAACACCGTATTCTTCAGCTTCGATCATAACGTTCAAAGACCATCTTACGATATCTTCCCATACAGAATCACCTTGTCTAACAACTGGGCCTAAAGGCTCTTTTGAAATAGTTTCAGGTAAAACTATGTGGTCATCTGGAGCACTCAATTTAATTCTTTGAGCAGCTAAACCAGATTTATCAGTAGTGTAAGTATCACATCTTCCAGCATCATAAGCAGCAACAACTTCGTCAGCTTTTTCAAAAGTTACTGGCTCATAAGAAATTCCTTTAGAGTTAAAGAAGTCTCTCATGTTAAGTTCAGTTGTTGTTCCTAGGTTTGTACATGCAGAAATACCGTTTTTGAAATCATTCACAGATGAGTATCCTGAATTTTTTCTAACCATAAATCCTTGACCATCGTAGAAGTTTACTCCAACGAAAGTAAGACCGATGTCAGCATCTCTAGAAAGAGTCCAAGTTGTGTTTCTTGATAAGATATCAATCTCACCAGAAGTTAGAGCTGTAAATCTTTCTTTAGCACTTAATGGAGTGAACTTAACTTTGTTCGCATCACCTAGTACTGCAGCAGCAACCGCTCTACATACGTCAACGTCAACACCTGTCCAATTTCCAGCTGCATCAGCATTAGAAAATCCTGGTAGACCTTGAGAAACACCACATCTTACAAAACCTTTTTTCTGAGTGTTTTTAAGTGTTTTTGATTTCTTTGCAGCCATAGTTTCAGTTGTAAAAGCAAACAACACAGCAACTACAGTAGCTAAAGAAGTCAATTGTTTTATTAATTTAAACATTATTTATTCCTCTTGTTTATTTATTTGTTAACAAATAATTCAAAAATGAATTTGAATTATCTTAAGTAAAGCAGAAACAAAGGCCATCATCAATATTAAAAAAACCTCTATAGATAGGTAAAAATGGCGCGCCCTGAAGGATTCGAACCTCCGACCCACGGTTTAGAAAACCGTTGCTCTATCCAGCTGAGCTAAGGGCGCATCGGATAAGGTTATATAATATAAATTTAATTTTTAAAAAGAAATTTTTTAGCAATTATTAATAAAGTTAACAGTTCAACTCTACCAATTATCATAAATACAATCATTACTAGTTTGGATTGTGCATTTAAGTCAATAAAATTAAAATTGCTTAAATCATACATAGATGAATTAACGGTATTCATTAATGTTAAAATACCTAATTTGAAAGCTTCATCAAAATTTATATTAAATATTGTAAATAATAAAGTGATTAAAAATAAAGAAATAATAAAAACCAATACTGACAGAAAATATTTATTAATATCTTTTTGATCAACATTCGACTCAATTAAGTGAAATTTATTAATATATACATTATTTGGTTTAGAATATGAAAGTATTTCATTTATGGAGTGCTTAAACAAAAAATATATTTTTAAAAGTCTCAAACCAGAACTGGTTGAAAAGAAGGAACCACCAATAATAACAATCATTAAATATAAAAACCATAAATTTGATGGAGTATCATTTAATGAAATTCCTATATTGGACATGCTACTTGTTAATGAAAATAAAATCGAAGAAAAGTTATAATTGAAATTAAATAAAACAAAAAAAATAATAATTAAAATAATAAAATAAATAAATAAATAAATATCTTCGGCAAAAAAATTTAGGCTTTTGTCTTTCAAAAAGATAATATTATAAATTAAGTACAAACTAAAAAAAGAAAATAACATTAAAAATGACATTCCAATTTCTTTTAAGTTTGTATTAATAATACTATCTATGCTGTTAACTGGGAGAAATCCACCTGATGATATAATTGTCATTGATAAATTGAAAGAATCAAAAGTTCTTAAATCTATTAATTTTAAAATTAAAAATATAAAGAATGTTAATGATGTATATAAAATTAAAATTTTTATAAATTGCTTAAAAATTTCTGAATAATTAAAAGTTATAAAATTAGTTAAAGATTTTCTTAAACTGCTATCAAAGATATCTATTAGGAGCAAAATAGAAAATAAAAAATATATACCACCTATCCATTGAGATGTTGATCTCCATAAAATTAAACTTTCATCTATATGTTTAATATTATCAAAAATAGTAAATCCAGTTGAGGTGAAACCTGATATTGACTCAAAATAACAGTCTAAAAAAGATACATTATAAATACTTAGATAAATTGGAATAGCTATTACTAGAGGTAATAAAATATATCCTATAAATACTGCAAAAATTTTTTGATATATGGTAATTTTACTATCAAGACTTTTATAAAAAAAAGAAAACAATCCGATAATTAAGGAAATACAAAATGTATAAAAGTAGGTATTTATATTTAAATATAGTTTAAAATAATAGGAATAAACTATATTAAAAAAAGACAATACAGATAATAATATAAAAAAGAGTCCTAAGTAATTTAGGATAAATTTGTTCATAGAATTATACTGCGCTTAATCTAAATAAATTTTCTACCAATTGAATTTGGTCTTTTTTTGCCAAAAAAACAACTGTATCTTTTTTTTGAAATACAAAATTAGATCTTGGTATAATTATCTCATCTTTTCTAAGAACAGCACCAATTCTTATTTCATCAGGAAGGTTGGAATTTTTAAGTTCTTTATTTATTAGTTCTGAAGTTTCAATAATTTCAGCTTCAATTACTTCATACTCACCATTTAATATAGAGTATGCATTTTCAATTGTTCCTTTGTGAACATGTTTTAAAATACTTGATACAGTAGTTAATCTTGGATCAATTAGATCGTCAATTTTTAAAGATGATTTTAGTAGTGAGTAGTTAGGCTTGTTTATTAATGCCATAGTTCTTTTATCTTTTGAAAATTTCTCTACAATTACACTTACCATTAAATTATCTTCATCATCATTTGTTAAAGCCAAAACAGTTTCAACATCTTCTAAATTTACTTCTGACAATATATCTTCGTCGAGACCATTACCATTTATTACGATTGTATTATTTAATTCATTAGCAATAAATTCAGCTCTATTTTTGTCCTTTTCAATAATTTTTATTCTTGCATCTTCAAAAGATTGTTCAATATTTTTGGCTAAATTAAAACCAACATTTCCTCCTCCTATAATAAGGATTTTGTTAGAAATTTTTTCGTTATGTCCAAATGCTTTTAGTGTTTCAGTCATTTGTGAAGAGTTAATTATAACATAAGCTTTGTCACTTTTTTTCATTACATCATTTTTTTTAAGAAAAATAAATTTTTCATCTCTTATAACACCAAGTATATTGGCATTTAATTTTGGAAATTTCTTGGTTAATTCGTTAAGTTTTATATCAGCTATAGGGCATGAGTCTTCAATTAGAATTTCTAAAAGTTTAATTTTATTGTCAGCAAAAGGAACGTTGTCTAAAGCGCCGGGTGATTCTAATTTACGATGTATAGATTTTGCAATTTCTAATTCTGGTGAAATTATTACATCAATAGGTAAATTTTCTTTATTATATAATTTGGAAAATTTTGGATCCAAATAATTTTGTGATCTTATTCTCGCAATTTTTTTGGGTATATTAAAAGCTGTATATGCTATTTGACATATCAACATATTAATTTCATCATTTCTTGTGACTGCAATAATCATATCAGCATCTGTACCGTTCGCTTTCTCCAATATTGAAGGATAAGTAGCCTTACCTACAATTGCTTTGACATCTAAAGACTCAGTAATTTTTTGTATATCTTCACTAGATTGATCGATAACAGTGACTGAATGGTTTTGCTCAGTTAGTAATTTAGAGATAGTAAAGCCTACTCTTCCAGCTCCACATATAATTATATTCATTAATTTAAATCTTTAACTCCAAGTAATTTCAGTTTTCGATGCAATGCTGATCTTTCCATGCCTACAAATTTGGCTGTTTTTGATATATTTCCACCAAATTTTTTTATTTGGGTCGTTAAATATTCCTTTTCGAAATTTTCGCGTGCTTCTCTAAGTGGTATTGCCAAAGAGTCTGAAATTGAAAATTTCTTATCTGAAGCTTTTGATGAAATTGACTCTTTAATAACATTTAAGATTTGCTGCTCACTTTGGCCTTGAGATAAAATAACAACCCTTTCAATTAAATTTCTTAATTCTCTTACATTCCCTGGCCAAGAATAATTTAATAAATAGCTGTTATCATTTATTGAAAAGAATTTAATATTATAATTATTGCACATATGTTTTAGAAAATAATCAACAAGAAGTGGGATGTCGTCTATTCTTTTGCTTAATGGATCAATGCTGATATTAAAAACATTTAATCTATGGTACAAATCTTCTCTAAAGTTACCATTTATAATTTCTTTAGAAATATCTTTACTATTAGTACAAATAATTCTTACATCAACTTTAATATCGTGATTACCATTAACTCTTCTAAACTTTTGGTCAATTAAAATTCTTAATATTTTTGATTGTATAGAAAGTGGAATTTCTGTTACTTCATCAATTAATAATATTCCACCAGAAGCTTTTTCTAATGCTCCATAAAGAATTGAACCGTCATTTTTTTCCTCTCCAAGCAACTCCATTTCGTATTTTTTAGCTTCTAATAAAGCTCCATTTATAATTATAAAGGGGTTTTTATTTCTTTTTGAATTTTTATGTATTTTTCTAGCCAACAATTCTTTTCCTGAACCAGTTGGACCACTAATAAATACCCGACTTTCTGAAGATGAAAGTTTCTGAATTTGATCACGTATCGATATTATATTTTGACTTTTGCCAATAATCTCAAAGGTGTGAAATATTTTATTTTGCAAAGATTTATTTTCTTTTTTTAATTTAGAATTTTCATCAGCACGCTTGACAAAATTTAATAGTCTATCTTTATCAAAAGGTTTTTGGATAAATTCAAATGCACCTGATTGGAGTGAATTAACTGCCATTTCAATATTTGCATGACCTGAAATTATAATAACAGGTATATCTTTATTTTTACTTTTTATATGATTAAGAAGTTCAATTCCGTCTCTGTCACTTTTATCTAATTTAACATCTATTATTGCTACATCTGGTAATTTTTTATCTATTTCTGATAAAGCCTGATTGTAGTTAGCAGCTAATCTTGTTTTGTAACCAGCGTCTGTAATTAATTCATTAATTACAAATCGTATATCAGCATTATCATCAATTATTAATATTTCAGTTAACATTATTATTTACATTTAATGGTAAAGTTAATTCTATCTTTGCTCCATTTTTTTTAGATAAAAAATCTACATTTCCATTATGGTCATTTATTATTTTATTTACAATAGACAAGCCTAATCCTGATCCATTTTTTTTCGTAGTGTAATAAGGTTTAATTAAATTATTTTTATCATTATTTGAGAAACCAACTCCAGTATCTCTAATAGTGAGTAATGTATAATTATTTAATTTAGTTAAATCTATAGTAATTTTTTTATCAAAATCTAGGCTTTTTAAAGCTTTTTCCTGAATACTTTCAATAGAATTCTTAATTAAGTTTAATATGACTCTAGAAATTTGTTCAGCATCGCAATGAATTTCTAATTTTTTTAAATTATTAGAATTAAAATCAATTGTAATCGAATCATCTAATTTTTTTAATAATTCAATATTACTTGTTATAAGTTTAATAATTTCATTTTTTTGGTATAGAGGTTTTGGCATTCTTGCAAAATCAGAAAATTCATTTACCAAATTTTCTATTTGTTTAATTTGATTTTTCATTAATAAAAGATTTTTCTCATATAATTCTTTATTTTCATCATCTAAATTGCTTAAATATTTAGTTTTTAAGTTATCGATTGTTAATTGCATCGGTGTCAAAGGATTTTTAATTTCGTGAGCAAGTTTCCTTGCAATACTTTCCCAGGCCTCATGTCTTTCTGAGATCAGCAATTTGTTCTGCTGAACTTTAAGTTTATCTATCATTGCATTAAAATTCTTATTTAAAATTTCCATTTCTTTATCAGCTTTTATTTCTGGGACTTTTGTATTTAAATTACCCTTTCCTATTTCATTTGATGCAGAAATAAGATTATTTATTGAAATAAAAAATCTTGATGAAAATCTAATTGCTATACTAATAGATATAAAAAGTAAAAGAGTAACTACAATTATATAAATAATAGCAAATGAAATTCTTATACCTAAGTTTTGGTTTTCAACAGTGTAATAAAAATTAATTGCCTCCTCGGATTCGGTTAAATATTTAGATATATTTTTATCAAGAAATTTTATTGCGTATAGATATACATTTTCGTAATTAGAAAGTTTAATTATTGCAGCAGATTTATTTTCAAATGCATTAATGATCTTTAACGGTCTTTCATCGTTTAAAACCATTTTTAAAGCTCTATTTTCAATAGGTAAGTATACGTTATCATCTGCAGATAGTATAAGGTCGCCTTTATTGTCTATTAAATAGAGATGATCAATATTTCTTAAAATTTTTTGAGTACTAAAATATTTTTTAAATTGTGCATGATTATCAAAAAATAAATTTGAAAATTTATTTAAATCGTAAGCAATTAAAACAATATCAGATTCTATTTTATTTCTTTTTTCATCAACATACTGTTTTGCGATTTCATACGAATTATTTACAGCCGTAGTTATTTTTTTATCTAAATATTTATCTAGAGCAAAAGTAAATAAGAATAGTGAAAAAATAGATATTAATAGTGATGGTATCAGTGTAAATAAAGAAAAAAATATTATATATTTTTTGTTCGCAATAGATCCTCTTAAATTTATATTTTTTTTAAAAGAATTTGTTATTTCAAAATAAATTAAAGCTAATAAAATAAATAATAAAATACCACTTAAAACTAAAAGTGATTGAAGATTTGTATCATTTAACTCTATAAAACTTTTATCTATAAATGTTAAAAAGGTTAAAAAACCAACAAATAAAGATAGAAAGAAAAGTATTGTAATAAGTAAATTTCTCTTTAGGAAAGATAGCATTGTTTAAAAATACATGAAAAATAATTAAAATAAATAGATGAATAATTATTTCATAATTTTGGCTTCAGGAAAAGGCAAAAGATTTGGCTCTAAAATGCCTAAACAATTCTCATTATATAAGAATAAACCTTTATTTATGCATTCTATCGACACAGCATTAAAATCTAAATTATTTAAAAAAATAATTTTAGTTATTAATAAAACTAATAAATTTAAAAAAAATCTAAAGGTAGACGTAATAAAGGGAGGAAAAGAAAGATATTTATCTTCAAAGAAAGCTCTCGATTATATTAAAGGTAAAAAAGTTAATAATGTATTTATTCATGATGCTGCAAGACCAAATTTTTCAATAAATCTATTAAAAAATTTAAATAAGCATATCAAAAATAATAAAGCTGTAGTTCCATATATTAATACTGATAATTCAACTAAATACAATCAAGGAAGTAAAATAATTAATCTTAATAGAAAAAAAGTTTTACTAACACAAACGCCTCAATGTTTTAAATTTAAAACTTTATACAATTTATCAAAAAAAAACAAATCTCTTATAACAGACGAGGCGACATTGTTTTTAAACAATAACCAAAAAATAAAATTTATTAAAGGAGAAGAAAAAAATTTTAAAATTACGAAAAAAATAGATTTAAATAAAAATCAATCAAAAACTTTTTATGGAATTGGATTTGATATTCATAGATTGGTTAAAAATAAAAAACTTTATTTAGGCGGAATTAAGGTGCCCTATCATTCTGGTCTAAAGGGTCATTCTGATGGAGATGTTGTGCTACATGCTATAATTGATGCCTTGCTTGGGGCGTTAAGAAAAAAAGATATTGGTTCTTTGTATCCAGATAATAAAAAAAAATTTAAAAACATTAGATCTTTTAAAATGCTTGATCCAATAATTTCAATGCTTAAAAATAATAATTTTTATATTAACAACTTAGATATAAATTTGATTTGTGAAAAACCAAAAGTTTCAAAATATAGAAATAAAATTATTAGTTCTTTATCAAGTTTAATGGGTATAAATAAAAATATTATAAATCTTAAGGGTAAAACTGTTGAAAAGTTAGGATTAATTGGAAAAGAAAGTGCAATTGCTTGTGAGGCTATAATTGCAATTAATAAATATGAATAAAGTAATTTTTTTATTTGTTACATTATTTGGTATTGGAAAACTTAAAAAAATACCTGGTAGTTATGCTTCTTTGGTTACAACTATATTTTTATTTTTTTTATTTCATATATTTAATTTATCACCTAACTTTATTTTAATTGGAATATTAATTATTTTTTTCATGTCAATTTATGCGGTAAATATCTTTATAAAAAATTTAGATAATAAGGATCCCAAGGAAGTAGTTATTGATGAATTTATTGGACAATCAATACCAATATGTCTTTACGAGATTGCACACGAAGGTGTTAAAGAAATAAATCATGTATTAACCTTTTATTTTATAATATTTATTTTATTTAGAATATTTGACATAGTTAAACCCTACCCAGTTAGTTACTATGATAGAAATTTTAAGAATGGTTTTGGTGTTATTATGGATGATGTCTGTGCAGGATTATATGTTGTTGCAGTCCTTGTTTCATATATGGTGATTACTTCATGAAAAAGAGTGCTCAAAAATTAGTTAAATTGTTAAGTAAAAAAAACCTAAAAATTTCTTTTGCAGAATCTTGTACTGGGGGTTTGCTTTCAAGTTCAATTACATCAATTAGTGGCTCCTCTAAAGTATTCACAATCGGCTTAGTTACTTATTCAAATCAATCCAAAATTAGCCTTCTTAAAGTTAATAAAAAAACAATACTAAAACATGGTGCTGTAAGTTATGAAACTTGCTTATCTATGGTTAAAAATTTAAGTAAAATTAGTAAAACTAATATTTCTGTCTCGGTTACTGGCGTTGCTGGTCCTAAAGGAGGCACTAAACAAAAACCTGTTGGCTTAGTTTACATCGGTATTAAAAGAGGAAATAAAACAATTATTAGAAAGAACTTATTTAAAAATAAAAATAGATATTCAATTCAGAAATCTACAGTAAATCAAGCTCATAAAATGATTTTAAATATAATTTAAAGACTTTCTGCTCTTTTTTGAAAAGCGTCTGCTATTTTTTCTAATCCGTATTGAAAAGATTTGGTCATTAAAATATTTAAAAATTTATTTTTAACTTCAAAATCGATGTCAAAAAGTACTTCAGTTTTATAACCATTGGTCAAGTTTCCTTTTTCAACAAATTTCCAATTATTTTTCATATAATTTAAAGGTCCGTCAATATTTACAACATGAATGTGATCTTTGTTTTTATTAAATTTAACATCACTCTTAAATGTATCTTTAAATGGTCCTTTTCCTATAGTCAGATCTGCAATTATGTTGATTGAAGTACTGTTTTCATTTTTCTCATAAATTTTAGAATTTTCACAAAATGGAATAAATTCTGGATATTTTTCAATATCTAAAACAAATTCAATAAGTTTATCTTTTCTACTATCAATTAATCTCTTAACTGATGCTTTTGGCATTAGTGAATATTATTTCTATTTTTTCTTAATTTAGCAAAATCTTCATCGGCATGATAAGAAGATCTAGTTAATGGAGAGGATGATACTAATAAGAAACCTTTCGACTCAGCGATTAATTTTAATTCTTCAAATTCTTGAGGAGAATAATATCTATGAAGCGGATGGTGTTTTGCTGAAGGTTGGAGGTATTGTCCTATTGTTAAAAAGTCAACTTCAGCAGATCTTAAATCATCCATCACTTGGATAATTTCATCTTTATTTTCACCTAATCCAACCATTAATCCAGATTTTGTAAAAATTTTTTTATTAATTTTTTTTACTTTTTTAAGCAACTCAACGGATGCAAAATATCTAGATCCAGGTCTAACTTTTCTATAAAGTCCTGGAACAGTTTCAATGTTATGATTAAAAACATCTGGTCTAGCTTCAACAACTTTTTTGTAAGACTCACCTTTTCTTAAAAAATCTGGAGTTAAAACTTCTATAGTTGTGTTTGGATTTTGCTTCCTTATTTCATTTATAACTTTGTAAAAATGATTAGCTCCACCATCAATTAAATCATCTCGGTCAACAGAAGTAATTACTGCGTGTTTTAAGTTTAACTTATTGATTGCTGAAGCAATTTGTAATGGTTCTAAAGAATTAAGAGATTTAGGTTTTCCAGTTATGACGTCACAAAAAGCACAGGCTCTAGTGCAAGTTTCTCCCATAATTAAAAATGTTGCATGCCTTTTACTCCAACACTCTGTAATATTCGGACAGTTCGCCTCCTGGCACACAGTTTTTAACTTATGTTGATTAACAATACTTTTTGTTAAAAAAAATTCTTGGCTATTTAAAAGTTTTGATTTGATCCAACTTGGCTTTTTTTTAATTGGATTAATTGGTTTATTAACTTTTTCAGGATGTCTAATTTTCATTACTTTTTATTATATAGGTATTTTCACCACTTTTACCAAATAAAAATTTTTGTCTGATTAAAATTTCTATATAATCTAAATCTAAATTGTCAGTTAAAAGTGAATTCTTAATTTCCAATTCGTTTATTTTATTAACCACATTTTTTCTTTCATCTTTTAATTCCTTTAAAATATTTTTTTTTTCAAAATAGGAAATTAAACCTCTTTCTCCATCTAAAAGGTTAAAAAAAAAGTACAAAAATAAAACTGTAGAAATTAGTATAAAAAAATTATTTTTTAATTTAGTTAACATTAATTTATTTTATTCATTTTTGCTAAATTTCCAAGTTTCTCTTCAATTCTTATGAGCTGGTTATATTTAGCTACTCTCTCAGAGCGTGCTAAGGATCCTGTTTTTATTTGGTTAGAATTAGTACCTACAGCCAGATCAGAAATAAACGTATCCTCACTTTCACCTGATCTATGCGATATTATAGTACTAAAACCAATTAACTGAGCAAATTTGATAACTTCTAGAGTTTCCGAAACTGTACCTATCTGATTAAGTTTTATTAATATTGAATTGGATGATTTATTTAAAAAACCTACTTTTAATCTCTCTAAATTAGTCACATACAAATCATCGCCTACAACTTGAGTATCTTTATTTATTTTTTTCATAAAATTATTCCAAGACAACCAATCATCTTCGGCGAATGGATCTTCTATAGATTTAATTTTATATTTTTTAATTAATTTTAGATATTGATCAATTGTTTTGTTAGCAGATATGAATTTTTTAGAATGGATTGAATACTTTTGTTTTTTGAATAACTCATTTGCAGCTACATCTAAGCATATAGATACATCTTTACCATTTTTAAATCCTGATTTTTCTATTGCATTTACTATTAATTTCAATGCATCTTCATTTTCATTTATCATTGGAGCAAAACCACCTTCGTCTCCAACTGAGGTAGATTCACCCCTTTTTTTAATTAAAATTTTCAAGTTATTAATTACTAAAAAACATATTCTTAATGCTTCAGTAATTGATTTAGCTTTATCAGGTCTAATCATAAATTCTTGTATTCTAAGACCATTATTTGCATGTGCTCCACCATTAATTACATTCATTAATGGATAGGGTAATTTAAAATCCTTTTTAATAAAAAAAGTTTTATAAAGTGGTATTTTTCGAATTCTTGCAGATAATTTTTTAACTGCCATTGAAACTGCCAATAATGCATTTGCTCCAAATTTCTTTTTTTGCTTAGTTCCATCAAGTTTTATTAAGATGTAATCAATTTTTTCTTGATTATGGATATTTTGGTTTTTCAATTTTTTTGAAATTATTGTGTTAATTAATTTAACTGCTTTGAAGACACTTTTGCCTAGGTATCTCTTGTTTGATTTATCCCTTTTTTCATATGCTTCGTGAGATCCGGTGGAGGCTCCAGATGGCGATATCGCTCTAGCTTTCATATTATTTGCAAAAACTTCTGCTTCAATTGTTGGATTTCCTCGGCTGTCAAAAACCTGTCTTGCTATAACTTTAGTTATTTTACTCATTTATTTTTAACTAAATTATCTATTTCAACTATTTGTGATATTAAACTTTCTAACTTATCTAGTGGAACCATGTTGGGGCCATCGGATGGTGCATTATCTGGATCTTGATGAGTTTCTAAAAAAATTGCTGCTATACCAACTGCAGTAGCAGCTCTTGATAAGTATTCAACAAATTCTCTTTGTCCTCCACTTTTTT
This sequence comes from uncultured Pelagibacteraceae bacterium, assembly GCA_902560685.1. Classification (GTDB taxonomy): domain Bacteria; phylum Pseudomonadota; class Alphaproteobacteria; order Pelagibacterales; family Pelagibacteraceae; genus Pelagibacter. The sequence continues at coordinate 4,936 of CACEMT010000003.1, read as the reverse complement.
CACCAAGTCCGCCAGGTTGTTGGACGGAATGAGTTCCATCAAATACAATTGGATAACCGTTTTTTGCCATTATAGGTATGGATCTCATATCAGATACGAGTGTATTGTAACCAAAGCTTGCTCCTCTTTCTGTAACAAGAATATTATCATTACCTGATTCTGAAATTTTTTTTGTAACATTTGTCATATCCCATGGAGCTAAAAATTGGCCTTTTTTAACATTAATAACTTTATTAGTTTTGGCAGCAGCAACTAATAAATCTGTCTGGCGACATAAGAATGCGGGTATTTGCAATACATCAACATGCTTAGATACAATAGAACATTGTTCAACATTGTGTACATCTGTTAATACTGGGATTTTTAATTCACTTTTAATCTTGTCAAATACAGGTAACGATGAATCTAAACCTGCTCCTCTTTTTCCTTTCAAGCTAGTTCTGTTAGCTTTGTCAAATGAGGTTTTATATATAAAACCAATTTCAAATTTTGATGCAATTTCTTTAATTTTACCAGCCATATCCATTGCATGCTGTTCAGTTTCAAGCTGACAAGGTCCTGAAATAAGAGATATTTTTTTATTATTTGATATCTCAAAATTATTAAATTTAACAACTTTATTTAACATTAATAAAATTTTGCAGCTTTGATAAATGATGAAAATAAAGGATGTGGCGACAAAGGTCTAGATTTAAATTCAGGATGATATTGAACACCTATAAACCAAGGATGGTTTTTAAGTTCAATAATTTCAGGTAATTTACCATCTGGTGACATTCCAGAAAAAATCATTCCTTTATTTTCAAATTTATTTTTTAAATTATTATTCACTTCATACCTGTGTCTATGTCTTTCAAATATAAACTTAGATTTATAGATTTTTTCTATCAATGAATTATGTCTTAATTTAGCTTCATATAAACCTAATCTCATAGTGCCACCTAAATCTTTGTTTGTTCCTTTTATCATTTGGCCATTTTTATTCCACTCACTTATTAAACCAATAGTAGGATAACATTTTTTATCTAATTCGGTTGACCCTGCATTTTTGATTTTTAAAGCATTTCTAGCAAATTCTATTACTGCCATTTGCATACCAAAGCAAATACCTAAAAAAGGAATTTTTTTTATTCTTGCATAGTTAATAGCTGATATTTTACCTTCTGTTCCCCTTTTTCCAAATCCACCAGGAATTAAAATCCCAGATACATTTTTTAAAACTTTACTAATTTGGCTAGGTTTCAATTTATCAGACTCAATTCTAACTAAATTAACTTTTACATTATTGTTTATACCACCATGTATTAAAGCTTCATCTAGTGATTTGTAAGCGTCCTTTAAATTTACATACTTTCCAATAATTGCAATATTTACTATTTTTTTAGTATTCAAAACAGTTTTGGTGATTTTCTTCCAAGGTAGTAAATTAACTTTTTTTCTTGGTTTTAACTTAAAAAATTTCAAGACTTGTTTATCTAATTTTTCATTATAAAAACTTATAGGTGCTTCATAGATTGTTCTTACATCAACTGTCTCTATTACATTTTCAATAGATACATTGCAGAATAGTGATATCTTTTTTCTTTGATCTAGTGGAATAGATTTTTGAGATCTACAAATTATTATATCTGGTTGTATGCCAAGGCTTCTCAGTTCTTTAACAGAATGTTGAGTTGGTTTAGTTTTAATCTCATCCGATGATTTTAAAAATGGAACAAAAGTTAAATGTATAAATAAACTTTTGTTTCTACCAACTTCATTTGAAAATTGTCTTATAGCTTCAACAAAAGGCAAGCTTTCTATATCACCAACTGTTCCTCCTATTTCGCAAATAACAAAATCTTCATTAGTTATATCTCCTTTTATAAATTCTCTTATTCTGTCTGTTACATGAGGTATAACTTGAACTGTTTTTCCCAAATAATTACCTTTACGCTCTTTCTTAATTATATCACTATAAATTTTTCCTGTTGTAATATTGTCAGATTTTTTTGCAGAAATGTTTGTAAATCTTTCGTAGTGTCCGAGATCCAAATCAGTTTCTGCACCATCATCTGTTACAAAAACTTCTCCGTGTTGAAATGGACTCATTGTTCCAGGGTCTACATTTAAATAAGGATCCATTTTTCTAATTCTAACTTTATATCCTTGAGATTTTAGAAGATATGCAAGAGAAGCAGATGATAATCCTTTGCCTAATGATGAGACCACGCCGCCAGTAACGAATATATATCGCGCCATGGAATTACTTTATATCCATACTTAATTAAAAATGAAAGTATTAATTATTATTTTCTGGAATTTGTGGCGCTTCGTCAGAGTTTTCTTCAATTTTATCCAAAACTGACGAGGTTGGGGTTAAATCATCTCTAGAAATTATAGTCAAAGCTAGGCTGCAAATAATAAATAATGTAGCAATTATTGCAGTTGCTTTAGTAAAAAAATTGCCAGCAGACCTGGAAAACATAAAATTATCCTGGGAAACACCTATGCCAAGTGCTCCACCTTCTGACTTTTGGAAGAGTACAAATATTACGAGCAGAATCGCTAGTATAATGTTTACTACTAATAAAATATTTTCCATGGGGTCTAATTAATAGTTTTTTTTATGATATCAATAAAATTCTTTGCATTTTGAGAAGCTCCGCCTATCAAAAAACCTTTAATTAAAGTAATTTTTTTTAATTCTGAGATATTTTTTGAATTTACAGAGCCCCCATAAATTATTTTTGGATCTTTTGATTTCCATATTTTCATTAACATTTTTTTTATAATAATAACTTGCTTTTCAAGATTAGTAGTTTTTGGAATTATTCCAGTTCCTATTGACCAGACAGGTTCGTATGCAAAAATAATATTATTATTATTTTTTATATTTTTTAGTCCGACTGTTAATTGAGATTTTAAAATTGAATTTGTTTTATTTCTCTTTTTTTGGATTAAAGTTTCTCCTATGCAAAAGATTATTTTTAAATTTTTTTTTAATGCAGCTTTAATTTTAAGATTTATAATATGATTAGTATCTCCAGTTGCTCTATTTTCTGAGTGACCAATTATTACATAATTTGCTCCACTAGATTTTATCAATTCAGTATTTATAGAGCCTGTAAACGGTCCAGGATTTTGAGATTGATGACAATTTTGTGCTCCGATTTTAATTTTACTATTTTTAACTAATTTTACAAAATTACTGATTAGAGTATATGGAGGGCAATATATTATTTGTGCTTTATTAAATTTTTTGTTTTTTGAAAGTTTGATCACTTTTTTGATAGAATTTACTGACTTTAAATCACCAAACATTTTCCAATTAGCTATAAAAAACATATTATTTGTCATTAACTAAAATATAATTTATAGGTTTGTTTTTTATAGATCAATAAAATTAAAACTAAATGTTAAATAAATTAAGAAATTTTTCAAAAGGAAAGCTTGCTGGAGTCTTGGTGGGTATAATAATAATCCCATTCGTTTTTTGGGGAATGGGCAGTGTTTTTAGTGGTGGAAATACGAATAGTATTGCAAAAATAAATAATCACAATATCTCAACACAAAAATTTGCTGATTTTATAAATGATTCAAAAATTACATCTGAATATATTAGTGAGAATATCAATGATAATATTATTGAAAAACTTTTGACACAATTAGTATCTGATACACTTGTTGATTTAGAAATTAATAAATTACAAATATCTGTATCAGATGAAATTCTTGCTAAAAAAATAAAAAATCAACAATCTTTTCAAGAAGATAATAATATTTTTTCTAGAACTAAATATGAAAAGTTTTTACTAGAGAATAACTTAACTTCAGTAGAATTTGAACAAGAAATAAGAAACAATGAACTAAAGAAGGAATTATTTAGATATATAGGAGGTGGAATTAAATCTCCCTACTTCTTGGCAAATAAAACTTATAATGAACAATTAAAACAAGTTGAAATCGATTATTTAGATTTGAATTCTATATATGTGAACAAAAATCAATTTTCTTTGAACGATTTAAAAAAACACGTAAATGAGAATGAGGAAATTTTTTCTATTGAAAAAGTTGATATATCACTGATTAAAATTACACCAAGTGAATTGACTGGCGAATCTGAGTTTTCTGAAAATTTCTTTTCAAAGATCGATGAAATTGAAGACCTGGTAACGAAAAATAATACAATTGATGAGATTGCAAAAAATTACAATTTAAAAGTAAGAACTATTAAAAAATACTACCCAGGCAATGATAGTGAAGATTTATTAGATGAAATATATAAACAAAGAAATAACGCAGAATTAGAATTGCTAGATAAAAATGATTATTTCTTATTATATGAAATTAAAAATTTAGAGAAAGTTTTGCCTAGTCTAGAAAGTGAAAAATTTTTAGCGACAGTAAGGGACAATCTTTATGAAAGAAATAAATATGATGTTCATACAGATTTAATGAAAAAGATTCAGAAAAAAGAATTTACAAATGATGATTTTTTTAAATTATCTAAAGGTAATATCAAAAGTTTAAAAATTAACTCAATTAATGATATTAATAAATTTTCAAATGATTCTGTAAAACTATTATATTCACTTGGTGTTAATAATTTTTCATTGGTTTCTGATAAAGATAATAATGTTTATTTAGTCAAGATAAAAAATATTAATAAAGGTTTTTTGAATAAGGATAATGAAGAAACTAAAAAATTTCTTATCCAAGCAAATACAAAGTTAAGAGATAATCTTTATAATTCTTATGATTTTTTATTAAACGAAAAATATGACATTGACATTAATCAAAATACTCTTGAAAGAATGAAAAATTATTTTAAATAAATAATGCTAAATGTTGACTTAAAAAATTTCAAAAAAAAACACAAAAAAAATATAAATCAAATTATATATTATTGTACAAAAACCAAAGGTTTTAAGGAAATTAATAATTTAATAAATAA
>CACEMT010000002.1 GCA_902560685.1 uncultured Pelagibacteraceae bacterium | reverse complement strand
AAATATCTCTATCTGTCATTTGAGAAACCATATCTAAAAGCTCTTTATACTTTCCAAAAAATTTCTCTCTTACATATTTTCCTCCTTTTGCTTTGAATGCTTGATATTCTCCATCAACTGCTTCTCCCATTCTTTTAATTAATAATCCAGATTTGTCTTTAGCTAACAATTGATCCCAGTAAGAACCCCAAATAACTTTAATTACATTCCAACCAGCTCCTCTAAATATTCCTTCAAGTTCTTGAATAATTTTTCCATTACCTCTGACTGGACCATCCAGTCTTTGTAAGTTGCAATTTACTACAAAAATTAAGTTATCTAGTTTTTCCCTAGCTGCTAATCCTATGGCTCCTAAAGACTCTGGTTCGTCGGTTTCACCATCTCCTAGGAAGCACCAAATTTTTCTTCCTTCATCTTTTAATAATCCTCTATTAATTAAATATTTATTAAATCTAGCTTGATAGATTGACATTATTGGGCCAAGACCCATTGACACCGTAGGAAACTGCCAAAATTTTGGCATTAACCAAGGATGAGGATAGGAAGATAACCCACCTGGTTTAACTTCTTGTCTAAAACGATCTAATTCTTTTTCATTAATTCTGCCTTCAAGAAAAGCTCTTGCATACATTCCTGGTGCACTATGGCCTTGAAAGTAAATTAAATCTCCACCAAATTTATTATTTTTTGCTCTCCAAAAATGATTCATGCCAATATCATATAGAGTAGCAGCTGAGGCGAATGTTCCAATATGACCTCCAAGTTCTGGATTTTTTTTATTCGCTCTAACAACCATTGCCGCTGCATTCCATCTAATTAAAGATCTTATTTTTCTTTCTAAATTTTGATCCCCAGGAGATCTTATCTCTTCCTCTGGTTTTATAGTATTAATATAAGGAGTATTTCTAGATAATATTAAATCTGAACCTTCCTTATAAGAATGTTCAATAAGTTGCTTAATTAAAAACTGAGCTCTATTTTTTCCATCTTTTTCCAACACTGCAGAAAGAGACTCTAACCATTCTTTTGTTTCTATTGGATCTATATCTCCATCTTTAGAAACCTGGATAATTGTCTCATTTTTTTTATCAATTTTACTTTCAACAACTTTTTCTTCTTTTTTTTCTAAACTCTCTTCTGCTTGTTGAATAATTTTTTCTGTATCTGTTGGTAATTTATCCTCGCTAGATTTTATTTTCTCATCACTAATTTCAGATTCCTCCCCTGATACTGAAATTAGTTCATCACCTTTAGAAACTTTATCTCCAATTTTTACATTGATATTTTCAACAACACCTTCTACTGTTGAAGGAACCTCAACACTTGATTTGTCGCTTTCAAGGGTTACGATGGAGTCGTTTTTTTTTATTTTATCGCCTGATTTTACTAAAATTTCTATGATTTCTACATTTTCAAAATCACCAATATCAGGAACAATTACTTTATTGATCATATAAATATTAATTTAAAAAAACCTATTTAAATTGATTAAAAGTTTCATTTTAGACATATTTATATCTTTTTTTAGTCAATCTTAAATGCGTAAAATGTAATATGTTAACAAAGTTAACACATTTTATTATTAAATTTAGCCTATCTAATAAAAATAAAAATATAGATAGTAGATTTTGGATACAAAAGTTACTTTTAAAGAAAAGATACAGAATTATTTAAATATTTAATATTTGCTATTTAAATTTCTTCTTATTAATCTATATTGCACTTGAGGGCTGCTAGCTCAATTGGATAGAGCGCAGAGCTACGGACTCTGAGGTTGAGGGTTCAAGTCCTTCGCGGCCCACCAAAATTATTATGAAAATATCTTTACAAAAATCAGTTATTATTTTTTTTCTAATAATCATTTTGATTTTAATGCTAATTACAATAATGATTTAAATTTATGACTGATAAATTTGAACAAATTAGTAACAAACCAGGTTTTATGAAGCACAATGGTGGTATTCTTTTTAGAAAAATTTCAGATACAGAATTTGAATTTAAAACTACTATTGATGAAAATAAATTAAATTCTGCTGGTATTACTCATGGAGGCTATATTTGTTCAATCATAGATGCTGGATCAGGAACGGCAGCACATCGTGCAAGTAACAATTCACCTTGTGTAACTATAACTCTGGATATTAAATTTATTGACTCAACAAAAATTGGAGATGAAATTATAGGATTTACTAAAATTCAAAAAGTTACTAAATCTATGGTATTTTTAATTTGCCATTTAAAATCAAATCAAAGACTAATAGCATCTGCATCAGGTGTATGGAAAAAATTAAATAAAAAAATATCTAATTATGGACCAGGTGGTTAATAAAATGATTTTAGTATTGTAATTCTCTTAAGTTTTTAAACTCATTTAAAGTTTCAGGATTTGCTAGCGCTTCTTTATTTTTTATTTCATTTCCTTCAATAATATTTTTTACTGCCAGTTCAACTATTTTTCCATTTTTTGTTCTTGGAATATCACTAACAGTAAGTATTTTGCTTGGAACATGTCTCGGTGAAGCATTTGTCCTGATTTGTAATTTTATTCTTTTTATTAATTCATTATCAAGTTTATAATTTTTATTCATTATAACAAAAAGTATTATTCTAATATCATTATCCCAGGATTGCCCTATAACTATAGACTCTTTTATTTCATGAAATTTTTCTACCTCAGAATAAATTTCTGAAGTTCCAAGTCTTACTCCACCAGGATTTAAAGTTGTGTCTGATCTACCATATATTACGAATCCTCCTGATTTTTTTACCTCTCCATAATCACCATGATGCCAAACATTATTAAATTTATTAAAATATGATTTCTTAAACTTAATATTATTTTTATCATTCCAGAATTTTAAAGGTATTGTGGGGAACGCATTTTTACAAACCAATTCACCTTTTTTATTTTTAATTGGTTTGCCATTATCATCAAATATATCAACATCCATTCCTAAACCTTTATTTTGAATTTCTCCTGCAATAACTGGTTCGTAAATGTTTCCAAGTAAAAAACATGAAACAATGTCAGTTCCTCCAGATATTGAAGCAAGATGCACATTTTTTTTAACTTTTTTATAAATAAAATTAAAACCTTCTTCAGATAAAGGTGAACCAGTTGAACAAATTGTTCTAAGATTTTTTAATTTATACTTTTTTTTATTTAAAATTTTAGATTTATTGAGTGAATCTATATATTTTGCACTAACTCCAAACAAAGTTATTTTTTCCTCATCTGCTAATTTAATAAGTAAATCATCTCTTTTATACATTGGAAAACCTTCGAACATAACAATTGATGCCTTTGACGATAAAGCAGTCACTAGCCAATTCCACATCATCCAGCCACATGTGGTAAAATAAAAAATATTATCATTTTCCTTTATATCACAATGCAACTGATGTTCTTTTAGATGCTGAAGTAAAACACCCCCAGATCTATGACAAATACACTTTGGTTTTCCTGTGGTACCGCTTGAATATAAAATTGCAAGTTCATGTTCAAAATCAAATTTTTTAAACTGAATTTCTTTATTTTTAATTTTCATTATCGAATTCCAATAAAAAAATTTTATATTTTTAATTTTTTTTGATTTTAAAAATGGTTTTCCGGGATAATTAATAATCACCACACTCTTAATAGATTTAACTTTTTTTAAAATTTTTGGCAGTCTATCAATTATATTTATTTCTTTCCCATTATAAAAATATCTATCACATATAATTAATACTTTTGGTTTTATTTGAGAAAACCTTTCAATTACACCATTTGATCCAAAATCAGGAGAGCAAGATGACCAAATTGAACCTATGGCTGATGTTGCAATGAATGATTCAACCGTTTCAATCAAATTAGGTAAGTATGCAGCGATTCTATCTTTTTTTTTTAATTTAATTGATAAAAAGAAATTTATTATCTTGCATACATTTGTATTTAATTCTTTCCAGGATCTAACTTTTTTAAAACCGTTTTCGCTTACAAATGTTATAGCTTTTGAATTATCATTTTTTATTAATAAATTTTCAGCAAAATTTAATTTTGAATTTTTAAGAAATTTATTCTTAAAAAATACATTTGATTTTTCAAATCTCTCATTTTTAATACCTATGACTTTAGTAAAGTCCCAAATAGAACTCCAAAATTTTTTAGGATTTTTTATGCTCCATTTAATTAATTTTTTATATTTTTGAGTTACTTTAAAATTATATTTAGATGACAAAAATTTTTCGTATCTAAATAGATTTGAATTATTTTTTTTTGACCTACTTGCCTTCCATAGTATTTTTGACTTCATTATTAAAATATATATTTAAATTTTTTGAATTATGTTACTGTCTTTTTTATAAAAAAATAAAATGAGAACTTTTTCTTCAGTGATTCGGTCATGTTTTATACTATTTTTGTTCTTAGGCATTTACAAGATATGGTAGTTTAAAAAAAAAGTATACTAAAGGTAGAAATGCAAAAAAATAAAATCACAGCTGTTCTGGGACCTACAAATACTGGAAAAACATTCCAGGCGATTGAGATTATGCTTGGGTTTGAATCTGGAATGATAGGTTTTCCACTTAGGCTATTAGCTAGAGAAGTTTATGATAAAGTTGTTAAAAAAATAGATCCAAAAAAAGTAGCACTTATAACTGGAGAAGAAAAAATTATTCCTTCTAATTCTAAATACTTTTTGTGCACCGTTGAATCAATGCCAATAGATAAAAATTTAGATTTTGTAGGAATTGATGAAATTCAAATGTGTGCTGATCATGAAAGAGGACACGTGTTTACGGATAGACTGCTTAATCTCAGAGGAAATAAACTCACAATGTTTATGGGCGCAAATACAATAAAAAATATAATATCTAAATTAGATGGTGATATTGAATTTATTAGTAAAGATCGATTGTCAAAACTTTTATATACGGGACACAAAAAAATTTCGCGGATAGAAAGAAAAAGCGCAATAATTGCATTTTCTACTGAAGAAGTATATGCAATAGCAGAATTAATTAGAAGACAAAAAGGTGGGGCCGCTATAGTAATGGGCTCTCTAAGTCCCAAAACTAGAAACGCACAAGTTAATTTATATCAATCAGGTGATGTGGATTATTTAGTTGCAACTGACGCAATTGGTATGGGTATAAATATGGATTTAGATAATATTTATTTTTCAAATTTAAAAAAATTCGACGGCAAAAAATTAAGAAGATTAAATCTTTCTGAGATTAGTCAAATAGCAGGAAGAGCTGGAAGATACTTAAACGATGGATGTTTTGGAATTACTGGAGATTGTGGTGAAATAAGTTCAGAAGAAATAGATTTAATTGAAAATCATAAATTTGAAGATATTAGAACTCTTTATTGGAGAAATTCAAATCTTAAATTTAACAGTTCATCAAATTTATTAAAATCTTTAGAAGAGAAACCCAAGGAAGACTGGCTAAAAAGGATTAATGAATGCGAGGATGAAAAAGTGCTAAAATATTTTTTAAAAGAAAATAATTCTAAAATTCAAAACAATAATGAAAATCAATTAAAGTTATTATGGGAATGCTGTCAAATACCTGATTTTGTCAAAAAAAATTATGGTCACCATTTAGAAGTTGTTAGTAAAGTTTTTGAATTTTTAAATGAAAAAGGAAAAGTCACTAATCAATACATGAAAAAACAACTACAGCAGTTAGACAAGTTAGAAGGAAATGTTGACTCAATATCAAACAGAATCGCAAATGTTAGGACTTGGTCTTATGTCTCCAATAAAGTAAATTGGGTAGAAAATCAGGATTATTGGGTAGAGAGAACAAAAAATCTGGAGGATAAACTTTCAGATAGGCTTCATGAAGAACTTACTAAAAGCTTTATTGATAAAAGAGCTAGCGTTCTGGCAAGAGGACTTAAACAAGATGTAACTTTTAAAACTGAAATATTAGAAAAAGGTGATGTGTTAATAAATAAAGAATTTATAGGAAAATTGAATGGATTAAAACTAGAGCTAGATCTCAAAGTAGGTGCCTTAGACACAGATATAAAATCTTTAAAAAAAGCAGCAAAACAAAATGTTGAGCCTGAAATTATAAAAAGAATAGATCAAATTAAAAAAACAAATTTAATTGAATTAAAAGATGATTTTAAAATTTATTGGCAAAATTTCCCTATCGCAAAATTATCACCAGGAAAAGATTACTTAAACCCTGAAATTAAACTTATTATTGATGATATGGTTGATAACGTTGAAAAAATAAATTTTAATAATTTTTTACAAGATTGGATAAGTAAAAAAATTAATACTGATCTAAAAAGTTTAACGGATTTAAAAAATATTAGTACTTCAAATACCTCTATAAGAGCTTTGGCATACCAGTTATATGAAAATAATGGAGTTGTAAAAAGAGAACAGGTAAAATATTTTTTAAAAAAACTTGATCAAGGGGAAAGAAAAATTTTAAGAAGTATTGGAGTAAAATTTGGAAGATATCATATTTTTTTATTTAAATTATTTAAGCCAAATGCAGTATCTTTAAGAATTGCTCTTTGGAAGAATTTTCATCAAAAGTATTATAGTTTAAAACCACCAACTTTTGGTCTAAATTTTTTAAAAGAAAAAAATGATCTTTCTAAAGATTTCATGTTGCTATGTGGATTTGAAAAATTTGATAATTTTTTTGTAAGAATTGATATTTTAGAAAGATTATTTTTAAAAATAATGGATCTAAGCAAAGAAAAGGAGACGGAAATTAAATTAATTCCTGAAATGTTAAATTTATTAGGTTGTGGAAAAGAAGATTTTTTAAAACTAATAAAAAAAATGAACTACTCCTCATTTTCGAAAAATGAAGATATTTACTTTAAGTATATTCCCTCAAAAAGTAATAAAAAACAATTTTCTACTAAAGTTATAAAAAAAGAAAATCCATTCAGTATTCTAAAAAATATAGATTTTAAATAATGATCAAATTTTTTAAAAATAAAAATAGAAATAAAAATGATATGGATAGTTCTTTAATTAAAATTACTGCTTTACTAATACATGCTGCTAAAATAGATGAAAACTATACAGAAAAAGAAAGAAAAATAATCAGAAAAGCTATTGTTGAACTTGATTCGAAAGATAACGATATAGATGAAGTCTTGATAAAAGCAGAGGAAATTGAAAAAAATTCTAACCAAATTTTAGATTTTACGAAAGAAGTAAAAAATATGAACGAAGACTCAAAAATAAAAATTATTGAAGTTTTATGGAAAATAGTTTATTCGGACAATAATCCCGATATGTATGAAAATAGCTTAATGAGAAGGCTATCAGGATTACTTTACTTAGACCCAAAAATTGTAGGCGACACAAAAAAAAGAGTAATAAATAATTTAAAAAAATGACTTATATAGTTAACGAAAAATGTATCAAATGTAAGTTGATGGATTGCGTAGAGGTTTGCCCAGTAGATTGTTTTTATGAGGGAAAAAATATGCTTGTAATAAAACCAGATGAGTGTATAGATTGTGGCGTTTGTGAACCTGAGTGTCCAATCGATGCTATTGAGCCAGATACAAACGAAGGTATTGAAAAATGGTTAGATATAAATACAAAATATTCAGAAATTTGGCCAAATATTTCAAAAAAAAAAGAGCCACCATTAGATAACGAAAAATTTAAAAATGAAGAAAATAAATTTGAAAAATATTTTAAAGAAAACCTTTAAATCCAAAAAAATTAAAAAAAAAAGTAAGGCAAAAACTGCTAAGAAAAAGATATCTAATAAAAAAATAAAAATTGTTAATAAACAAAAGAAAAAAAATTTAAAAGTAAAAAAAATAGTTAAAAAGATTAAAGAAATTAAAACTTCAGATAAACCTTCTGAAAAACAAGAGAATATTAAAGTTTCAAGAGGGCCAGATCAGAAACCAGAAATTAAAAAAATAAAAGTTCAACCCTCTGAAAAAAAAATATATAAAGTTAAGGACTATGTTGTTTACCCAAAACATGGAGTAGGTCAAATAACAGAGTTTAAAAAAATAAATATAGGTGGTATTGATGTTGAAACGTATGTCCTAAAGTTTGAAAAGGACAAAGCAAATGGAATGGTTCCCGTAAATAAACAATCTAATTTAAGACCACTAGCCACGATAAACCAATTAAATAAATGTATAAGTATTTTAAAGAGTAAACCAAAAATAAAAAGATCAATGTGGAGTAGAAGAGCTCAGGAATATGAAGCTAAAATTTCTTCTGGAAAAATTTATGATTTAGCTGAGGTTGTTAGAGATTTAAATAAAGGTGATGATTTAATGGTAGATCAATCTTATAGTGAAAGACAACTTTTTGAAAAAGCATACGAAAGAATATTAATGGAATTTCAAATTATTCTTGGCGCAAGTTTAGAAGATACACAAAAAAAACTTGATAAAGCTTTAAAAAGAAATCTTGAAAAACAAGCACTGAAGCCAGTTGTAGAAAAAGTACAGACGGCACAAACTGAAGAATTAACTGAAACAATTGAATAAAAAAAAACGCTTCTCATAACTAATGCCATGAGAAGCGCAATTTATTAAAAAGAATACTAATTTATCTTCTTCTTCTTCTTTTCTTAGCTTTTTTAGCTTTTTTCTTAGTTTTCTTTTTAGCAGCTTTTTTTCTTCTTTTAGCCATCTTTAGCTCCCTTTTTTTTACGAATCTTTATGATTCGTTTATTAACTACGTTTTTATTTTTTTTGTTTAGTTATGTCAATTCTTTAATTAATAACAAAATTTTAAAAAAAAATTTATTTTTTTTATATTTTTTAAAATACTTGAAAAAGTTAGATAAATAGCGATTAATAAACAATTTTTTACAAAATGAATTTAATAAAGTTTTTCAAACAAATTTTTATATTTTTGTATAATTTTAAATCTTTTTAACTTTAAAGTTGGTGTTAACATTCCATTTTCAATTGAAAATTTTTCATTAATTGTAAAAAATTTTTTAATATTTTCTATTTTAGATAATTTTTTATTTGTTTTTTCTATTTCCTGTTTAATTTCTTCATCTGTTAATGATTTTTTTTCGTCACTAAGAACTAACAGTGCTACAAGATATGGTTTACTATCTCCATAAACAATTGCTTGATCAATTATTTCAGAATTAGCTAATTCATTTTCGACTTTTAATGGTGAAATATTATCTCCACCTGGAGTAATTAAAATATCTTTTTTCCTATCTGTTATTTTTAAATAATTGTTTTCAAAAACTCCTATATCTCCTGTATGAAGCCATCCATCTTTTAAAACTTTGTCTGTTTCTTCTTTGTTATTCCAATAGCCAAGCATAACATTTTCACCTTTCACAAGAATTTCTCCATCCTCAGCAATTTTTACTTCATTTCCTTTAAAAGGAGGTCCAACTGTTTCTACTCTAATGTCATGTATTGGATTGCAGCTCACTACTGGAGATGCTTCTGTTAGACCATAACCTTGCAATGTTGGAAGACCTATAGCATTTAAAAAAAATCCTACCTCTTTATCAAGAGCTCCTCCTCCTGAAACAAATGTTTTTAGAGATCCTCCGAATTGAGCCTTGATTTTTTTCCTTACTATTTTCTCTAAAATACCATCCTGGATTTTTTCTATTAAATTTAAAGGTTCTTTTTTAATTTTTTTAAGTCCAAGGTTTAGCATTTTTTGAACAAGCACTTTTTTTACTCCTGTTGCTTTACTAAAACTTGCATTAATTTTTTGATAAAGATTTTGATAAAATCTTGGAACAGCAGTCATAATTTCTGGACTACAATCACTCATATTTTTTATTAGTTTTTCAATACTCTCTGCATAAAATACTCTAGCTGAAACAGTAATTTGAACAAATTGAACTGTATGTTCGTAGGAGTGAGACAAAGGTAACCAGGTCAAAAATCTTATTTGATCTTTATTTATTAATGGTTTTAAAATTTCTATTGCACCTTCACAATTATTTAAAATTCCTCCATGACTTAAAATTACACCTTTGGGATTTCCCTGAGTTCCAGAAGTATAGATAATACATGCTACATCTTTTCTTGTAATTTTTGTTTTAAAATTATTATTTTTATTATTTAGAATTAAGTTATTAATATTTATATATTGATCTTGATTTGATATCTCTAATTTTTCAAAAGAAAATACTTTTTTTATAAAATCTTTATTTTTAATTATATTTTTAATTTTTTTAAATTGTTCTGTGTTTGAAACAAAAACTACCGATGGTTTGCAGTCATTTATTATATATTCATAATCTCTTTCAGCATAAGTTGTATAGGCTGGAACTGTTATAGATTCTGATAACATTATTGAAATATCAGAAATAAACCACTCAGGTCTATTCTCAGAGATCAATAAGCATCTATCACCTTTGATTACATATTTTTTCAATTCATAAGAAAGATTATTGATTAATTCAAATGTTTGTTGCCAACTATAGTTTTTTCTAGGTTCTTTTAAAGATGATAATAATATTTTATTTTTATCTTTTTGTTTTTCATACTGAATAAAAAATAATTCAGTTAAACTATTTATTTTTTTTAAATCCATAATTTTTTGGTGGGCAAAGAGAGAATCGAACTCTCACAGTATTACTACTATTGGATTTTGAGTCCAACGCGTCTACCAGTTCCGCCATTCGCCCTAATTTAATTATCATTAATTTGTTTATAAATTAATAGTATAAGAAGAATTATTGTATTAAAAGAAAATATGTTCAAAGAACTTTATTTAAAATCAATTAAATTAGCAGGTCATAAAAAATCAAAATTTTTTTTAGGTTTTATTTCATTTATAGAAAGTTTCATATTTCCAATACCTCCTGATGTATTAATCATTCCAATGACTATAGCAAAAAGACATGAGTGGATTAAAATTGCATTAATCGCCACAATAGGTTCTGTTCTTGGAGCTTGTTTAGGATATTTTATTGGTTATGTTTTTTTTAATGAAATTGGTATAAAAATTTTTGAATTTTATGGTGTAGACCCATCTTTCTGGAAAAATAAAGTATCTTCAGAAGGGGGAGTAATAGCATGGATGACTTTACTGGCAATAGCAGGATTTTCACCTGTGCCTTTTAAACTCTTAACCATAAGTAGTGGGTTTATACATTTTAACATAATATATTTTGTCACTATTTCTTTATTAACTAGGGGTTCAAGATTCTTCTTAATTGCATTTTTAATTGGAAATTTTGGCTCAGCAATGAAATTATTAATTGAAAAAAAATTATTTAAAATATCTATAATTGCTTCTATAATTTTAATAATATTTGCTTATTTTGTTTATAAGTTTTTAAATAATTTTATCATGTAAATTTATGAACAATATTTTTGAAATTAAAAAGTTTTATACAATTATTTTTATTATATCTCTGCTTTCATTATTGATAGCTTTATATATTGAATTTTTTTTAGGATATAGCCCTTGTAAATTATGTATTTATCAAAGAATACCATATTTAGTTGCAATTTTTTTAACTTTCTTAGGAATAAGCTACACAAAAAATTTAATTTGGTTATATGCATTGTTATTAGTTTTCTTTTTAAGTTTTATACTTTCGGGATATCATGTTGGAATAGAACAAGAAATATTTAAAGAATTTACAGGTTGTACAGGAAGTTCATTAAGCATTACAGATAAAAATGAACTTTTAAAATTACTAAATTCAAAGGTAAATAGTTGTAAAAATGTTGATTTTCGAATTTTAGGATTGTCTCTTGCGACAATAAACTTTTTGTTATCGTTTATAATTTTTATATTAATTTTAAAAGTAATTAAAAATGAAAAAAACAAATAAAAATAAAGTAGAAGAATTTATTAGAGTTGATCATGCTGGAGAAAGAGGTGCGATCAAAATTTATGAGGGACAACTTTTAGCTTTAAATACTATAATTAAAAATGAAAAATTAAAAAAAAAAATCGAAGAAATGCAAGTTCATGAAAAAGAGCATTGTGATTATTTTGAAAAAGAAATTAAAAAAAGAAATATTAAACCCACAAAATTTCTACCGTTATGGGACTTATTAGGAGTTGGGCTTGGTTTTGGATCTGCTATAATTGGAAAAAAAGCAACAATGCTATGTACTGCTTCAGTAGAAGAAGTAATTGATCAACACTATCAAAATCAAATTAACCAACTAAAAAATGATGAAAAAGAACTTAAAAAAAAAATTGTTAAGTTTAGAAATGACGAACTACAACATAAAGATATTGCATATGAAGAAGGAGCAACTAAGAAGGGTTTTTATTCAATAATGGATAAAATAATAAAAACTGGATCTAAAATTGCAATCGGTATTTCTGAAAAAATTTAATTAAGGCTCTAGCTCCACATCCCAGTACAAATAATCAATCCAACTTTTATGCAGAAAGTTTGGAGGAAAATTTTTTCCATTTTTATGTAAGTCTTCCGTTGTTGGCTGATACGGTCTTTGATTTAATGTCATTCCAGAGAATTTAAGTAATCTTCCTCCTTTTTGTACATTGCATGCCGAACAAGCTGTTACTACATTATCCCAATTAGTTTTTCCACCTTTTGATCTTGGTAGCAAATGATCAAAAGTTAAATCTTTTTTATTACCACAATATTGGCATGAAAACTTATCTCTTAAAAAAACATTAAACCTTGTAAAATTTGGATTGGTTTGTGGTCTAATATAACTTTTTAAAGCAATCACACTTGGTAACTTCATACTAAATGAAGGACTTCTAATCACCCTATCATAATAACTTACTATAGAAACTCTATCTAAAAAAACTGATTTTATAGAGTCCTGCCAACTCCATAGAGAAAGTGGATAATAGCTTAATGGTCTATAGTCTGCGTTCAAAACAAGCGCAGGACATTTTTCTAAAGAACTGAAGGCATTAAAAGTATTATTCATAAAATAAGACTAACTTAATTAATTTTATTAATCAATGGTACAAAATATTTATTAAAATTTTATTAAATATATAAGTTTTTTTTTATATAGTTTAGTGCAATGCTAGAAGCTTCAATTGGAATATGATGCCCACAATTTTTTATCATTTTAGTTTCAACATTTATTTTATGTCTCATTAAAAAATCTTTTGCTTCTAGTAAATGGCTTGGTGGTACAACAACATCTTGATCTCCATGGATTAAAAGCATTTTTGTTTTAGATTTTATTCTCTTTGATATATTTTCTTTATCAATTATTTTTCCTGAAAATCCTACAATACAATTAAAATTTTCTTTTGCCGTTAAACCTAAATTTATAGACATCATACAACCTTGGCTAAAACCTGATATACAAATTTTAGAATTATCTAAATTATATTCTGAACTAATTTCATTTATAAAAATATTTAATTTTTCTTCAGCTTTAATCGATTCTTCAAGAATATACGCTGGGTCATCTTTATCTAAACCAAACCATTGAAAACCACCTGGATTAATTGGACAGTTTTCGATACCATCAGGACAGAAGAATATTGTTTCGGGTAGAAATCTTTTCCAGTTAAGCGTCACTGCACTTATATCGTTACCGTCTCCTCCATAACCATGGAGTAAAATTATAGCATTTTTAATATTATTTCCTGGTTTTATGATTTTTGTATTTAAACTAAATTTCATAAGTAAAAAAAACTTTTAGTCATATGTTTTTAACCATTTTATAATTTTTTTATCGTCGAAATTAATAAATCCTATTACTCGAGCAAACTCTTCACCTTTTTTGTTTATGAATACTGTAGTAGGTAGCCCTCTTAACAAAAACTTTTTTGCAAGCTCTACATCTTTATCAAAATATATTTCTAAATTATCTATTTTTAATTTTTTATAAAAATTCTTTGATTTTTCAACATTATCTCTTCCAACATTAATAGGTACTATTTGAAGATTTTTAAAAGCTGTGTTGGATTGTAACCTGCTTAAAGATGGCATTTCTTCTATACATGGAGCACACCAAGTCGCCCAAAAATTTATAATAATAAGTGAGTTTTCGAACATTTTTAGATTAACTATTTCATTGTTAATATTTATAAAATTTATTTTTTCTAGTTTTTTTGGATCTTTATGAATAATTAGATTCTTTAAATTTGGCTGCTGTATTGCATATGATGCACTTGATGATATTAGATATATAAAAACTAAAATAAATTTTAATGTTAATAATTTCATTCTAAAAGGTATAATTACATAACATGGTACAAAATAAAAACAATAAGGCTATTTGGAATACAAGAATAAAGAAAGATACTTCCTCGATTTTCAAAAAAATTGGCAGTTCAATTGATGTAGATAAAAGACTATTTAAAGAAGATATTCAAGGATCAATTGCTCATGTCGAAATGTTATTTAAACAAAAAATTATAACATTTAAAATTAAAAATAAAATAATTTGGGGATTAAATAGAATAAAAAATGAAATCATAAAAAAAAAATTTAATTTTAATTCTAATCTTGAAGATATCCATATGAATATTGAAAATAGATTATTTGAAATTATTGGAGAAGATTCTGGATATATTCATACAGGAAGATCTAGAAACGACCAAGTAATTACTGATTTTAAACTCTGGTTAAGAAGTTCAACTAAAGAAATTATTAATCATTTAAATAATTTAGAAAAAATTATTATTAAAAATGCTGAAAAAAATATTAAAACTATAATGCCAGGTTTTACACATTTAAAAAATGCACAACCTATTTCATTCGCTCACTATTTGCTAGCTTACGTAGAAATGTTTAAAAGAGACAAAAAAAGATTTCAAAATAATCTAGAAAATTTATTAGAAAATCCATTGGGTGCTGCTGCTTTGGCAGGAACAGGTTTTAACATTGATAGGAACTATACCTCGAGAAAATTAAAATTTAAAAATCCAACAAATAATTCAATTGATACTATTTCGGATAGAGATTTTGTATTAGATTTTTTATATTCAGTATCAGTTTGTTCTATACATATTTCAAGATTGGCAGAAGAATTTATTATATGGAATTCTGATGCTTTCCAACTAATTAAGCTTAATGATAAAGTTGTTACTGGATCTTCCATAATGCCACAAAAAAAGAATCCTGATCCATTAGAATATTTAAGAGGAAAAACAGGAAATAGTTTTGGCAACTTATTTTCAATGCTTACAATTTTAAAAGGACTTCCTCTTTCTTATTTTAAAGACCTTCAAGATGATAAAGAATTAGTATTTAATTCTTTTGATCAGTTAAAAAATTCAACCTTGATACTTGCAGAAATATTAAAAAACTTTTCTCCTAATAAAAAAAGAATGTATGAATTGGCTAACATTGGCTATACAACATCAACGGATTTAGCAGATTATATTGTTAAATATTATGATTTATCATTTAGAAAAGCATATCAAATAACTTCTAAAATTGTAAATTATGCAGAATCTAAAAAAGTAAAATTAAATGAATTAACTTTAAAAGAGTTAAAAAGAATAGAGCCTATGCTTAATGAAGATATTTTAAAAGTATTTGATTTAGAAAGCTCAATAAAATCAAAAAAATCTTATGGAGGTACATCTTTTGAAAATGTTAAGAAGATGATAAAAAAGTATAAGAAAGAATCAAAATGATAAAAAAAATTATATTAATTATAGCTCTTTTAACATTTGCTGTTTCGTGTGGAAAAAAAGCTGACCCAGAATATAAGCAAAGTAATTACAAATATATTAATCAAAAAAATATAGTTTAATGAGATATAAAAAAGGGCTCTTCTATATAGAGAATGTTAGTGCCAAAATATTAGCAAAAAAATTTGGTACACCTTCGTATGTTTATTCATATGATAAAATAAAAAATAATATTAATAATTTTAAAAAAAATTTCAAAACTATAAATCCTTTAATTTGCTTCTCAGTAAAGTCTAATTCTAATTTAAAAATCTTAAATTTAATTAATAAATTTGGATTAGGAGCAGATGTTGTATCAAAAGGTGAGCTTATAAGAGCCTTGAAAGCTAAAATTAAACCTGAAAAAATTGTTTTTTCTGGTGTTGGAAAAACTATAGATGAAATTAAATTTGCTGTAAGCAAAAAAATTTTATTAATTAATACAGAGTCTGAAAATGAAATTATTGAAATTGAAAAAATTGCTAAAAAGAATAAAAAAAAAATAAATATAGGTATAAGACTTAATCCAGATATCGACGCCAAAACCCTGAAAAAAATTTCTACAGGAAAAAAAGAAGATAAATTTGGTTTAACTGAAAAAAAATTTTTAGAACTTCTTAAAAAATATAAAAGTTCAAAATTTATTAATATTATTTGTTTAAGCGTGCATATTGGAAGTCAAATTACTAGCCATATACCTTACAAGAATATGTTGAATGTAGTTAAAAAAATTATTCAACAGTCAAAATATAATTTCAAATATATAGATCTAGGTGGTGGAATGGGCATTCAATATGGGAATAGTTTAAATAATTTAAATTACTCAAAGTATAATAAGTTAATAAAATCTTTTTTGAAAAAAAATAAATCAAAGATAATTTTTGAACCAGGAAGGTCAATTGTTGGTAATGCTGGATATTTAATTTCAAAAATTACTTACATAAAACAGACTAGTTCAAAAAATTTTGTTATTTTAGACTCTGCTATGAATGATTTATTAAGACCGGCTTTATACGGTGCAATGCATAGAATTATTCCTTCAAAACTTAGTAGAACAAGAGTATTAAAAAAGCATGAATTTGTTGGCCCAATATGTGAAACTACTGATAAATTTTTGACTGTTTCAGATTATCAAAAATTAAATCAAGGAGATATAATTATAATTTGTGATGTAGGAGCATATGGAATGGTCTTAAGTTCAAATTATAACCTAAGACCAAAGCCAGTAGAAATTTTGATAAATAAAACTTCAACAAAAATTATAACAAAAAGACAAAAGTTAAATAATATTATTTAACTTTTTAGTAGATGATTAAAAGAACACTTTTTCTATTTTTTTTTTATTCTGGAGTTATTTTTGTTTGTATATTTTTTTTACCTGCTTTAATTTTACCTCAAAAAATTACACTTTATGGTGGCAGAATTCTTGGCTTTTGGTCTAAATTTTGTTTAGAATTATTTTTGTCAACAAAAATAGTAATTAAAGGAAAAGAAAAAATTTTAAAGAATAAAAAATTTTTTATTGCAAGTGCTCACCAGTCACAGTTTGAAACATTTTTTTTACAGTACTTATTTAATTCACCAGTTTTTATTTTAAAAAAAGAATTATTAAAAATTCCAATTTTCGGATGGTATTTAAAAAAAATAGGCTCTATATCAATAGACAGAAATAAGATTTCTAAAGATAACTTAGGCTTTTCTGATCAAATAAAAAAACATACAAATAATTCAAATAGACCAATAATTATATTTCCTCAAGCAACTCGAGTTGAGGTGTTGGATAGATCTCCATTTAAAAAAGGGGTAAAAAGAATTTATGAAGAACTAAAAATTTCTTGTCAGCCTGTGGCTCTTAACTCTGGAGACGTGTGGCCTAAAAATGGTAAATTAAAACCAAACAGAACATTAACTGTTTCAATTTTAGATCCAATTGATCCTAATATGAATTCGGGTGAATTTTTAGATTTACTTCAAAAAAATATATATGAAGAGATCGAGAAAATAATCTAGCCTTTCATAGGCATTACAACATATATACTGTCAAAATCTCCAGGATCTTTTATTAAAGCTGGCGAGCCAGTATCTTTAAGATAAATTTCGATTTGATCACCATCTAATTGTGATGCTACATCAATTAAATATCTAGAGTTAAAACTTATATCTAAATCATGATCAAATTTTACATTTAAGCTCTCTTTTCCATCACCACTATTGGTGTTGTTTACAGAAAGATTTAAAACATCTTTTGTCAAATTAAATTTTACTCCATCTTTTTTATCTAAAGATACTGACGCAACTCTATCTACTGAGTCTAAAAATAATTTCAAATCAACTTGAAGTTTTTTTTGATTTTCTTTAGGAATAACTTGAACATAGTTTGGAAATTTTCCATCAATTAATTTTGAAATTAAAATACTATTATTGAATTCAAATTTTATTTTTGATTTAATATTTGAAATTTTTACATCTCCTTCAAAATCTTCTAACAATGAACAAAGTTGAAAGATTGTTTTTTTAGGTAAAATTATTGGCTCAAATTCTATTTTTTCTTTTAGTCTTATTTTGGATATAGACATTCTATGGCTATCTGTAGCAGCTGCAGTTAAAAAATATTTATCTTCTACATGATTTTGATGTAAAAAAATTCCGCTTAGATAGTGTCTTGTTTCATCATTAGAAACTGAGAATTTACATTTATTTAATAGTTTAAGTAAATCTTTTGAATTAATTAAAAACTGATTTTTGTTAAAATTTTCATCAGTTAAAGGAAATTCTGACGCGTCAATGCAATTTAAATTAAAATCTGATTTTTCAGATTCTAAATGTATCTTGCTGTCACCAGCACTTGAAAAATTAATTTTTTTTCCAGAAGAAAATTTTCTAACAATATCATACATTATTGAAGACGAAGTAGTTGTTTTTCCTTCTTCTAATATTTCAACATTTAAAATTTGATGAATAAAAATTAAATCTAGATCGGTAGCTACTATAGTTAGTTTTGATTCTGACGCATCAAGCAGTACATTGGATAAAATTGGTAGTGTACTTCTTTTTTCAATAACTCCTTGACAATAATTTAATGATTTTTGAAGATCTTGCTGATTCAAACTAAATTTCATTTTCTTTATTATACAAAATTTTATTTTTTAAATTATCAATATTAGAACTTAGTTCTTTGTCTTCTTGTCTAAGTTTATCAATTGTTTTTACCGAGTGAATAACAGTTGTATGATCCCTATTAGAAAATGCTCTACCAATTTCAGGAAGAGATTTTGATGTAAGTAATTTTGAAAGATAAATTGCAGTTTGCCTAGGTCTAACTAAATATCTGGATCTTCTAGCTGATAACATTTCATTTTTACTTATTTTGAAAAATTTACAAACAATTGTCTGTATTGAGTCAATAGTTACTTTATTTTCTGATAAGTTTAATAAATCCTTAAGTATTATTTTTGCTTCTGCAAGTGATGGTAATTTATTATATATTCTTGAAAATGAAATAACTCTATTAAGTGCTCCAACTAATTCCCTAATACTAGTTCTAATTTCTGAACTTATAAATTTTTGAATTTCTTCTGATAGATTTAATGAAATTGATTGATTTAATCTCAATTCATCTACTTTGGCTTTAACAATTTTATAACGCAATTCATAATCCGGATTTTGAATATCAACGACTAAACCGCCTGCAAATCTTGATTTTATTCTTTCCTGGATTCGAGATAGTTTATTTGGAGCTCTATCAGCAGAAACTATTACTTGCGAACCTTTGTCAATTAAAGCATTAAAAGTATGAAAAAATTCTTCTTGCATAGCTTCTTTTCCATTCATAAATTGAATATCATCTATTAATAATACATCTGTATTCCTAAAATAATCTTTAAATTTTACCATATCATTTGATTTAATCGATTTTACAAAATGATACATAAATCTTTCAGCAGAAATAAACATTACCTTACCTTTTGATTTGAGTTCTAGTCCAATAGAATTTAGTAAATGAGTTTTGCCCATACCAACTCCCCCATAAATATATAATGGATTGTAGTGAGAAAGGTCTTCTGAAACTTTTTTTGATGCTTCAAAAGCTAATTTATTACTTGATCCAATTATAAAATTATCAAAATTCTTATTAGGATCAATTCTATTATACTGAAAAAATGAGTCTTTAATAAATGATACATTTTTATTATCTTCATTTTCACTTTCGTTATCTTTGATATCAATTTTATCTTTTTTTTGATCATTAATTGTAAATTCTATTCTATTTATTTCTTTCTTGTGTGTTTTTATTATTTGTAAAATCTGATCAAGGTATCTAGATGTAATCCAATCACGGATAAATCTTGTAGACACTGATATTAAAATATAAGTATTAAATTCATCAATAAAATTAATTTTTTTTAACCAAGATTCATAAATATCTCTTCCAAGCTTTTCTTTCATATCTATTTGGATTTTGTTCCAATCTATTTTTTTGACAGAATAATTTTCAGATTTTTTTGTTAAAATATTTTTCATGGAAGAAGTCCAATTAAAACCTATCGATAGTTAATGCAATAAATTTATTGCCTTTTTTAAAAAAAAATAAAATCTGCACTTGTAAAATTTTTAGGTGAATTTGATTAGCGGAAAAATTGTATTTAATAATTTAAAAAAAAATTTTTTAAAAAAAAAATTTATAAATCTAGATGTGGTATTTATATTTATTTTTATTTTACATTTAGTATATAGATTAAATTATTTATATTAAGAGTTGTAATACTCTCTGTAGTTTTAAAATTTTATTAAAATTAAAATAAAAAATTATTAAACTACTTGAAGTTGATTTAATTATAGAGAATTAATTTTTTTTGTTATTCGTGAAATATTTCTTGCAGCATTTTCTTTTTTGATTATGCCAGTTTTTGCAATTTTCATTAATTCTGAGTTTAATTTCGGTAAATACGTTAAAGCTTCTTTCTTATTTTTATCTTCCAAAATTAAATTCATCTTTTTTATTGCCTTTTTAAACCTACTTTTTCTAGAACGATTAATTGTAGTTTTTCTACTTATTTTTTTAATTGATTTAATTGCAGATTTTGTATTTGCCATACGCGCGATTGTATAGCTTGGTAATCAAATATGGTCAATAGTTTTATTAAATTATTTTTGACATAAATTACAAAAAAAAGTTGATCTATTTGATATAAAAATCTTAGATATTTTGCCTTTACAATTTTCTGTTATACAATTTTTATTTTCTCTTCCATAAACTTTAAACTCATTTTGAAATAAACCTGATTTACCAGATATGTTTTTAAAATCTCTAATTGATGAGCCTCCTAATTTAATCGCTAAATTTAAAACAAATTTTGAATTTTTAACTAACTTAATAGTTTGATTTTTATTTATTTTTTTACATTTTTTTTGGGGATTAATTTTACAATAAAATAATATTTCATTTGCATAAATATTTCCAATTCCTGAAACATAATTTTGATCTAATAAAAAATTTTTAATATTTTTTTCTTTATTAATTAATTTACTTTTTAGATATTTATAATTGAATTTATTAGATGTTGCTTCTGGACCAGATCTTGAAAAATAATCTTTTAGTGTTTTTTGATTATTAAATATTTTAAAAAAACCAAATCTTCTAGGATCATTATAAACAATCATGAATTTAGAAAATTTTATTTTAATATGGTTATGTTTCTTTGGTAATGTTTTTGAATGATAAAAACTTAAATTTGTAAAAGTGCCTTTTTTGTCATAGCGAACTAAATGTAATGTCCCTGACATTCCTAAGTGTATTAAACAATATTTATTATTACTTAAGGTAAGAATTATGTATTTTGAAAACCTTTCTACACTTAAAATTAATCTTCCTTTTAAAGTATTTTCAAATTTTTTTTGAATTTTAAACCTTAGATTTCTATTTGAAATAATAACTTTTTTAATTTTTTTATACTTAACGTTATTTTTTAGTGATCGTTTTACTATTTCTACTTCTGGCAATTCTGGCATTTAAGATTATATTATTAATTTAAATTAAATATTAAACTATGGATCAAGTTCTCCAACAAAAAAAAGGTATGGTTAAAGACGTCTTTGATAAAGTCTTTAAAAAATACGATTTAATGAATGATTTAATGTCATTAGGTATCCATAGAATTTGGAAAAAAGATTTTGTTACAATGATGAATCCTTCGAATAAAAAAAAATTGATAGATGTTGCTTGTGGTACTGGAGATATTGCTAAATTATATATAGAAGCAACGAATAAAAATAGTTCAATTCTTTGTATTGATCAAAATATAAATATGATTAAGGAATGTAAAAAAAATTTAGGAAAATATAAAAACATAAAGTGGAAAGTTTCTAATGCTGAAAAATTAAATGTCCCAGATAATAGCTTTGATTTTTATACTATAAGTTTTGGACTTAGAAATACTAAAAATATAAACAAAAGTTTAAAAGAAGCTTATAGAGTCTTAAAAAAGGGTGGAAAATTTATGTGTTTAGAATTTTCAAAAATTGAAAATAATAATTTAGATATATTTTATAAAAACTACTCTAGGTTAATTCCAGAAATTGGTGGAGTTATTGTTGGACAAAAAAAACCTTATGAATATTTGGTAAAAAGTATTGAAAATTTCTTAGACCAAAAACAACTTGTTGAAAAAATGAAAAAAAATAATTTTGTAAAATGTAAATACAGAAATCTAAGCGGTGGGATAGTTGCTATACACTCAGGTTGGAAAATATAATGTTCAAAAAATTATTTATCTTATTTAAGATTGCAAGAAAATTAGCTTTGTCAGATGCTTTAAAAGTTATTTCTAAACAACATCAGCCGCCATTTATAATTAAAATTTTGTTAAATTTATTCTCTATTTCTTTTTCTAAAAATAATTATCAAACTAATAAATTAACTGAAGAAGAAAAATTATGCAGCTCAATTCAAGAAATGGGGACAACATTTATTAAATTGGGTCAATTCTTATCTACCAGGCCCGATATTATTGGTGAAGACCTATCTTTGCATCTAGAAAAGCTTCAAGATCGTTTACCACCATTTTCTACTCACGAAGCCAAAGAAATAATTAAAAAAAATCTTGGAAATGAAATATTTGATTCATTAATTAATTTTGGTGAACCTATTGCAGCCGCATCTATTGCGCAGGTTCATAAAGCTCAAATAAATGATAATGGAACTATAAAAGATGTAGCCATTAAAATCTTAAGACCAAATATTAAAAAAACTTTTAATGATGAGATCGATGCTTTGATGTTACTAGCATATCTGATTGAAAGTTTAATTGGAAAAACGAAAAGGCTTAGACTTGTAGAGGTAGTTTTTTTGCTTAAGGAGATTACCAATCATGAAATGGATTTAAGATTTGAAGCAGCTGCTGCTAATGAATTTTATGAAAATACAAAAAATGACTCGGGTTTTTATGTTCCAAAAATTTATTGGAATTTTACAAGTGAAGAGATTTTAACTTTAGATTGGATTGATGGAGTTTCTATAAGAGAAAAAGAAATTTTGGAAACTAAAAAAATTGATATAAAAAATATATCTACTAATATTATTCAACATTTTTTAAGACACGCTGTAAGGGATGGTTTTTTTCATGCTGATATGCATCAAGGCAATCTTTTTATAGATGATAACGGACAAATAATACCAATTGATTTTGGTATTATGGGAAGAATGGATAAATTAAATAGACGGTACTTAGCAGAGATACTTTATGGATTTATTCAAAGAGATTATAAAAAGGTTGCAGAAGTACATATTGTAGCTGAATTGGTCCCAAATAATGTAAATGTTGATGAGCTTGCTCAAGCATTAAGATCTATAGGAGAACCTATTTTTGGACAATCTGTTAAGGATATTTCAGGAGGAAGATTATTAAAACAATTGTTTGATGTTACAGAAAAATTTAATATGCAAACCCAACCTCAGTTATTACTTCTACAAAAAACAATGGTTGTAGTTGAAGGTGTGGCTAGAAAACTAAACCCTGACACAAATATCTGGGAAACATCAAAACCAGTTTTAGAAAAGTGGCTTAAAGAAACTAAAGATCCAATTAATAATTTAACTGAGACTTTGAAAGATTCTGCTGAAGTACTGAAAAAATTTCCTGAATTACCAAAAATAATGGATAAAGCAAACCAAGCTTTAACCTTCATGGCGAGTGGAAAAATACCTCAGGAATCTAATTCTTTTTCAGCATTAAATGAAAAAAAATTAGAAATGAAATCGTTTAGAAATCAAAGTATTATTGGATTATTATTGCTTGTATTTCTTGGGGTCATAGTATTTTAATCTGGCAATGAAAAATTTAAATGGAAAAAAAATCCTGTTAATTATATGTGGCGGTATTGCAGCATATAAAAGCTTAGAAGTTATTAGAATTTTAAAAAAGAATGGTTCAAGTGTAAAAACAATTCTTACAAATAATGCGAAAAATTTTATAACGCCACTTTCTGTGGCATCATTATCACAAGAAAAAGTTTATACAGATTTATTTAATTCAGATAATGAATCTGAAATGGACCATATTTCATTATCAAGATGGGCTGATTTAATTTTAATAGCTCCAGCAACTGCAAATACAATTTCAAAAATTAGTTTTGGATTATCAGATGATTTAGCTTCTACTGTTGTTTTTGCTTCTGATAAAAAAATCTTTATTGCCCCTGCAATGAACGTAAGAATGTGGGAACATCAATCAAATAAAAATAATTTAAAAAAATTAAATGATTTTGGTTACGAGATAATTGGACCTGAAATTGGTGAAATGGCTTGTGGAGAATATGGTATGGGAAAAATGTCTGAACCAGAAAAAATTATAAATTACATAAACAACTATTTCAAAAAAATAGAAAGTAATAATAAATTTAAAGCACTTGTGACCGCTGGTCCAACTCATGAATATATTGATCCTGTTAGATTCATATCAAATAAATCTAGTGGGAAGCAAGGTTATGAAATTGCAAAGTCTTTAAGTGAAAATGGTTTTAATACTACTTTAATATCTGGCCCGGTGAACTTAAATTCAATCAAAGATGTAAATTTAATAAAAGTTAGAACAGCTGATGAAATGTTAGAAGCAACCTTGAATAATCTACCAACAGATGTTGCAATTTTCTCAGCAGCTGTTGCAGATTTTAAATTAAAAAATAAGGAAAAAGAGAAAATAAAAAAAGATACAATTTCAAAACTTTCTTTAGAAAAAAATACTGATATTTTGGGACATATTTCAAATCATAATTCACTTAGGCCAAAATTAGTAGTTGGTTTTGCAGCTGAAACAAATTCCCTTAAAAATAATGCTTTAAAAAAATTATCTGAAAAAAATTGTGATTGGATAATAGCTAATGACATATCTAAAAAAGATATAGGATTTGAGTCAGACTTTAATAAAGTTTCCATATACTATAAAAACAAATCTGAAGAAAATCTTCCAAAAATGAAAAAGTCAATTCTTGCTAATGAAATAGTTAATAGAATAATTTCACAATTAAATTAATGGTTAAAGTTTTAGTTAAAAGACTTAATTCGAAAGTTAAATTACCTGAATACAAAACCAGCGGATCTTCGGGTATGGATTTGATGGCATCTATAGATAGTCCAATAAAAATTGCGCCAAATACTCTAGAATTAATTCCAACAGGCTTGTCTATTGCAATACCGGAAGATTTAGAAATACAAATAAGACCCAGATCAGGACTTGCTGCAAAATCTAATATAGGTGTATTAAATACTCCTGGAACTATCGATAGTGATTATAGAGGTGAATTAAAAATAATATTGTTTAATCATGGAAATAAAGATTTTATTGTAAATAACAATGATAGGGTAGCGCAAATGGTATTAATGCCAATCCTAAAAATGGAGCTTGAAGAAGTAGATCAGTTGCCCGAATCCATAAGAGGATCTGGTGGTTTTGGATCAACTGGTAAATGAAAAATACTCTTAATAAAAAAGGAATAGAGAGATACTCTAGACAAATAATTTTAAAAGATGTTGGGCCAATAGGACAAAAAAAAATAATGAATTCAAAGGTTTTAGTTGTTGGAGCTGGCGGGTTAGGTTGCCCTGTAATTGATTATTTGAGTAGGGCAGGTGTTGGTAATATTGGCATTATTGATAATGATAAAGTAAATATTTCTAATATTCATAGACAGTCACTATATAATTCTAGGGATGTAGGGGAGTTTAAAGTTAATTCTGTAAAAGAAAAAATTAAATTGATTAACCCACAAGTTAAAATTAAAACTTTTAAAGAAAGAATTAGTAAAAAAAATATTGAAAAAATATTTAAAAGTTATGATTTTATTGTTGATGGATCTGATAATTTTAAAACTAAATTTTTACTAAACAAATATTGTTTAAATCAAAAAAAAATTTTAATTGTTGGGGCAATCAGTAAAATGGACGGCCATATTTTTACTTTTGATTTTAAAAATAAAAATGATCCTTGTCTTAAATGTTTTTATCAAACTGAACCTTCAGATGATATTTTAAATTGTGAGTATGAAGGTATATTGGGTCCTGTTGCTGGAGTAGTTGGCAATATCCAAGCTATAGAAGTTTTAAAAAAAATCTTAAAAATTGGAGATAAATCAAGTAAAAAAATATTAATCCTAGATTTAAGCAAATTAGATTTTAGAAGAGTCGAATTTAAAAAAAAAATAAACTGTATATGCAAAAAATAATAATTTTAACGATTATTTTTTTTGGCATTTTTAACAATTGTATTGCTATTGAAAATAATTATTTTTTATCATTAAAAAATAAAAAAGTTAATGTAAGATATGGGCCTGGGTTTGATTATCCAATAAAATATATTTATAAAAAAAAATTCTTACCAGTAAAAGTAATTGATAAAAAAGAAAATTTTAGAAGAATAATTGATCATAAAAAAAATAGTGGATGGATACATATTTCTCAACTAAAAAAATCTAATTCATTAGTAGTTCTTGAAGACAAAATTATATTTAGCAAAAATAGCAAATTTTCAAGACCATTATTTAAATTAGAAAAAGGAAGACTGGTAATATTAAAAAAGTGTATATATGATTGGTGTAAAATAAAGTCTGATAACTATACTGGATGGTTAAATACAAAAAATTCTTGGGGCAAGATTGAATAGTTTATTTTTTATTAAAGCTTAATTTACATCAAAACGATCTAAATTCATTACTTTTGCCCAAGCAGATATAAAATCATTTAAGAATTTTTCGTTTGAGTCGTCTGTAGCATAAACTTCAGATAGTGCTCTTAATTGAGAATTAGATCCAAATATTAAATCTGCACGAGTCGCTCTCCATTTTACTTTTTTTGTTTTTCTATCTACTCCTTCAAAAAACTGCTCTTCTTTATCTACTTCTCTCCAGGTAGTTTTCATGTCTAATAGATTGACAAAGAAATCATTGGTTAATGATCCAGGTTTTTTTGTAAATACACCATAATCTGATCCGTCATAGTTAGTATTTAATACTCTCATTCCTCCAATTAAAACTGTCATTTCTGGACCAGTTAATCCAAGAAGTTGGGCTTTATCTATCAACATTTCTTCAGCTGAATTAGTGGGGATACCTTTCCCATTGGTATATCCTTTGGCATGCAGCTTAATATAGTTTCGAAAACCGTCTGCTATGGGTTCAAGAAGATTAAATGAATTTTTGTCTGTTTGATCTTGTTTTGCATCACCTCTTCCTGCTTTGAATGGAACTTTAATTTTTTTACCGCCCTTTTTAGCAGCATTTTCAATGCCAACTGATCCTCCCAAAACTATTAGGTCTGCTAATGAAACCGATTTATTTTTTGAATCAAAACTTTTTTTAATTTTATTAAAAATTCTGATTACAGCAGACAATTTTGAAGGATTATTAACTTTCCAATTTTTTTGAGGTTCAAGAGCTATTCTAGCTCCATTAGCGCCACCTCTTTTATCTGATCCTCTAAAAGTTGATGCAGATGCCCATGCAGTCGAAACTAGCTCAGAAACAGATAAACCAGATTTAGATATTTTTTTCTTTAGTAACTCAATATCTTTATTTTTAAGTTTATATTTATTATTTGGTATTGGATCTTGCCAGATTAAATTCTCTTTTGGAACATCAGAGCCAAGATAATTTGCTTTTGGACCCATATCACGATGAGTAAGTTTGAACCAAGCTCTTGCAAAGGCATCAGCAAATTCATTTGGATTTTGATGAAAATGTTTAGAAATTGGCCCATATTTAGGATCTAATTTTAATGAAAGGTCAGTAGTTTGCATCATTGGAAGATTTTTTTTAGATCTATCATGAGCATCTGGGGTCATTTCTATATCATGCCCATTCCTTTTAGGCTTCCATTGATGAGCTCCTGCAGGGCTTTTAGTTAATTCCCAATCATAACCAAATAAATTATCAAAATATCCCATATCCCATTTGATCGGGTTTGAAGTCCATGCACCTTCTATACCGCTGCTAATAGTATCTACACCTAAACCACTTTTGTAGTTACTGTTCCACCCAGTTGCTTGATCTTGAATCTTTGAACCTTCTGGTTCAGGCCCTTTATGCGACTCTGGTGCAGCACCATGAGATTTACCAAATGTGTGTCCGCCTGCAACGAGTGCTACCGTCTCATAATCGTTCATTGCCATACGTCCAAAAGTTTCTCTAATGTCATGAGCAGCTAAATAAGGATCTGGATTAGCATCAGGTCCTTGAGGATTAACATAAATTAAACCCATGTGTGATGCTCCTAAGGGATTTTCTAGTTCTCTTTTTCCACTATACCGATTTACTCCAAGCCATTCCTTTTCAGATCCCCAATAAATATCCTCTTCTGGCTCCCAAATGTCTTCCCTTCCGGCCCCAAAACCAAAAGTTTTGAAACCCATTGACTCTAGAGATATATTTCCAACTAGTATAAATAAATCTGCCCAAGATATTTTTTTTCCATATTTTTTTTTAATAGGCCAAAGTAAAAGCCTTGCTTTATCCAAGTTTACATTATCTGGCCAACTATTTAATGGAGCAAATCTTTGATTTCCTGTTCCAGCTCCACCTCTTCCATCTCCTGTTCGATAAGTTCCAGCAGCGTGCCAAGCAAGACGAATAAAAAATGGACCATAATGACCATAATCTGCCGGCCACCAATCTTGTGTATCAGTCATCAATTTATGAAGATCTTTTTTTAATGCTTTAAAGTTAAGTTTTTTAAATTCTTTTTTATAATTAAATTTTTCTCCCATTGGATTTACCAATGATGAATGTTGACTTAAAATTTTCAAATTAAGGCTATTAGGCCACCAATCTTTATTTGTTTGTCCTTTGCCTGTTGGATGCTTTGGTGGTGTTCCCGCACCTGTAAAAGGACATTTTGATTGTTCTTTAATTAACTGATTACTCATTTTTATAATTTATAATGATTCTAAAGTAGTGTCAATACAGCAGAATTGTCTCAATGCAATTTTATATAATTTAACGATTTTGTAATATTTTTGAGATTAGTTACTATTTTCAATTTTAACTAAAACTTCTATAGAATTAATTTTTTTTCCAGGTATTCTTTTTTTTATCTTAATATTATGAACATCCTCATTTTTTAAATCTATTAGTTCATTAGTGTTTATATCAAGAAAGTGATGATGATTTGAAGTATTTGTATCAAAATAACTCTTATTTTGATTTACTGATATTTCTTTTAAATATCCCTTTTTTTTAAATGAATGGACCGTATTATATATTGTTGCTAAAGAAATTTTTTCACTTTTATCCTTTTTTAATATTTTTGAAAGATTGTTAATTGTAAAATGAAATGTTTCTTTTCTGTCAAACAACAATTTACAAATTTTTATTCTTTGTTTAGTTGGTCTTAGCCCTGAAGACCTTAATTTTTCAACAAATATGCTATTATTTTCCATTTTTTGCCAAATTTATAACAAACCTTAAGCATTTGTATATTGTAATTTTAATAAATAAAGTATTAAAGATCTATATTTATGGAAAAAAAATCATCTTATAGTTACAAAGAATTAATTAATTGTGGAAATGGGGAGCTTTTTGGGCCAGGAAACGCCAAATTACCACTTCCTCCAATGCTTATGTTTGATAGAATAACAGAAGTTAAAGAAGATAATGGTGCTTTCAAAAAAGGCTCTATTACTGCCGAACTAGATATCAAAGATGACCTTTGGTTTTTTAATTGTCATTTTAAAGAGGATCCGGTTATGCCTGGATGTCTTGGCTTAGATGCAATGTGGCAACTAGTAGGTTTTTATCTAGGATGGCTAGGTAATCCTGGAAAAGGTAGGGCTTTAGGAGTTGGTACTGTAAAATTTACTGGAGAAGTTTTGAAAAGTGTAAAAAAAGCAAAATATGTAATTGATATGAAAAAAATTATATCTCCTGGTGGAACAACTGTTGGTTTAGCAAATGGAGTTTTGTTTGCTGATAATAAAAAAATTTATTCAGCAGAAAATTTAAAAGTAGGATTATTTAAATAATGAAAAGAGTAGTTGTCACAGGTATTGGAGTTGTATCTTGTTTAGGAAATAATCAGGATGAAGTTTATCAATCTTTATTAAATTCAAAATCTGGAATTACATTTTCTGAAGAATATAAAGAATACAATTTAAAAAGTAACGTTCATGGTAAGCCAAATATTAAGCTTGAAGATTATGTTGATAGGAAGGTCATAAGATTTATGGGGCCTGGCTCAGCATATAATTATATTTCTATGAATGAAGCTGTTAAAGATTCTGGGTTAGAAGAAAAAGATGTAAGTAATGTTTTAACTGGAATGATTATGGGATCTGGTGGACCATCAATACAAAATGTTATTTTAGCTGCTGACAAAACAAGAGAAAAAAATCCAAAAAAAATGGGACCATTTGTAGTTCCAAGAACTATGTCTAGTACCGCTTCAGCGACATTAGCAGTACCATTTAAAATTAAAGGAGTTAACTATACAATTAGTTCAGCGTGCGCTACTAGTGGGCATTGTATTGGAAATGCAATGGAACTAATACAGCTTGGAAAACAAAATATCGTATTTGCTGGAGGTAGTGATGAAGTTCACTATGCAATGACTGCTATGTTTGATGCAATGACTGCTCTTTCTTCAAAATACAACGATACACCAGAAAAAGCATCAAGACCTTACGACAAAACAAGAGATGGATTTGTAATTTCAGGTGGGGGTGGAGTTTTAGTTTTAGAAGAATATGATCACGCAAAAGCAAGAGGGGCAAAAATTTATGCTGAATTAACTGGTTATGGAGCAACTTCAGATGGGTATGATATGGTAGCTCCATCTGGAGAAGGAGCTGTAAGATGTATGCAAATGGCATTAAATACAGCTAAAAACAAAATTGATTATATAAATACTCACGGAACCTCAACACCAGTTGGTGATATAACTGAATTAAAAGCTGTAGGAGAAGTCTTTAAAGAAAATGTTCCTAAAATAAGTTCTACAAAATCTCTTTCAGGTCACTCATTAGGTGCTACTTCAGTTCATGAAGCTGTTTATAGTTTAATTATGATGAAAAATAGCTTTATTTCAGCTTCTATAAATATAACTGAAATGGATGAAGAAGCAAAAAAATTTCCAATAGTTACAAAAGTTGAAAAAGATGTAAATTTAAACTCAATAATGTCTAATAGTTTTGGATTTGGTGGAACTAATGCAACTTTAGTTTTTGAAAAGGTTTAATCTATGAGTTTAATGAATGGCAAAAAAGGATTGATAATGGGTGTTGCTAACGAAAGATCTATTGCTTGGGGCATTTCTCAAAAATTAGCTGAAGCAGGAGCTGAATTAGCATTTACTTACCTTGGAGATGCTTTAAAAAAAAGAGTAGTTCCTTTAGCGGAAAAATTAAATTCAAATGTAACATTTAGCTGCGATGTTGAAAAAAAAGATGAAATAATAAAACTTTTTGAAGATATAAAATCAAAATGGGGTCAAATCGATTTTGTTGTTCATGCAGTTGCCTTTTCAGATAAATCTGAATTATCAGGAGAATATTTAAATACTACTAGAGAAAATTTTTTAAGAAGTATGTTAATTTCATGCTTTTCATTTACTGAAGTTGCAAAAGAAGCTTCTAAAATAATGACTAAAGGTGGAAGTATGCTTACATTAACATATGAATCTAATAAAGCTATTCCAAATTATAATGTAATGGGAGTTTGTAAATCTGCACTTGAGGCAAGTGTTAAATATCTAGCTAGAGATTTAGGGTCAAAAGGAATTAGAGTAAACGCAATAAGCGCTGGACCAATTAAAACTTTAGCTGCATCAGCAATCGGGGATGCAAAATTTTTATATAAGTGGAATGAAGATCATTCGTTTTTGAAAAGAAATGTAGATATACATGATGTTGGAAATTCAGCTTTATATCTTTTAAGTGATCTTGGAGGTGGTGTTACTGGTGAAATTCATTATGTAGATGCTGGTTACAATAAAGTTGGCATGCCTGATCCAAAAAATATAACTTAATCTTATGTCTAAAAGGTATAGTGGTAAATCATTCAAGGATGGTAGTGTTATGAAAAAAGCCAAACTTTCCTTAAAGGAAAAGAGAAAGCTAAAAAGAGAAAAAAAAAAGAGTAAGTAATGTTAATACTAGTTTGGTTTGTAATTTGTATTATATTTTATTTTGTTCAACTACTTTTGGGTAATTCTGGTCATGCACTAGAAGTATTTGCCGTCTTAAGTGCAATATCCATTTTCCCAATTAGTAAAATCAGATACAAAATTAAATAATTAATAAAAATTATTTAAGTCTTAATTTACACAACAGCTTGTTTTATAGATAGTTTTACTTTACCTCTATCAAAACCAATAACTTTAACTTTCACTGCATCGCCTTCTTTGACAACATCAGTCACCTTAGCAACTCTTTTATCTGCAAGTTCAGAAATATGAACTAAACCATCTTGTTTTCCAAGAAAGTTAACAAATGCTCCAAATTCCATAATTTTCATAACTTTTCCGTTATAAATTTTATTCAATTCAGCTTTAGCAGTTATGTCTTTTATAAATTGCAAAGCAATGTTTCGAGATTCTTCATCCGGAGCTGCAACTGTTACAACTCCCTCATCATTAACATCTACTTTAGCGCCTGATTTTTCAACTATTTCTCTTATTGTTGCGCCTCCTTTTCCAATAACTGTTGCAATATCTTTTTTATCGACAGTAATTTTTTCCATCTTCGGAGTATGTTTACCAACACCTTCTCTTGATTTGTCTAAAGCTTTATTCATTTCGCCCAAGATATGAATCCTTCCATCTTTAGCCTGTTTTAAAGCTTGCTCCATTATTTCAAAGGTAATTCCTGTAATTTTAATATCCATTTGAAGTGACGTAATTCCATCTTTAGTTCCTGCAACTTTAAAATCCATATCACCTAAGTGATCTTCATCTCCTAGAATATCTGACAATACTCTGAAATCTTCACCTTCTTTAATTAAGCCCATAGCAATACCTGCAACTGGTTCTTTGATTGGAACACCAGCGTCCATTAATGCTAATGAAGTTCCACAGACTGTTGCCATTGATGATGAGCCATTAGACTCTGTGATTTCAGATACTATTCTAAATGTATAAGGAAAACTTTCTTTTGATGGTAGTGAAGAATTTATAGCTCTCCATGCAAGTTTTCCATGTCCAATTTCTCTTCTTCCTGTACCAATTCTTCCAGTTTCTCCGACTGAGAATGGTGGAAAATTATAATGAAGCATAAATCTTTCCCTTTGAAGACCTTCCAAACTTTCAATCCTCTGTTCATCATCTGAAGTTCCAAGCGTAGTTGTAACTATCGCTTGAGTTTCACCTCTTGTAAACAATGCAGAGCCATGTGTTCTTGGCAAAATTCCAACTTCACACATAATTGGTCTTACATCTGAAAGTCCTCTTCCGTCAATTCTATTCTTATTTTTTAAGATATCAGTTCTAACTATTCTTTTTTCTAAGTTTTTAAGTTCAGAATTAACATCTAGATCTGTAAAATTTTCATTTTCTTCAAATAATTTTTTTGCTTTGTTGGTTATTTCAGATATTAAATTTGATCTTTCTTGCTTATCCTTAATTGAAAAAGCCTTTTTTAATTCATCCGTAAATTCCTCTTCAATTTTTTTCTTAACTTCTGAAAGATCTTTTTTCTCTACAATCCAATCTGGCTTCTTACATTCAGCGGCAAGTTCCTCTATCATTTTGATTACTGGAATAAAACTTTCATGGCCAAATTTAACTGCATTAAGCATTTCTTCTTCAGTTAAACCACTGGTTTCAGACTCAACCATTAAAACTGCATCTTTAGTACCTGCAACTACAAGATCCAACTTTGAATTTTCTAACTCTTTTTTTGATGGATTAAGAATATATTTACCATCAATAAAACCAACTCTAGAAGCTCCGACTGGTCCCATGAATGGCATGCCTGATATAGCTAAAGCTGCTGATGAAGCAATAATAGATAATATATCTGCTTCATTTTCTTTATCGTATGATATTACTGTTGGAAGTAATTGTACTTCATTTTTAAATTCGTCCGGAAATAATGGTCTTATAGGTCTATCAATTAGCCTTGAAATTAGTGTTTCACTCTCGGTTGGTCTTGCTTCTCTTTTAAAATAACCGCCAGGAATTTTTCCAGCTGCATAATACTTTTCTTGATAATTAACTGATAATGGAAAGTAATCTACATCTGGATTTATTTTTTTTGCACCAACAACTGTTGCCAAAACAACTGTTTCTCCATATTTAGCAATTATTGCTCCATCTGCTTGTCTAGCAATTTTACCTGTCTCTAAACTTATTTTTTTTCCATTTAATTCAATTTCTTTTTTAAATACTTTAAACATTTATTTCTACTTTCTTATATTTAGTTTCGATATTACATTTTGATAAGATTCTAGTTTATTTTTTTTTAAATAATCTAATAATTTTTTTCTTCTATTTACTGCTTTTAGTAAACCAACTGAAGAATGCTTATCTTTTTTAAATTTTTTTATATGATTTGATAAATTTTCAATTTTGTCAGTTAGCTGTGCTACTTGAATTTCTGAAGATCCAGTATCCTTGTCATGCATAGCTAGTTCTTTACTCTTTTTAGTCATCTCGTTTCCTATTTATTTGTTTGTTTTATTAAGTTTTCAATTTTTTCAGCATAATCAAAAGATTCATCCTTAACGAATAGAAGCTTTGGTAAATACTTCATTGTTATCTTCTTTGATAAAACTTTTCTAATTACAAATGAAAATTCTTTAAGTGTGTCAACTATTTCTTGAGAATTTTTGCCTCCAAGTGGCAAAACAAATGCTTTTGCGATTTTAAGATCTTGACTCATTCTTACTTCAGTAACTGTAATCTCTTTTGTTTCAAAAGTACCAAGCTTAGCTTCGTCTCTTAAAAAAATCATTCCTAATGCTTGTTTGATCATTTCTCCAACTCTCAATTGTCTTTGTGAAATTGGTTTACTTAATTTACTCATTGTTATATTGACCTCTCTGTTACAGTGGAATTAAAAACTTCAATAATATCTTTTTTTTGGAAATCATTAAAATTTTTTATTGTAATTCCACACTCTAGACCTGCAGATACCTGTTTTGCTTGATTTTTTTCTCTAAAAATTGATCCAATCTTTCCATTAAATATAATAGTACCATCACGTATAATCCTTGCGCTAGAATCTTGTACTATTTCTCCTTCGGTTACTTTGGATCCAGCAACTTTACCTACCTTGGATACTTTAAATATCTCAAGAATTTCCGCAGAACCTATAATTTTTTCTTCAATATCAGGTGCCAACATTCCTGACATCTTATTCTTGATAAATTCTAAAAGTTCATAAATTATATTAAATGAATTAATTTTAATTTTTTCTTTTTCTGCAGCCTGTTTTGCTTCCTTGCTAGGCTTAACATTAAATGCAACAAGTAATGCATTCGATGCTTTTGTTAATGATACATCTGTCTCAGTTATCATTCCTATATCAGATAAAATTATTTTTGGTTTAACTTCCTCGTGTTCGATCTGTGTAATAGCATTTTTTATAGCCTCAGAAGATCCATGTACATCTGACTTAATAATAATATTAAGCTCTTCAGTTGTTTTATCTTTAAAAGCAGAATCTTGTGTAACAAAAGTTAGTGGATTTTTTCCTTGTTGATTTTCTTGGATTCTAGCAGAAGATAATGATTTGGCTTCTTTTTCTGTCCCTAGTACAACAAAATCGTCTCCGGCTTTTGCAGCTCCATTTATACCTAGTACTTCAACTGGAGTAGATGGTAAAGCTTCTCCTATATTTTCCCCTTTGTCGTTAATTAAAGCTCTAACTTTACCCCACTTAAGACCACTTACAAAATAATCTCCTTTTTTTAATGTACCGGATGTTACAATAATATTTACAACCGGTCCTCTACCAATATCTATTTTTGATTCTAATACAACCCCATTTGCTTTAAGGTCATAATCAGATTTTAACTCTAACAGTTCTGCTTGCAATAAAACTGACTCAATTAACTTATCAATATTTTTTTTAGTCTTTGCAGATATTTCTACAATCAAAGTGTCACCTGATAATTCTTCAGCAATTAATTCATGTTCTAATAATTGATTTCTTACCTTTTGTGGATCTGCTTCTGGAAGATCACACTTGTTAATTGCTACTACGATTGGAACTTTTGCGGCTTTTGCATGTTTAATTGACTCTATGGTTTGAGGTTTTACTCCATCGTCTGCTGCAACTACCAATATAACTATATCTGTTAATTTCGAACCTCTTGCTCTCATCTCTGTAAAAGCTGCATGTCCAGGCG
Source organism: uncultured Pelagibacteraceae bacterium (assembly GCA_902560685.1). GTDB lineage: Bacteria > Pseudomonadota > Alphaproteobacteria > Pelagibacterales > Pelagibacteraceae > Pelagibacter. Next base: position 99,751 of record CACEMT010000002.1, on the reverse strand, counting down.
TATCAATAAATGTTATTTTATTTGAATTATAATTTATTTGATATGAACCAAGATGTTGAGTAATTCCTCCAAATTCGCCCGAAACAACATTTGCTTTTCTTAAAACATCTAGAACTGAAGTTTTTCCGTGATCAACATGTCCCATTACAGTTATAATTGGTGGTCTATTCTTTAAATTTTGAGATTTAACTTCTTTTATTTTTTTTATGATTTCTTCTGCTTTTTTTTCTTTGATTGGATTATGACCAAATTCTTGAACTAAATATTCTGCTATATCAGAATTAATACTATGGTTGATTGTTGCCGTCACACCCATAGATAAAAGATGTTTAATTATATTGCTCGACTGCTCCGCCATTCTATTCGCAAGCTCTCTTATAGTAATTACCTCAGGTATATTTATATCTCTTTTTACAGGTTTAAGTTCTTCTAGATTTTGATTTTTTTGATTTTCCTTATTTTCTTTTTGTTTTGCTCTTTTTAAAGATGCTAAGCTTCTGCCTTTAAATTCGATATCCTCATCACTAAGTGCTCTTGATAAAGTTAATTTTAATTCTCTTTTTTTTATATTCGATCCAGTTTTACTTTTTGGAATATTTTCTCCTCTAAGTCTTTTTGTAGCTCTTTGCTCTGCCAATTTTCTTTTCTCATAATCGTTAATTCCAGTAGGTTTTGAAAAATTAGATGTTTTTGAAGTAAAATGAGACTTGGTTTTATTTTGATTTTTTTGATTATTTATATTTGAAAATGAACTTCTAGTTCCACCCCTAATATTTTTTTTTTCAATTACTACAGAATTATTCGCTTTAGATTTTGCTAATTCAATATTATTAATTGTTTTTTTTGAGCCTTCAGAAATTTTTAGTTTTAATTTTTTCTTTTCCATAAGTCATTTCTCAATCTTTATATACTTTTTCTCTTGCTGACATTATTAATTCGTCTGATTCTTCTTTTGATAATGCAAATTCTTCAAGATAACCTTTAATTTTAACTCTTTCTCCTTTGACAACATCATATGCTCCTGTTAATTCATCAGAAGATAAATCGGCAAAATCTGAGAGTTTTAAAATATTTTGCTCTCCTAAAGTAAGTAGCATTCCTGGAGTTAAACCTTTATGATTTATTAATTCACTCTCCAAACCAAGTTCTTTTATTTTGTTATTAATAGCAATTTGATCTTTTTGATAAAATTCTTTTGCTCTTTCAATAAGTTCTTTAGCGGTTTCTTCTTCGATACCCTCAATTTTTATAAGGGAATCAACTGAACTTTCCTTAATATCATCAATTGATGAGAAACCTTCAGCAACTAAAAGCTGTCCTAGAGTTTCGTCTAATTCCAAATTTTTGACAAAATTATCTGTTTTTTCTTTAAATTCAATTTGACGTTTTTCTGAATCTTCTTGGTCCGTCATTATGTTTATTTCATAATTTAATAGTTTGGTTGCTAATCTTACATTTTGTCCTCTTCTACCAATTGCTTTACTTAAATTTTCATCTGTCAAAATTACGTCTAATTTTCTTCTTTCAGTATCTACATTTACTCGTTGAACTTCTGCTGGTGACAATGCACTTGACACTAAAATTGCTGGATCTTCTGACCAATTAACAATATCTATTTTTTCTCCCTGTAATTCATTAACTACTGCTTGAACTCTGCTTCCTCTCATACCAACACACGCTCCAACTGGATCAAGGGAGGTGTCTTTTGCTTTTACACATATTTTTGCTCTACTACCTGGGTCTCTAGCAGAAGATTTAATCTCGATTAATCCATCATAAATTTCTGGAACTTCCTGAACAAATAATTTTTCCATAAACTTAGGATGAGCTCTAGATAAAAATATCTGTTGTCCACGTGGTTCTCTTCTAACATCTAAGCAGTATGCTTTAATTCTATCACCAGCTTTTATATTTTCTCTTGGTATTAATTCATTTTTTTGGATTATTGCTTCTGTTCTACCTAAATCAGCAATTACATTTCCAAATTCAAGTCTTTTTACAATTCCACTTAGAATAGTATCTTTCTTATCAATAAAATCATTAAATTGCCTTTCTCTTTCAGCTTCCCTAACATTTGAACTTATAACCTGCTTTGCTGTTTGTGCTGCTATCCTTCCAAAATCAAAAGATGGTAATGGTTGTAAAACTTCATCTCCTATATTTTTTCCATCATTGTCTTTATTTAATTCGATTGCTTGATCAAGACTAATTTCTAAGTTTGAGTTTTCAGGTTTTTCAGCAATTATTAATTTTCTAAAAATACCAATATCTCCATTTTCTCTATTTATTAGTACTTTAATTTCGTTTTCTGATCCAAATTTTGATTTTGCCGCTTTAGCAATTCCACTCTCCATAGAACTTATTATTAGCTCCTTATCAATAGATTTTTCAATAGCTACGGCCTCTGCTATCCTTAATAATTCTAGTTTATCTGATCTTCTATTTAACATCTTTGTTATCTCCAAAAAAAAATGGGCCGAGGCCCATTTTGAAATTTCAACAATGTAATGTGAATATAGGTATTTTTTTTATATTTTCAACTTTAATTACTTGCTAAAAACATTTGCTTTATCAGTTTTTTCCCATGAAAATGCACCATTTGACTCTGGTTCTCTTCCAAAATGTCCATATGCTGCAGTTTTTTCGTATATCGCCTTATTTAAACCAAGCATTTCTCTAATTCCTCTAGGACTTAAATCAAAATTTTCATTAATTAATTGTTCTACATGTCTATTTTTTTCCTCATCATTATCAAAAAGATCAACATAAATTGATAAAGGTTTTGAAACTCCAATAGCATAAGCTAACTGGATTAAACATTTGTCTGCAATCTTTGAAGCAACTACATTTTTTGCTAAATATCTTGAAGCGTATGCAGCTGATCTATCAACCTTTGTTGGGTCTTTTCCTGAAAAAGCACCTCCACCATGTGGTGCTGCTCCACCATAAGTATCTACAATTATCTTTCTACCAGTCAATCCACTATCTCCATCGGGGCCACCTATAACAAAGTTTCCTGTAGGATTTATATAAATCTCCTTTTCATCAAGACTTCCTAATAAATTTTTTGGAATAGATCTTTCAATATATGGCGTACAAAGTTCTTTAACTTTTGCTAAATCAACATCTTTGGAATGTTGTGTAGATATCACTACTGATTTTACTGCATTAGGTACACCATCTTTGTATTCAATTGTAATTTGACTTTTTGAATCTGGCTCTATACCTTTTAGCTTTCCAGATTTTCTATCCTCAGCCATTAATCTTAAAATTCTATGTGAGTAATGAATTGGAGCTGGCATTAGGACATCAGTTTCATTGCATGCATACCCAAACATAATTCCCTGATCTCCAGCACCTTCGTCTTTATTTCCAGATGAGTCTACTCCCATGGCTATATCTGCTGACTGAGAGTGTAAATGAGTTTCAATCTTAGTAGTATCTTTCCAACTAAAGCCATCTTGGTCATAACCAATATCCTTGATACATTCTCTAACTTTCTGAATTAAATCATCTTTTTTAATTTCTGGTCCTCTTACCTCTCCGGCTAGAACAACTTTGTTAGTTGTTGTTAATGTTTCGCAAGCTACTCTTGACTGAGGTTCTGCTCCTAGATAACTATCTACAACCATATCTGATATTCTATCACAAACCTTATCTGGATGACCTTCTGAAACTGACTCACTAGTAAATAAAAAATTTTTCTTCATCTATTCTCCTTTTTTTTTAAAAAAAAAAACAAACTAATATAAAATAATAAAAAATAAAAGAAGATCTTGTTACCAAAAGAACTAAATGGAGTTTTTTTTGTTTGATCAAAACTTTTTACCTCAATAACTCCCCTCTCAGTTGATTTAATCTTATTTATTATTTGTCCTTTAGGATTAATAAATGCTGAAATACCATTATTAGCTGAACGAACTAAATTCTTTCCTTCTTCTATAGATCTAAATATTGAGTGTGAGAAATGCTGGTATGGTCCAACAGAATTACCAAACCAACCATCTTCTGATATGTTTAATATTAAATCGAAATTTTCTTCAGTTTTATTAATTTTACCTGAGTATATTATTTCATAGCAAATTAACGGAACAAAATTTAAATTATTTATATTTATTATTTTTCTCTCATTATCACTAGAAAAAGATCTATAGCCTTGAGTAATTTTCTTTAAACCGAATTTAAAAAAAAATTTTTCGAAAGGCAAAAACTCACCAAAAGGAACTAGTTTATTTTTATTATATTTTGTTAATATATTTAAATCTTTATCTAAAACTACCATGGAGTTAAATACTTTTTCATCTTCAATACTATTTATACCCATAATAATTTTATGTTTTTCGGAATAATTTTCTGAAAATATATAACTATAATTTTTTAAATCTTCCAAATATACATTGGAAAGTACCCCTTCTGGGAAAATAAAAATTGTTTTTTTTAAATTATTAGGCTGACTTAATTCGACTAGTTCTGAAATTATTTTTTTAGGACTTTCATCCTCAAAATATCTGTTGATGCTAATTTTTGGTGAAACAATTTTTACTGCAAAATTTAGATCATTTTGAATAAATTTATCATCACTTTTAATAATGAATGATCCATATAAAAAATTTATTAATAAAATAAATGTAGTGCAAATTAAAAAAATTGCTTTTATACCTTTTCTGTAATTGAATAAAATTATAGTAGGTATTAAAAAAATAGTTACACTTAACAAATTAAATGAATAAGTCCCAATATATGAAAGAACCTGTAAAAAAGGCAAATAATCTGACCAAGAAAAAACAATAAGGTTCCAAGGAAATCCTCCTAAAACAAAACTTCTAATAAATTCAATTAAAGAAAAAAAAATTGAAAAAATTATTATAGAAGAAAATTTTTTTTTTAAAGAAAAAAAAGAACAAGCGAATGTAACTAGACCATAAAAAATTCCTAAAAATAAAGGAATGAAAATTAATGCTATTGGTATTAAAGGTTTAAAATTTTCCTCAAATTTAAGTGAGTTTGTTATCCAATACAAATTGGAAATAAAATATCCAAAACCAAACATCCAACCAATTTTAAATGATGACCATTTTCCTTTTTTGTAGTTTAAAATTAGAAAAATTAGTAATAGTGGAAAAGTTAAAAAATTTATAAAAAAATAACTATATGGTGGAAGACTAAAAGAAGTAACAAAACCTAAAATTAAAGGTATTAAGTAAATAAATATTTTATTTTTTAATAATAATGTCAATTTGAATTATGAAAATAATTTAAAATTAAATTTTCTTTTTTTGCCATTTTTTTAAAATCTTTTAATTTTTTATGATCATACCCAATTAAATGGAAATATCCATGTATCCACATTTTATCAAATTCTATAAAAAAATTTGATAACTTTGATCTTTTATTCACTATTTCATAACTAATTGCTATATCTCCGATGTATATATTATCATTTGATTGAAATGATAATACGTCTGTTGGTTTATTTTTTTTTCTAAACTTAAAATTTAAATTTTTCATTTTTTTATTATTTGTTAAAAGTATGGAAAATTCTTGCTTTTTTTTTTTGAAATAAGGTTTTTTAGATAATTTCTTAAGTTTTTCTTCTAAGTAATTCTCTGGATCTTTGATTTTATTTTTCCATTTAGAATAATCTAAAATTACATTAGCTTTAATCATTATTCAGTTTTTTGTCTGAATAAGCTTTAACAATTTTTGAAACTAATGGATGTCTAACCACATCAGTATAATCAAAATCTACAACTGAGATCTCTTTTAGGTGTCCTAATAATTTCTTAGATCTATTTAAACCTGATAAACTTTTGTTTGGTAAATCAATTTGTGAAGGGTCGCCATTTATTACTATTTTTGAATTTTCACCTATTCTTGTTAAAAACATTTTAATTTGAGTATCTGTAGCATTCTGGGCTTCATCTAAAATTGCAAAAGAATTTTTTAATGTTCTTCCTCTCATAAATGCTAATGGTGCAATTTCTATGTCACCAACCTCAATTTTTTTTTGAATCTTTTCAAAGTCTAATAGATCATATAAAGAATCATACAATGGTCTTAGATAAGGATCTACCTTTTCCCTCATATCGCCAGGTAAAAAACCTAATCTTTCTCCAGCTTCAACTGCTGGCCTAGATAAAATTATTCTTTCAATTTTTTTTTCTAAAAGCATTGTTAAAGCAACTGCTACTGCCAAAAATGTTTTACCTGTTCCTGCTGGTCCAGCAGAAATTATAATTTCCTTTTCTTTAAGTGCTCTTACATATTTTTTTTGTTGCTCAGATCTTGGAATTACAGATTTTTTTGGTGTTTTAATTATATACTCTATATTTTTTGAAGAATTTATTTTTTCATCAATCATAAATTTATTTACTGAAGATATTATATCTTTTTTTTCAATAGTACCATTTTCGATAAATTGTTCTGATAAAAATTTTATAGCATTTTTAACTAACTCATTTTTTTTTACACTACTTTTAACTAATATTGAATTACCTCTAGTATATATATTTGTATCAGTAATTTCCTCTAATTGCTTAATATTATTATTAAACTCACCTACAACACCTAGAAGAATTTCATTATTTTGAAAAATTATGCTTAATGCATCGTTTTCAGAATAAACAAATTTTAATTCTGATTTAAATTTTTTTTCAGCTATATTTTTCAATTATGCTGCTTTCATATTATTTTTTTCAATTTTACCAAATAAGCTATTTTGGTTGACCTTTTCTATTTTAATATTTCTATTTTTTCCAATTAAATCTGAATTTCCTTCAAAAATTACTGAATTCATATATTGATTTCTTCCAAACAACTTACTTTGTCCTTCTATTTTATTTTCTACAAGAACATCAATAGATTTATTAATAAATGATTTATTCATATTGAGCTGAAATTTAAATAAATATTCCTGAGTTTTTATTAATCTTTCTTTTGCAATTTCTTTATCAATTAGTTTCAAATTGGATGCTTTAGTTCCAGGTCTTGGACTAAATATAAATGAATATGAATTAATAAACTTAATTTTTTTTATTAAATTTACTGTTTCATTAAAATCTTTATCGGTTTCCCCAGGATATGAAATAATAAAATCGCTTGAAAATTCAATATCAGGATTAATTTTTTTTAGTTTCTCATAGATTTCAACATATTGTTCAACAGTGTGTTTTCTATTCATTAATTTAAGTATTTTGTTTGATCCACTTTGAATAGGTAGATGAACAAATGGCATTAACTTTTTACTTGTTGAATAACATTCGATCAAATCATCTGTCATATCTCTTGGATGAGATGTTGTATATCTTATTCTTTTTAATTCACTATAATTTTCTAGTTTGTTAATTATATCTGAAATCCGATACTCTTTTATTTTTTTCTTGTAAGAATAGGCATTAACATTTTGACCTAGCAAAATTATTTCTTTTGCTCCATTTTTAATTAATTCTTCAGCCTCTGAGATAATTTTGTCAAATGGCCTAGAGTATTCTGGTCCTCTTGTATAAGGTACAACACAAAAACTACAAAATTTATCACATCCTTCTTGGATTGTTAAAAAGGAAGAAATTTTGCTATTTTTATTTGCAATATTATCAAAATAATTAAACTTTGAGACTGTATCAAATTCTGTTTCTTCAATTTTTTTATCTTTAACAAAATTTATTAATTTTTCATTTATCTTATGGTATGATTGAGGACCAATAACTATATCTATGTAAGGCTCTCTATTTATCATTTCTTGATTTTCTGCTTGAGCCACACATCCTGCAATTACAACAATTGGTTTATTTTTTTTATTGTATTTTTTTTTAACTCTACCTATTTCATGATAAACCTTTTCTTTTGCCTTATCTCTAATGTGGCAAGTATTGATTACATAGCAATCTAAATTATCTAGATCTTTACTCTTTATAAATCCAATTCTTTTAACAGAATCATAAATTCTATTAGAATCATACTCATTCATTTGACAACCAAATGTTTTAATAAATATTTTTTTTTGCATTAACTATGATTTTTTTTTTATTCCATAAAGCTCAAGCTTATGATCAACTAAATCATAGCCATATTTTTCAGCGACTTTTTTTTGTAATTTTTCTATTTCATCATCTACGAATTCAATTATCTCTCCACTATTAACATCTATAAGATGATCGTGATGTCCTTCGTTTACCTCTTCATATCTTGCTTTACCACCTTTAAAATCATGCTTTGTTATAATTCCTGCCTCTTCAAAAAGTTTTACAGTTCTGTAAACAGTTGCAATACTAATTTTAGAATCTAATTGAGAAACCCTAATATATAATTCATTTACATCAGGATGATCCTGTGCTTCAGACATTACTTTTGCAATAATTCTTCTTTGATCGGTTAGCTTAACTCCTTTAGCAATACATTTTTGTTCAATAGTTTCTGACATAATTTATATTAACTCTAATATTGGGGTTTTATCAAATTTTTATTTAGCAGGCCTTTATTAAATAAATCAATAACTTTTGTATAATTTTTATTAATTATTTGATCAGAATTGAAGCCATATAAGTCTATTTTATTCACAAAGCTTAAGGCTTTAGCGGTAGCCAATGATGCTCTTATGCCTGAAAATTTTCCAGGGCCTTGATTTACAAAAATATTATTTATTTTATTAATATTTAAATGATTATTTTCTAAAAATTTAACTATCAACAACGTAAGTTTATCAAAATTTTCTCTATTGTTAACAATCTCACTAGTGTATGATTTCTTATCAGCTATGATTTTAAAAAAAATTTTGTCGTTTGCTGCATCTATTATTAAGTTGTTCATATTTTTTTATCTCATCTCAATATATAGTGTTAATGCCGATAATAACAAATACTATTCAAGCGATATGGGAATAGTTTCATTAATGTATCATCGTTTTAATGAAAATCAATATCCTTCAACAAATATTAAAATTGATATATTTAAAAAACAAATCGAACAAATTAATAATAAAAAAATTAATTTTGTTATACCCTCAAATTTTGATAAAAATTTTAATTTTAAAAAAGAAAGAAAACAAATTTTACTAACTATTGATGATGCTTTTAGTTCATTTTATGAAAATGCTTGGCCCATATTAAAAAAAGAAAAAATTCCATTCATATTATTTGTCTCAACTCAACCAGTTGGCAAATATGGATACATGACATGGGAGCAGATAAAGGAGATTGAGAAGGAAAATTTTGCTTTTATAGGAAATCATTCTCATTCTCATGAATATCTAGTTGAATATAGTTTTAATGAATTTAAAAAAGATATTGATACATCAATTAGGATTTTTAATAATAATATTGGTTATAATCCCATATTTTTTTCCTACCCCTTTGGAGAATTCAGCTTAGAACAAAAAAAATATATTTCTAGTAAATTCAAGTATGGCTTTGGACAAAATTCTGGGGTAATTGATTTGAATAAAGATAAATATGAATTACCTAGATTTCCTATTAATGAAAAATATGGAGATTTAGAAAGATTTAATTTTTTGTTGGACTTATACCCATTAGAGTATAAAAAAATTTTACCAGAAGACAAATTAATATTTCAAAATAATAATCCACCTGAAACAATTATAGAATTTTTTAAAGATCAAAAAAATTTAGAAAAAATAAATTGTTTTTCTGATGAAGGAAAAGGATGGGATAAATCAGAAACAGAATTAATAGATAATAAGCTTTATATTAAATTTAGAGATAAATTTAATTTTAGAAGAGGTAGAATTAACTGCTCTTTAAATGATGATATTGGTTGGAGATGGCTTGGAATGCAATTTTCTATAAAACAAAATTAAATTAAACTTTTTTCCTTTATACTGCTAGGTAAGATTTTAGCATCATCAAAATCTTTTAATTTATTTTGTTCTATAATTTTTTTTAAAATTTTAATATATTCTTTTCCAGTTTCGGCATATTTGTCTAAATAATTCACGAGCTCAATACTGTTTAATGTTCCAAAAACATCTCTTTGAATTGCTCTAACTTTTCGAAATTCTCTATAACTTTTATGAGTATTTAAGTTTCTTTGATAAGCTCTAACTGAAGCTTTTAGAATCTTAAACTTCATAACTTTATGAGTATCTTCAGAATCCGATCCGGCTGGTTTAATTCCATCTCCACTATAAGTCCATTGACCAAACAATGCATTTCCTTCTTGAGCAAATCTAGAAGTTCCCCATCCAGTTTCCTTTGCTGCTTGGGCAATTGCTAATGAAACTGGCACTTCGTCCATTCTTATTTTTAAGGTTGCCAGATCTCTATTTCTTACTCCATATTGTTTAAATTTACTTTTCAACCAATTTTTTTCTTCTTCACTATTGTTATTTTTATTTAAAATTGAAAATAATGTTTTTCTCTCTAATCTTATTTTTTTATTTTCCTCTAAAATTAAAGGTAAGATTATTTGAATAAATAGTTCTTTTCTTGCTCGCGTATTTTCTATTGATTTAATCTCTGCTGGAAGAAGATCAATATTTATTGGCTTTACTAATTTATTTTTTCTTATGTCTTTTAAGTTATAATTCTCATCTTTAAACAATTGATCAATAGTGGATGCACTTAGTCTAACTGTATCTTTTTCGTTAATATCCATGTCAAAAACATCATAGTATAAATTTTTAAAATCTGCTGTTTCGGTTCCTTCATCTATAGTTTCAATTTCTTTGCCTTCTAAAACTTTATTAAAATTTTTATTTGAAGAATTAACTACAATTTTATTATCTTTAAAATTTGTTTTATAAAAATTGAATGCGACAGGTATTAAATAAAAAAAGGATACCAAAAAAATACTGGCTAATGACAAGTAATAAAAACTAGAAAAACTTCCAGAAATAATTTTATTTTTTTTTGAAATTTTATATCTTCTTTCTTGAAGGGATTTTTTAACTTTAGAAAATGTTAATTGATTAAATTTTTTCATTTAACTTATTATAGTTGATTCTCTAATATTTTCAGATAGCTATTACTTCTTTAATTTCGGGAATATAATGGCATAGTAAATTTTGAACACCTTGTTTTAAGGTCATTGTTGAGCTTGGACAGCCTGAACAACTTCCTTGTAAACTAACTGTCACAACTCCATCTTTAAATTCTTTAAACTTTATATCTCCACCATCTCTTGCCACTGCTGGTCTTACTTTTTTTTCTAATACATCAATAATTTTTTTCTCTACATCTGATAAATTTAATTTCGAAGAACTTATGGTTTTTTTATCAATTACAATTTCATTACCATTAGAATAATAGTCATTAATAAAAGATATTATTATATGTTTTAAATCTTCCCATTCTATTTTCTCCTGCTTATTAACTGATAGAAAATCATCTGATAAAAAAATACCAGTCACACCATTTATGGATAAAATATTTCTTATTAATTCATTATTACTTTTAGTTTTATCAGTTATTTCTATTGGTTTATCATTAGATACTTTCTTTCCTGGTAGGAACTTTAAAGAGTTCGGATTAGGAGTATTTTGAGTTTGTACAAACATAATTCTTATATAATTATTATAATAAAAAAATAAAGGGTTTAAAATTAAAAACCTATGATTTTTTTCATTTCATTAACTTTTTTTGAAGTAATTTTATCAGCTTTTTCAGCTCCATCTTTTAAAATCTTATCTATAAAGTTATTATCCTTTTTTAATTTATTTATTTCGTTAGATATTGGGGAAATTTTTTCTACAACAAGATCAGAAAGTTTATTTTTAAATTCAGAAAAATTTTTTCCACTAAATTCATTTATTGAATTTTGAAGTGTTTGATTATTTAAACTTGAATAAATCCCTAAAAGATTCTCAACTTCTGGCCTTTCACTTAATTTTTTATCATCTGAAGGCAAAGCTAAATTATCAGTTTTAGCTTTTTTTATTTTATTCACTATCTCATCTTTTTTATCTGTTAAATTAATTCTACTAAAATCTGAAGGATTAGATTTACTCATTTTTTTTGTTCCATCTTTTAAGCTCATAATTCTTGCAAAATTTTTTTGTATTAATGGTTCTGGTGCTTTAAGAAAATCAGGGGATTTAAAGTCTAAATTAAATTTTTGAGCAATATCTCTAGATAGTTCTAAATGTTGTTTTTGATCTTCTCCAACTGGGACATGCGTTGAATCATATAACAAAATATCAGCAGCCATAAGTATTGGATATATGTAAAGGCCTACGCTCGCCTTTTCTTTGTCTTTACCAGCTTTTTCTTTAAATTGTGTCATTCGATTTAACCACCCCATTCTTGCAATACATCCTAAAATCCACGAGCCTTCAGAATGTGCTGGCACCAAGGACTGATTAAAAATAATACTTTTTTTATAATCTAATCCACTAGCAAGGAAAGCAGCTGTTGTTTCTCTTATATTATCTTTTAAAATTTTTGGGTCTTGTTTAACAGTAATTGCATGCAAATCTACAACACAATAAACACATTCATTATCTTTTTCATTTTGCAGTGCAACAAAATTTTTGATTGCTCCTAAATAATTTCCTAAATGTAAATTTCCAGTAGGTTGAACTCCAGAAAAAATTTTTTTTTTCATTATTAATACTTTAATTTAATATCTGAAATTTTAAAAGCTTTAGTGAATATTGAAGTTATTATATAAATTAAAATAGTAATAATTACTAACAAAACAATGGTTAATAATTTATATTCACTTTCATAAGCCAAATATTCGTTAAAATTTTCAATCAATTTATAAAAAATAAAAGAAGAAAACGAACTTACAAGGAATATATTTAAAAATTTAATTAGAAAATTTTTATAAAAAGAAAAATAATTTTTTGACAGCAAATAAAATAAAAGCAGTAAAGTATTAAACCATGAAGATATTGTTGTTGCGATTGGTATTATAATAAAGCCAATTTTATTAAAAAAATAAACACTTATAAAAATATTTAGCAAAACTGAAAGTATTGAAAAATGAAAAGGTGTTTTTGTATTATGTCTTGCAAATAAAAAACTTGAAAAAACTTTAATTATTGCAAATGCAGGTAGACCAAGTGCAAAATAAAATAATGCTTGAGCTGAATTTGTAACACTATTTGTATCAAATGATCCATATCCAAATAATGCAGAAGTAATTTCCTCAGATGCTATTAATAATGCAGCTGCTGCAGGCAAACTTAAAAATAAACTCAATTCTAAAGATTTATTTTGTATAAAATCTATTTTAGTATTATTTTTACTATTTATATACTTAGATAAACTTGGTAACAAAACAGTACCAATTGCAATTCCTGCAATAGCTAAATTTATTTGATAAATTCTATCTGCATAATAAAGGTAAGAAACAGCATTTGCTTGAAAAGAAGCAATTATTGTACCAACTAAAATATTAATTTGTGTAACACCTGAAGAAAAAATACTTGGAAACAATTTTTTAAAAAAAATCTTTATTTTATTATTATTTTTAAATTTAAAAGAAATTTTTGGAATAAAATATTTTTTAACAAAAAAAATTAAAAAAATTAATTGAATTAGCCCAGCAAAAGTAACAGCATATGACAGATAATACACAAGTTGATCTGATAAATATTTTCCAAATAATAAAACTAAAATTAAAATGATATTTAAAATAATTGGTGTTGCAGAAGCAGCAGCAAATTTGTTATGAGAATTTAATATTGCAGAAAAAAAAGATGATAAACTTACAAACAATAAAAATGGAAAAGTTATTCTAGTAAGATTAATTGCAATTTCCAACTTTTCTATATCTTCTTTAAAACCTGGGGCAATTAATGTCACAAATAATGGCATAAAAATTTCAATTATAAAAACAATTGTAAGCAAAGATAAAAAAAGAATATTAAAAATATTGTTTGCAAATGATTCTGCACTTTTCTTACCTTTATTTAATTCTGAGGAATAACTTGGTACAAAAGCTGCATTAAATGTTCCTTCAGAAAATAATCTTCTAAAAGTATTAGGGAATCTAAAAGCTACAAAAAAAGCATCAGCAATAGGTCCAGCGCCAAGGAAAATTGCGATCAATATATCTCTTAAATATCCTGTTAATCTACTAATTAAAGTAAAGAAACTAAATGTACCGGTTGACTTAATTAGGTTCATAAATCATATTAGTCTTAAATTTGCTCCATTTGTATATCTAATTACATAAAATGAAAAAAAGGAAAGTTGAACATTATTCAGATAAAGAGGCTTTAGAATTTCATAATAGTAATAAATCTGGCAAGATTGAGATAATTCCTTCAAAACCTATGACTACAAAAAGAGATTTGGCTTTGGCCTATTCTCCTGGTGTTGCTGCACCTGTAAGAGCGATATCAGAAAATCCAGATGCTGCTTACGACTATACGAGCAAAGGGAACTTAGTTGCTGTAATAAGTAACGGTTCTGCAGTTTTGGGAATGGGTAATTTAGGTGCTTTGGCATCAAAACCTGTAATGGAAGGAAAAGCAGTATTATTTAAAAGATTTGCTGATATCAACTCCATTGATATTGAAATTGACTCGTCAGACTCAATAGAAATTATTAAGAGTATCAAAAATATTGCGGGTAGTTTTGGTGGAATAAATTTAGAAGATATAGCTGCGCCTGATTGTTTTGTTATTGAGGAAAAATTAAAAAAAATATTAGATATCCCAGTATTTCATGATGATCAACATGGGACGGCAATAATAACTACTGCAGCATTAATTAATGCACTTGATATATCAAAAAAATCAATAAAAAAAATTAAAGTAGTCGTCAATGGAGCGGGAGCTTCAGCTATAGCTTGTACAAATTTATTAAAAAAAACCGGTGTACCTAAAAAAAACATAATAATGCTAGATAGTAAAGGTGTCATATATCGAGGCAGAAAAAATCTTAATCAATGGAAATCAGTTCATGCAATTGAAACAAAAAAAAGAACTTTAGATGAGGCTATAAATGGTTCTGATGTTTTTTTAGGCTTGTCTTCCAAAAGTATTTTAACAAAAAAAATGGTAAAAAAAATGGCCAAAAATCCAATTATATTTGCATGTGCAAACCCTGATCCAGAAATAACTCCCGAAGAAGTGGAAGAAGTAAGAGATGATGCAATAATCGCAACAGGAAGATCTGACTACCCCAACCAAGTAAATAATCTAATTGGTTTTCCATACATATTCAGGGGAGCATTAGATGTAAGAGCTAAGACAATTAATGAGGAGATGAAAATTGCTGCAGCAAATGCAATAGCCTCTTTGGCTCGAGAAAGAGTGCCAGATGAAGTTGTTGCTGCAATGGGTGGTGACAGGCCAACTTATGGAAAGGAATATATTATTCCATCTACATTCGATCCTAGATTAATAAGTGTAATACCATTAGCAGTAGCAAAGGCTGCGATTAAAAGTGGTGTTGCAAGAAAAAAAATTAAAAATTTTGAAACTTATGCAGATCAACTAAAACAAAGATTAGATCCATCTGTAACAATCATGCAAGGAATAAATTCTCAAATTAAAAAAACACAAAAAAGAATTGTGTTTACAGACGGAGAAGATCAAAATACCTTAAAAGCTGCTATAGCATTTAAAAAGAATAGTTTAGGTATACCAATTTTAGTTGCTAATGAAAAAATAGTAAAAAAAAGACTTCAAGAAATTGGATATGGAGAAAACTTTGATATTGAAATTGTAAACTCAAATTCAAAGGAAAAAAGAGACAAATATTTAAAATATATTTTTAAAAAATTACATGGGGATAAAGGAGAGCTTGAACCAGATGTTTATGCGTCATATTTGAAAGATTGTGAAAGAATAATTAAAAATGATAGGGTGGTTTGGGGATCGTGCATGGTTTCATGTGGTGATGCAGATGCTATGGTTACAGGAAATACCAGAAGATATGGCCAATCTTTAGATAAAGTATTAAAAGTTGTCGATTCAAGACCTGGAGAAATTATGTTTGGTCTAAATATGATAGTGAATAAAGGTAGAACTATATTTATTGGAGATACTTCAGTTCATGAATACCCAACTTCAGCTGAAATGGCGGAGATTGCTATATCTGCTTCTAGGGTAGTTAGACTATTTGGATTTAATCCTAAGGTTGCTTTCTTATCACATTCAACTTTTGGACAACCAATTACCAGTAGAACAAAACATATTAGAGACGCAGTAGATATACTGAAAGAAAAAAAAGTAGATTTTAAATTTGATGGAGATATGCAGCCAGACGTAGCTTTAAATGAAGAATATAAAGAACTCTATCCCTCATCTGAAGTAGTTGGAAATGCTAATGTATTAATTATGCCTGGGCAACATAGTGCTGCAATTTCTTATAAGATTATGAAAACTTTAGGAGACACAAAAGTTATTGGACCATTACTCATTGGTCTTGGAGAGGCTATAGAAATTGCTCCTTTAAGATCATCTACTTCAGATATTTTAAACCTTGCTTCAGTTGCCGCATACTCTGCAGGTGTAATTGATTATAATAAAAAAAATTAATTCTTCTGAATTCTTAGGTCTTCAACTAAAAGAATGCTAGAGATTACATCTTTGACATCTAAAATTTGTTTTGCTTCTTCTATAACTAATGATTGTTCATCTTGTGAATTAGCTATCCCATAAATATAAATCTTTTTCTTGTATGTATCTATACTGTAATTTGCAGATTTAATTTTTTTATTAAAAATTAAAGCTGTTCTTAATTGAGAGGTTATTAAAATATCTTTCGCTGATTGTTTAAAATTAAATTCTTCTTTAATTTTTAAATCATTTTTAACTGATCTTGTTCCTTCTATCTCCCATGCTAATTTTGTAATTTTTAATTTTTCCTCTGGATCATCAACTTTTCCAGTAATAAATATTCTACCATCTAGTACTTGGGTACTTATACTCAATAAATAATTCTTATTCATTAATAATAATTTTGCATCTAAATTTTTATCCATAATTCCATCATCAATTTGGGTACCTACAGTTCGTGGATCCAAAGCAACTGAAACACCTGTTCCAAATAATCCTTTAGATGATGCTCCCACACATCCATTTAGTAAAATTAAAATTAAAATTAAATTAAGTAATTTATTTTTCATTTTTTATTTTTAAGCAATAATTATAAATTTCTTTTTTAGGTATATTTTTTCCATCTTTGATTAAATCTACAATTTCTTTGATACTTAGTTTTTTTATTAATTTTCCTATTTTTATTTTATCAGATTCGCTTAGATTATTCGAAGTTTTATTTTCAATTTTTTTTTCTGAAAGTACTAGTGTAATCTCACCCTTTAAAGTTATATTTTTTTGATCTATCTCATTAACTTTAAACCTAAAATATTCCTCATAATATTTAGTTATTTCCTTGCAAATTAAAATATTCCTATCTAAAAAATATTTTTTGATTATTCCTATTGATCTATTAAATTTTTTTGCAGATATAAAAAATACAATTGAAGCATTAATTTTAGATAAATTTTCAAAGTTTTTATTTATTTCGGAATTATTTTCAGGAAAAAAACCATAAAAATAATATTTATTTGAAAAACCACTTATTGAAAGAGCTGCAATAGGCGCAGAAGGTCCTGGTATAGGAAATAGATTTATTTTGTTATTTACACATTCATTAATAAGTATATTGCCTGGATCAGAAATAGTAGGAGTTCCGGCATCAGATATTAAAGATACAATTGCTTGTGTTTTTAAAATATCAATAATTTTTTTAATATTTTTTTTTTCATTAAATTTGTGATTAGAAATTAAATTCGATTTAATTTTATACTTAGTTAACAATTTTTTTGAAACTCTTGTATCTTCACATAAAATATGGTCTGATTTTCTTAATATTTCCAATGCTCTCAGAGTTATATCATCTAAATTACCTATGGGAGTAGAAACAATATATAAACCAGATTTTAATTTATTTATTTTTGGGTCAGTCTGTAGATTCATTATTTTAATAGATTATAATATTATCATTAAAATGAAAAAAATTATTCAATTTATTATTTTTACGTTAATAGGTTTAATACTTAATATTCATCAAATTTCAGCTGATGAAAAAATTAAAATTGGTTTGGTTGTTCCTTTATCAGGAGAATATAAAGAAATTGGAGATTCAATTTTAAAGGCTACAAGATTAGCAATAAATAAAATCGATAATAATAAGATAAAAATTATTCCAAAAGATACTAGGGATGATCCAAAGATTACCTTGAAAGTTTCAAAAGAACTTCAAGAACAAGGTATAAAAATAATAATAGGACCTGTATTTAATAAAAATCTTGAATATTTAAAAGATTTAAAAGAAATTACTTTTTTATCTCTTTCCAACACAAACACAAATAATGCAAATAATGTTATTAATGGAGGAATAAATGCAATTTCACAAATAAAAGCCATAAAAAAATTTCAAGAATTTAACAATCTAGAAAGAAGTATTTTGCTAATTCCAAACTCAAACTTTAGAAGTGAAATTGAAGACGCTGTTGTTAAAACTAAAATTAAACTAAAAGATAAATTTGTATATGATACTGACCCAACAATATTAACATCCCAAATAGAAAAACTAACTAGATATAAAATAAGAAAACAAAATTTAAAAGATGAAATAAAAAGATTAGAAAATTCTGATGAAGCTAATAAAGAAAATAAAATTTTGAATCTAGAAAAAAAAGATACCTTAGGTGGGATTAATTTTGATTCAGTTATTATTGCAGATTTTGACGAAAGTTTAAAAAGCGTTACTACTTCATTGTTATATACAGATGTATCTTCAAATAGGGTAAATTATATAACCCTTAATCAATGGTTTGATAAATCGATTCTAAAAGAAGAAAACCTACAACCAATATACTTTCCATCAATAAATAAAGAAAATTATGATAATTTTGTTTCAGAATACTTTAAAATTTACAATGATTACCCTAATCAAATATCTTTTTTAAGCTTTGACTTAGTGGGATTAGTATATTTTTTAATATACAAAAATGATTTTGTTATTGATAATAAAATTTTTTATAAAAAAAATAAATTTAAGGGAAAAATAGGAATTTTTGAAATAAATAAAAACAAAATAAGCCACATATTAAACTTTTATGTAGCTGAAAATAATAATTTTAGAAAAATTTTTTAATCTTTTTAAAGGCTTTAATTCTATGATCTATTTTATATTTTTCTTTAGGCTTCATTTGCCCAAAAGTAAGTTTTTTTTTTAAAGGTATAAATATAGGATCATATCCAAAACCATTATTGCCTTTTTTAAACTTAGAAATAGTTCCCTCTACAATACCATTAACAATTACAAATTTATTATTTGGCCAATATATTGTGAGTACACAAACAAATCTAGCAGTCTGTTTTATTTTATACCAATTCTTATTATTTTTTTTTAATTTTTTATAAACTTTCTTAATTGCTAGATTAAAATTATTTTTTTTTCCTCCCCACCTTGCTGAATATATTCCTGGCAATTTTTTTAAACTATCTACTTCAAGACCAGAATCGTCTGCTAAACAAATCATTTTAGTTTTTTTTGAGAAAAATTTTGCCTTAAGAAATGAATTTTCTTCAAATGTTGATCCGGTCTCTTTTGGGCTCTTTAAATTAAAATTTTTGGGTGTTAAAATTTGCGTTGTTTTAGGTAATAAATCTCTTATTTCCTTTATTTTGCCTGGATTATTGGAGCCAATAAATAAATTTAAAATTTTTTTTTTTTTCATCTGGAAATTATCATTTTTCTTACCATATAGAAGGGTATGGAAAAAGAAGAAAACCAAAACTCTCAATCTGAAGACAATAACGATATTAAGGAAAATAAAGACACAGTTAAAACTCCTGAAAATAAAGATTTAAAACCAGAAGATAAAATAAAAGGATTAGAGGATAAACTTGCGAGAGCTTATGCAGAAATTGAAAATCAAAGAAGAAGATTTGAAAAAGAAAAAGACGACGCATTTGACTATGGAGGTTTTTCACTAGCTAGAGAAACTTTAAATTTAGTTGATAATTTGGAAAGGTCAAAATTTGCATTAGAAAATGATGAAAAACTAAAAAATTCTGAAACGCTAAAAAAGACAGTTGAACATCTAAATGTAATTCAAAAAGATATGATCTCAATATTAAAAAAAAATAATATTGAAGAAATTAATTCAATTGATCAGAAATTAGATCCTAATCTACATCAAGCAATGATGGAAGTTGAAGATAATAATAAAGAACCAGGAACAGTAGTACAGGAAATACAGAAAGGGTTCATGATGAAAGATAGATTGCTTAGACCCTCTCTAGTAGCTGTTTCAAAAAAATCGAGTGAAAAAGATGAAGATTTAAAACAAAATCAAAAAAGTGAGGAAAATCAATCAAAATCTAATAAAAATTAGTTTTTTAAGGAACTTGTAGATTAACAAATAACACATATATGAATTAGGAAAGTAAATTATGAGCAAAGTAATAGGAATAGATTTAGGAACAACTAACTCATGTGTATCAATTATGGAAGGTACGCAGCCAAAAGTTTTAGAAAATGCTGAAGGCGCAAGAACAACTCCTTCAGTAGTTGCTTTCACTGAAGGTGAAGAAAAATTAGTTGGTCAACCTGCAAAAAGGCAAGCAGTTACAAACCCAGAAAATACAATTTTTGCAGTTAAAAGACTGATAGGTAGAAACTTTGAAGACCAAACAGTTAAAAAAGATATTGAAACTTCTCCATTTAAAATTATCAAATCAGACGGTGGTGATGCATGGATAGAATCTCAAGGTAAAAAATATTCTCCTTCTCAAATTTCAGCATTTGTTTTACAAAAAATGAAAGAAACAGCTGAAAAATATCTTGGTCAAGAGGTTACCAAAGCAGTAATCACAGTTCCTGCTTACTTTAATGATGCTCAAAGACAAGCAACTAAAGATGCTGGAAAAATTGCTGGATTAGAAGTTTTAAGAATAATTAATGAACCAACGGCTGCTTCTTTGGCTTATGGTTTAGATAAAAAACAAAATAAAAAAATTGCAGTTTATGATTTGGGTGGAGGAACTTTTGATGTTTCTATATTAGAACTTGGTGATGGAGTTTTTGAAGTAAAGTCTACTAATGGTGATACATTTCTGGGTGGTGAAGATTTTGACAACACTATTGTAGATTATTTACTAAGTGAATTCAAAAAAGAAAATGGAATTGATTTAAAATCAGATAAACTTGCTTTACAAAGATTAAAAGAAGCTGCTGAAAAAGCAAAGATTGAATTATCTTCTGCTACTCAAACAGAAATTAACTTACCGTTTATAACTGCAGATAAAACAGGTCCAAAACACATTAATTTAAAAATGACTAGAGCAAAATTAGAGGCTTTGGTTGAAGATTTAATTGGAAGAACAATTCCACCTTGCAAGACTGCACTTAAAGATGCTGGATTATCTGCGAGTGAAATTAACGAAATAATTTTAGTTGGCGGAATGACAAGAATGCCCAAAGTAATTGAAGAGGTAAAAAACTTCTTCGGAAAAGAGCCTAACAAAAGTGTAAACCCTGATGAGGTTGTAGCTATGGGTGCTGCAATTCAAGCGGGAGTACTTCAAGGAGATGTTAAAGATGTATTATTGTTAGATGTTACACCTTTGTCGTTAGGAATTGAGACTCTTGGCGGTGTATCAACAAAGCTTATTGATAAAAATACAACTATACCAACTAAAAAAAGCCAAGTTTTTTCTACTGCTGAAGACAATCAGCCAGCTGTATCTATAAGAGTGCTTCAGGGTGAAAGAGAAATGGCATCAGACAACAAATTACTTGGAAATTTTGAATTAGTAGGAATAGCACCAGCTCCAAGGGGAGTGCCTCAAGTAGAAGTTACTTTTGATATTGATGCTAATGGAATTGTAAATGTTTCTGCAAAAGATAAGGGGACTGGAAAAGAGCAGAAAATTCAAATTCAAGCTTCTGGTGGTTTAAGTGAAGAAGAGATTAATAAAATGGTCAAAGAAGCAGAGTCAAATAAAGAAGCTGATAAGAAAAAAAGAGAAGCGGTTGATGCAAGAAACCAAGCTGATACTTTATTACACTCTACAGAGAAAAACCTAAAAGAACATGGCAGTAAAGTTTCTGACGCTGATAAAAAAGCAATCGAAACTGCCTCTGCAAATTTAAGAAACGCACTTAAAGGAACTGATATTGAAGATATTAAGAAAAAAACACAAGATTTAGTCCAAGCTTCAATGAAATTAGGTGAGGCAATTTATAAATCCCAGCAAAGTGCTAAACCTGGTGATGCACCAAAAGATGCAAAAGAAAAAGAAGAAGGAAAAAAAGACGATAATGTTGTTGATGCAGACTTTGAAGAAGTAAAGGACGATAATAAAGAAAAAAGCGCCTAAGCTAACAACTATTTGTCTAATTAGTTATGGCAAAAAGAGATTATTACGACGTCCTAGGTGTAAACAAAAGTGCAACTCCTGATCAAATAAAATCAGCATATAGAAAATTAGCAGTAAAACATCACCCAGACAAAAACAAAGGTGATAAAGCAGCTGAAGAAAAATTTAAAGAAGCTTCTGAAGCCTATCATGTTCTCTCTAACTCCGAACGTAAGCAAAGCTATGATAGCTTTGGACATGCAGCGTTTGAAAATGGAGGCGGTGGAAGAGGAGGTTTCGGTAATTTTGATTTTTCAGGTTCTTTTTCAGATATATTTGAAGATTTTTTTGGAGAAGGATTTGGTGGTGGAAGACGATCAAGAAGATCAAATAATAGAGGATCTGACTTAAGATATGATTTATCAATTACTCTGGAAGAAGCTTATTCTGGAAAAAAACAGGACATAAAATTTTCAACTTCCGAAAAATGTGATATCTGCAAAGGATCAGGATCAAAACCTGGTCACGATACTAATTCATGTTCTATGTGTGGTGGTCACGGCCAGGTTAGATCGAGTCAAGGTTTTTTCACTGTTCAACAAACTTGCCCACAATGTTCTGGATCAGGTGAAATGATAACTAATCCATGTACTGGCTGTGGAGGACAGGGTAAAAAGCAAGCTTCAAAAAGACTTTCAGTTTCAATTCCAAAAGGAGTTGATGATGGAACAAGAATACGACTTACCGGCAAAGGTGAAGCTGGATCTAGAGGAGCAGGAAATGGTGATTTATATTTATTTATTAATGTTTATTCACATGATCTTTTTAAGAGATCAGACGAAAATTTATTTTTTGAATGCCCAATTTCTATTGCAGATGCAGCCTTAGGAACATCCATTGAAATACCAACCGTTGATGGGGGAAAAGCGAAAATTAAAATACCATCAGGGACTCAAAGTGGAAAACAATTTAGGCTAAAAGCAAAAGGAATGCCGTATATGAGAGGAAGTGGATTTGGTGACCTTTATGTTCAAGTAAATACTGAAGTGCCTATTTCGCTAAATAAAGAGCAGAAGGAATTACTTGAAAAATTTAGAGAAATTGAAAATGAAAAATCAAATCCAAGCATTAAAAAATTCTTTCAAAAAGCTAAAAGTTTTTGGAAAAGTTAATCTAAAATTTTTTTCTTTGCTTTCTGAAAGTCTTCTTCTGAAATTGCACCAGATTTAAATAATTCATTTAATTTTTCTAGTTCTTCAGAAATACTATTATTTAATTCATCACTTTTTTCTTGATTGAATTCTTTATTATTTTTTGCATTTAAACCTTTTTGAATTGCTTTCACTCCTAAAAATAATACAAAACCCATGATTATTACTGATAATGTAATAAATATTATTGATTGCATTTTTTTTTTCTATAAACAATTATTACTAAATGAAAAAAATTAATTTAGCAATAACTGGCTGCATGGGAAGAATGGGACAACAGATAATTAAATCTGCTAAATCAGATAAAAATTTTAAATTAGTAGCCCTTACTGAAAATAGAATTATAAATAAAAAAATTCTTGGAATCAAACCTAGTCTTAATACTGAAAGTGCATTTAAAAATACTAATATAATAATAGATTTTACGGTTCCTAAATGCACATTTGAGGTTTTGAAAATTGCTGCAAAACTAAAAAAAAGAGTAGTAATTGGAACAACTGGATTTTCAAAAAAAGAGGAAAATTTAATCAAAAAATATTCAAAAAAAATACCAATACTTAGAGCAGGTAATATGAGTTTAGGTATAAATTTATTAATGTATTTAACTGAAATAGCATCTAAATCTCTCGGCGATAACTTTTTAAGCAAAATTTTTGAAATTCATCATAAACATAAAAAAGATCATCCTTCTGGCACAGCTTTGATGCTTGGCAAAGGAATAGCCGTGGGAAAGAAAAAAGATTTTTATAAATTAATGGGTAAAAAATATTTAAACAAAAAAACTTTTCCTTATGGAAAAAAAATTAATTTTAATTCATTAAGAAAAGATGAAGTTGTTGGTGAGCATGAAGTGACTTTCTCAAGTGGTAAAGAAATCATTACATTAAATCATGAAGCATTTGATAGAGCTCTTTATTCGGAAGGTGCTTTTACTGCTGCAAAATGGTTAATGATGAAAAAACCTGGGCTTTATTCAATGAGAGATGTTTTGAATTTTAAATGAATGAAATTCAAAGATCTAAAATAATATTAAGTATATTAAATAAAATTTATCCAAAAACACCTATTCCTTTAAAGCATAGAAATAAATTTACTTTATTGATATCTGTATTGCTCTCTGCTCAAACTACAGATGTAAATGTAAATAATGTTACAAAAAATATTTATCCAAAATACAATAAACCAGAGCACTTTGTTAAATTAGGAAGAAAAAAAATTGAAACTTTAATTAAAAGTATTGGTATCTTTAGAGTTAAAGCCAAAAGTATCTACTTTCTTTCAAAACAATTAATTAAAAAATACAAAGGAAAAGTTCCAGAAACATTTGAACAGCTTGAACAGCTTCCAGGTGTTGGACATAAAACTGCTAGTGTCGTTATGTCTCAAGGTTTTGGACACCCAGCTTTTCCGGTTGATACACATATTCATAGACTAGCACAAAGATGGGGTCTAACTAATGGTAAAAATGTTATTCAAACTGAGATGGATTTAAAAAGATTATTCCCCAAAAAATTTTGGAATAAGCTCCACCTACAAATAATTTATTATGGCAGAGAATATTGTAAAGCCAGAGAGTGCTATGGTTTAACTTGTAAAATTTGTACGACTTGTTATCCTAATAGAAAATCACCAATAAAAACAAAGAAAGCTTAATTATGAAAATTTTAGGAATAGGAAATGCGATTGTAGATGTTATATGCAAAGTTGATGACAATTTTATAGTTCAAAATAATTTGACCAAAAGTACTATGAAATTAATTTTTGATGAAAATGAATTTAAAAAATTATTAACAAATCTTAAAATAGAAAAAACTGTTTCAGGCGGTTCAGTAGCAAACTCAATAGTAGGTATATCTCAACTAGGCAATAAAGTAGGATTTATAGGAAAAGTATCTGATGACGATCTTGGAAGTAAATATGAGGAAGGATTAAAAAAAGAAAATGTGGAATATTTTTACTCCAAAAAAAAAGAGCAACTGCCAACTGGAACATGCTTAATTTTAGTTACACCAGATTCTGAAAGAACAATGTGTACATTCTTAGGGACTGCAGGAAAAATTAATGAAAGTGATATTAGTTCTGATGCAATTAAAAAAAGTGAAATAATATTTCTTGAAGGTTATCTTTGGGATGAAGGTGAACCTAAAAAAGCATTTGATAAAGCAATAAGCAGTGCAAATAAAGTTGCAATGTCATTATCCGATCAATTTTGTGTTGATAGACATAAACCTCATTTTTTAGATTTAGTAAAAAATAAATTAGATATTACATTTGCTAATGAACAAGAAATTATATCTTTAATTGATGCTAAAAATTTTGACGAAGTAATAAACTTTTCTAAACAACTTAGTAAATTAATTGTTCTTACGCGAGGTGAAAATGGAGCTATTGCCATAAAAGGAAATGAAGTCTTTGAATGCGAAATTCAAAAAGATCTTAAAATTGTTGACTTAACAGGGGCTGGAGATCTTTTTGCTGCTGGATTTTTACATGGTCACATAAACAATTTATCAATTAAAGAAAGTTTAGAAAAAGGAACTGAAATGTCTTCAAAAGTTATCCAACAAATTGGTGCAAGGCTTTAACTTATTTTTTTTTTCTTTTAAAACTTCCTTTTCCTTTTTTAGGCCTAACAATTCTTGGTTTATATTTTTTTGATAAAAGATCTTTTGCTATAAAATTTCTTTTTTTCATAAAATTTTATAACCTGTCTTTGTACTATTAATGAAATTACTATCTTTAAACTTATCTATAATTTTTTTTCTCAATCTATAAATATGAGTTTCTACTGTGTGTGTTTCTAAATTAGAGTTATGACCCCAAACTTTCTTTTGAAGATTTTCAATTTTTTGGGGAGTTTTGGAATTTTGTAAAAAAAGTATAATTTCGATCTCCCTTTCAGTTAATTTCAAGTTTTCATTGTTACTCTTAATGAATCTTGAATTAAGATCTATTGAATATTTGCCAATTAATATGTCAGATTGTTCAGAATATTTTTGTTTTAGAAGTGCTACATTTATTTTTTCAATTATTGAATAAATTGAATCAGGAAATTTATTCAATATTAATTGCGACTTTTCTCCTGCAATTTGGTTTTTTGAATCTGTTAAAATCAAATAATTTGAAATTTTTTTTTTTAAAATAAATAAATCTTCTTCTTCTAGTGAAGAATGAATTGTAAAATCAAGGTAATTTTTTAATTCATTTAAAATTTTAAATAATTCTGGTATTTTGAAAATTAAAACATTTTGTTTGCTCATAAATATTTAAATTATGATAATTAAATTAATAAATGAAGATACTCTAATTGTAGGAGAATTTAAACTTAAATGCTGTATTGGGAAAAAAGGTGTTTCAAAAAATAAGATAGAAGGAGATTTTAAAACACCATCAGGAATGTTCAGATTTGGTACTTTATACTGGAGACCTGATAGAGTTAAAAAACCTTTTACTAAGTTATATTGCAAAAAAATTAAAAAAAAAATGGGTTGGTGCAATGACAGTAAAAGTAAATTTTATAATAAAGAAATTAAAATAAATAAAAAAATTAGACACGAAAAATTATTTAGATCAGATTACAAGTATAACTATTTTATTCTAATAAAATATAATTATAATAAACCTAAAAAAAATAAAGGAAGTGCAATTTTTATTCATCTTTCAAAAAATTATAAGCCTACCGCTGGCTGTGTAGGACTTTCAAAGAAAGATTTTTTAATTCTTATAAAAATTATAGATAAA
The DNA here is from genome assembly GCA_902560685.1 of uncultured Pelagibacteraceae bacterium. GTDB lineage: Bacteria > Pseudomonadota > Alphaproteobacteria > Pelagibacterales > Pelagibacteraceae > Pelagibacter. Next base: position 72,511 of record CACEMT010000002.1, on the reverse strand, counting down.
AAAACAAAAATAATTATTAATTAACTTCTTGGTCCAAATATTTTTGATCCTACTCTTAAATATGTTGAATAATATTCTATAGCCTTAAGATAATCTTCTGACATTCCCATGCTAAGCTCTTTTAATTTTAAATCATTGTTAATTTTTAACATATTAGAAAAAAAGATTTCTGGGTCTTTATCTATTGGGGGCAAGCACATAGTTCCAATTATATTTAAATCAAGTTTTTTACATTCGTTAAAGAAATTTGGCAAACTTTCAATATTTATACCTGATTTTTGACTTTCCTCTCCAACATTAATTTGAATAAATATTTTCGGTTTAATTTCATATTTTTTTTGCTCCTCAGATATTTTTTTTGCTAACTTTAAATTATCTAATGAGTGGATATAGTTAAAAACTTTTAGAGCGATTTTTACTTTATTTGTTTGAAGTTTTCCCACCATGTGAAGTTTTATATTTTTATTATTAGTTTTAATTTCCATCCACTTTTCTATTGCCTCTTTAACCTTATTTTCACCAAAATGGATATGACCATAGTCTATTAAAGGCAAAATATGACTTGTCGAAAATGTTTTTGATATAGCTATAATTTCAGGTTTGTAATTATTATATTTTAACTCACTAATTTTTGCTTTAATTTGAGTATTTATATTTAATAAGTTTTGAACAGTTTGATGCATTTAAATAAGTACTATTTTATAAATAAATTTGACCCTAATCATATAAAAAAATTAGATAAAGATATTTCTATAATATATAGAAATTATAGTTCACCTATTAATACAAATTTATTAATTAAAATAAGGGATTTTTGTAAAAAAAATAGAAGAAAGTTTTATTTGTCTAATAATGTTAAGCTTGCGTTAAAATTTAATTTAAATGGAGCTTATTTACCCTCATTCAATACAGATACAAAACACTTAAATTATAAAATAAAGAGTAATTTTTTATTAATTGGTTCTGCTCATAATTTAAGAGAAATTAGGATCAAAGAAACACAAAAAGTTAGTCAAATATTTATTTCATCTTTATTTAAATTAGAAAAGAACTATTTAGGATTTTATAAGTTTGTAAATTTATCAAAACTTTCAAAAAGTAAAATTGTTGCTTTGGGTGGAATAAGTAAAAAAAATCTAAATAGGCTGTCTCTGCTTAAAATTGCTGGTTATGCTGGAATCGGTATTTTTGATTAAAGTAAAAAAAAAGGCCCCTATTTCTAGGGGCCTTAAATTTATATTACTATGCTTCTAAATTAGAATGCAAACGCAACTGAAACTTCTGTAACTGAGTCTTCAGATCCTGAAGTTCCACCTACATCGTCAGTTTTGTTACTGTGAGCAGCAATAGTCATAGAACCCATTGTGTATGAAGCAGCAACACCAGTTGATTCTTCATCAACTTTTCCTGCACCCATATCAACTTCTTGTCTACCAACTGATACTGTTAAGCTGTCATTCATAGCAAAAGAAACACCAACGTGGTCACTTTCTTGGTCAGCAGTTCCTGAAGCTATAAAGTCAACTTCTGATCTTTGCCATGCAGCAGTGATCGCACCAGATGTGTATTTAATCCAAGCTGATGTATCATCAGATGAAGAACCATCTTCACCCATTGAGAAACCGATAGTCATTCCATCGATTAGGTCTGGGTATTCAACTGCCCAAGAAGAGTCAGCTCCACCTGAGTCTTTTGCCCAACCTAAAGATACAGTAAGACCACCAAATGATCCATTGTATCCTAGCATGTTACTATTTGATACGTTGTCAGCTAAACCATTGTCTGTAGCGTCAACATCATCATAAACTTGCTCACCTGCAGTAGGTACTACGTCAGCATATTTTTTCTGACCAGCTACTGAAGATGCGTTACCAAAGTGAATAGAACCAGAGTCACCCATATCAAGTTTAATATTACTTGAAGAGAAAGCAACGTTGTCTGTTGCTAATGTCCAGCTCATAGTTCCACCGTTATCTAGATCACCTGATCCAGCAAAAGTAACACCTGTGCTCATTGAGAACGGGTTTCCAGTTACTTCACTGTCATGCTTAGAAGCATAAGTGATTTTAGATGAACCTGTAACGTCTAGCGCTCCTGCAAATGCAGAAGAAGCTACTAAAGATCCTGCTAATGCAGTTAATCCTAGTTTTTTCATGTTCATATATAACTCCTTATTATTGTTTTTATAATTAATTATAAACAGCGTATTTCTAACAAAAGATTCGTAATAAGGCCTATATTTTAAGCAAAATAATAAAAAATATTGTAATTTTGTTGTAAAAGAGCAACACTTAAAAATAGCTAAAATAGTGACTTTTTAAGCATTCTATGAAATACAATATTTTTTTACAATAAAACGATCTTTTTAATGAAATTATAATAAAATATGAAACCTATGAAATTTCTAAATGTAGTTTTGTTAATCTTTTCACTAGCTTTATTAAACTCATGTCAGGCTTTAAAATACAAAAAAGTAAGCGCAAAAGATTATCCTCCTGACCCAAAATTGAGAGTAAAAAAAAATATGGAAGAAGGTAGAGGGTGGAGATTAATGGACACAATAGATAGAGGCGGAGGAAAATTTGATTTTGCAAGCTCGAATCCATTGTGGAGAGCAACACTAGATACAATAAGTTTTATGCCTTTAATGTCAGCAAACTATAGTGGAGGAATAATTATAACTGATTGGTATTCTGATAATTCAGATAAAAATGAATCTGTTAAAATCTCAATAAGATTTTTATCTAATGAAGTTAGAAGTAATTCCTTAGAAATAAAATTATTTGTAAAAAAATGTTTAACATCTAATACTAATTGTGAAATTTCGGAAAATACTGGTTCTGTTGTTAAAGAGTTAAATAAAAGTATATTAAGAAAAGCTGCAATATATGAAAAAAAATTTAAAGATAAAAATAATAAAGAATATATATATACAGAAACACCTTCTGAGAAAAACTAAAAATTGATTTAATAAAAAAAATTTGTTCAAGTTAAAATCTAATGGAAAGATACAATTTTAAAACAGTTGAGTCTAAATGGCAAAGTTTTTGGTCAGAAAATAATTCTTTTAAAGTTAAGAGAGATAATAATAAAAAAAAATTTTATTGTTTAGAAATGTTCCCTTATCCATCCGGAAAAATTCACATGGGCCATGTTAGAAACTATACAATTGGTGATGTGCTATCGAGATATAAAAAAATGCAGGGTTATAATGTACTTCATCCGATGGGATGGGATTCATTTGGAATGCCGGCAGAAAATGCAGCAAGAGAAAATAATTTAGATCCAAAAATTTGGACTGAAAAAAATATTTTAGTAATGAAAAATCAATTAAAAAAATTAGGTTTATCAATAGATTGGGATAGAGAAATTTCTACATGCTCAGAAGATTATTATAAGCATCAACAACTTTTCTTTCTAGAATTATTTGACAAAGGATTAGTTTATAGAAAGGAAAATTATGTAAATTGGGACCCAGTTGATGAAACAGTTTTAGCAAATGAGCAAGTAATTGATGGAAAAGGTTGGCGTTCAGGTGCTAATGTTGAAAGAAAAAAACTAAATCAATGGTTTTTTAATATTTCAAAATTTTCTGAGGATCTTCTTGGTGGTCTTGAAAAGCTTGATGACTGGCCAAATAAAGTCAAAGTAATGCAAAAAAATTGGATTGGTAAATCATTTGGATGTGAAATCAATTTTAAAATTGAGGGAAGTTTGCCAATTAATGAAATAAAATGTTTTACTACTAGGCCTGATACCTTATATGGTTTCTCATTTCTTGCTGTTTCAGTTGATCACCCTTTATCTAAATATTTTAATGATAAAAAAGATTTTTTAGAATTTAAAAAACAATGTTCCAAAACTGGAACAACTGAAGAGTCAATAGCTTTGGGGGAAAAAATTGGCTACAAAACTGATTTATTTGCTATTAACCCATTAAATAATAATCAAAAAGTACCAGTATACTTTGCAAACTTTGTTTTGATGGATTATGGATTTGGAGCAGTATTTGGATGTCCTGCCCACGACCAAAGAGATTTGGATTTTGCAATTAAATATAAATTGCCAGTTAAAGCGGTTGTTAAACCAATTAATGAAGGTGATAATTTTAAAGTTGGAAAAGAAGCTTACCTAGATGCAGGAATAATTTTTAATTCAGATATTCTTAATGGTTTTAAGGCTCCGAATGAGTCAATAATTAAAACAATAGAAATTTTGGAGAAAAGAAAGATAGGTAAGAAAAAAATTAACTTTCGCTTAAAAGACTGGGGTATCTCAAGGCAGAGATACTGGGGATGTCCAATTCCAATCGCCTATGACTCGGATAATAATGTTGTTAAAATTCCAAAAGAACAACTACCGGTAAAACTTCCAGAAAATATAAATCTAAACTGCAAGGGTAACCCTCTCGATCATCAAAAAGATTGGAAAAAAATAGAAATAAATGAAACCGCATGTTTGCGAGAAACAGATACATTAGATACATTTGTTGACTCTTCATGGTATTTTTTAAGATTTTGTTCACCAAAAAATTCTAATTATGGATTTGATGAAGAAGACATTAAATATTGGATGCCTGTTGATCAATACATAGGAGGTGTGGAACATGCAATCTTACATCTTTTATATTCAAGATTTTTTATGAGAGCGATTGATTATAAAAATGACAAATTTAATATTAAAGAACCATTTGAAGGTTTGTTTACACAAGGTATGGTTTGCCATGAAACATATAAAGATCAAAATAATAATTGGTTAAGTCCAGAAGAAATAGAAAGTAAGGATGGAAAAAATTTTTATATTAAGAATAATCCAGAAAAAAAAGTTATTGTGGGACCTTCAGAATCAATGTCAAAATCAAAAAAAAATACAATAGATCCAGAAACTATTATTGAAAATTATGGAGCAGATTCAGTAAGATTATTTATATTATCCGACAGTCCTCCAGAAAAAGACGTACAATGGTCTGAGCAAGGTATGGCTGCTTCTTATAAATTTATTCAAAAGCTTTGGGTATTACATGGAAAAATTAAAGAAAAATTAAAGAAAAAAAATTCTAATGTATCTTCTATAGATATTTCAAAAAATACAAATAAATTTATCAGTAAAATTAATAATAATTTGGATAGATTTCATTACAATGTTATCATAGCTAATATTTATGAAATTTATAATTTTTTAAATCAAAGTATTAATGGAGAGCTTAATAGCCAAGAACTCAGAGAAAATTATACTAAAATCTTATCAGTTTTGTTGCCTATTGTTCCTCACTATGCATCAGAATGCTTAAATGATTTAAATGATAATATATTCCAAAATTGGCCACAGATTGATAAAAAAATGTTACAAGAAGATTATATAGAATATGTGGTACAAATTAATGGTAAAAAAAGAGCGATGATTAAAACTAACAAAGATATTTCCCAAGAAGAACTGATTTCTAAAATTAAAAATAATGAAAAAATAAAAAATATTTTTGAAAATAAAATAATTGATAAAAGCTTTTTTGTAAAAAATAGATTAATAAATATTTTAATAAAATGATGAGAAAAGTTATCTTTACAATTCTAATTTTTTTATTTGCTTCTAGTTGTGGATATCAGCCACTGGTATTTAAAAATGCAGATCTTGCTATTAAATTAGATGAGGTGGGAGGAGATAGTAAAATTAATTATATAATTAAAAATAGACTAAAGATTTATGAGAAAAAAAATAATAATTATAATTTAGAAATTGTAGATAGTAACATTAATAAAATAGTTGCTTCAATGGATACAAAAGGGAATCCAAAATCATATCAACTAAGTGTAAAATTAATTATAAACCTAAAAAAAAATACAGATATAATTATTAAAGACAAAAATTTTATTGCTACAACAAATTACAACACAATCTCTAGTAAATTTGATCTAAAAAAATATGAAGATAATTTAATAGAAAATTTAACTGAAAAAATTTCGGATGAAATAATTCTTTATATACAAACTCTATAATTAATATCATGATTATTAAAAATTTTGAATTAGGAAAGATAAAATCGAAAAATTTAAATTTTTTTTTATTTTATGGTGAAAACGAAGGTTTCAAAGATGAGAAGATAAAACAAGTATTTATCAATGATTTTAAAGGTAGTGTTGAAAAATTTGATGAAAGCGAAGTTTTAAATAATACTGATAGATTCATATCATCAATAATAAACAAATCTTTTTTTGAAGAAAAAAAAATAATAATAATTTCAAGAGTAAGTGATAAAATAGTGAATTTAATTAAAGATTTATTGGATAGAGGAGCAAATGATACAATAATTATTCTAAATTCAGGCAATCTAGAAAAAAAATCAAAATTAAGAGCATTTTTTGAAAAGGATAATCAGCTAGTTTGCACTCCATTTTATAAAGACGAATTAAGGACATTAAGCCAAATTGTAAATAATTTTTTTAAGGAAAAAAAGATATCTCTTTCTCAAGAGATAATTAATTTAATTGTAGATAAGTGCAATGGAGACAGAAAAAATTTAATAACAGAATTAGATAAAATTTCACTGTATCTATTAAACAAAGATAAAATAAACATTGAAGAGGTAGTCAAACTTACAAATCTATATGAGGATTATGGTGTAAGCGAACTTGCAGACAATTGTTTAGCGAAAAATTTAAAAAAAACTATGAAAATAATAAATGAAAATAATTTTAATGTAGATGATAGTTTACTAATAATAAGAACTTTACTAATCAAGACTAAAAGAATCTTGGAAATTAAAAAAAATCAAAATCAAAATATAAATATTGATCAAATTATTTCTTCTTATAAGCCTCAAATTTTTTGGAAGGATAAAGATATTGTTAAAAGTCAAGTTTCCAAATGGAAATTAAGCGATGCTGAAAATCTTATTGAGAAAATATATAACTTAGAATTAAGTGTTAAAAAAAACTATCAAAATTCAAAGTATATTATTTCTGATTTTATTTTAAATACAGCTAGCTAATAATTAGCTTTTATAACCATTATTAACCTATTTAATTGATCTAAATCTTTATACTCAAATGTAACAGACCCCGTATTATTTTTTTTATTTTTAATAAAAATTTTAATTCCAGTTTTATCCTCTATGCTTTTTTCTAAGCTTGTTAAGTTTGGATTTTTGCTTGTTAAATTATTAGTTTTATTATTTTTTAAAGCTCTAATTAAATTTTCAGCTTGCCTCACCGACAGTTTCTTTTCAATAATTTTCTTTGCTAGAAAGTGTGCATTATCAAGCCCAACTAGCACTTTTGCGTGGCCAGCAGAGATTTTATTTTCCTCAATAAGCAAAATGACTTCATTTGGAAGCGAAAGTAACCTTAAGCTGTTAGCTACATGTGCTCTACTCTTTCCTATAAACTTTGATACTTTCTCCTGGTCATAATTAAAATCATCTATCAGTTTATTATAACCTTTAGCTTCCTCTATCGGATTTAAATCACTTCTTTGTACATTCTCTACAATTGCAAATTCTAATGATTTTAAATCGTCAGCTTCAATTTCGACAATAGGCACTTCATGAAGTCCAGCGCTTTGTGCTGCATGCCATCTTCTTTCACCAGCTATAATTTCAAATTTATCAGACTGATCAGGGGATTTTCTAACTACTATTGGTTGTAAAATTCCTCTTTCTCTAATTGAATTTGTAAGTTCTTCCATTTTTTCTTTATTAAAATTTTTTCTCGGTTGAAATTTATTTCTAACAATTGAGCTTATAGATAATTTATTTTTTATAGGTTTTGAGTCTGTATCTCCAATTAATGAAGATAGCCCTCTGCCTAATCCTTTTTTAGTTTTAAATGGATTAATCATGCTGCACTCACCACAAGTTTATCTTGATTTAAAAATTCATCTGTAAATGTAAAATAAGATTTACTTCCTGGACAAGTTTTGTCATAAAGTAAAACTGGAACTCCGTGAGATGGTGCTTCTGACAGTCTTACATTTCTTGGAACCACTGTTTGATAAACTTTCTCCTTAAAATAATTTCTAGCTTCTGCTTCTACCTGACCAGACAACTTATTTCTTTTATCATACATTGTAAGTAGGATACCTCGAATATCCAGAGATGGATTAAGGTTAGATTTGATCCTCTCAATCGTTTTCATCAGTTGTGTAAGACCTTCAAGTGCAAAAAATTCTGTCTGAAGCGGAACTACAAGCTCATCAGAGGCTACTAGTGCCATAATTGTCAAAAGACTTAGTGAAGGGGGACAATCAATAAGTATGTAGTCGTAAAATGCCACAGAATCATTTAAAATAGCGGCTAATTCATCCTTCAATTTAAACGCTCTTCTGCTATCTCCGGCTGTCTCAACCTCTAAACCTGAGAGATCTACGTTGGAGCTCACTAAATATAAATTTTCAAACTTAGTTGATTTAATTACTTCTGAAATTTTCTTATTTCCATTAAGAACACTATAGATTGTTTGTTCAGAATTTTCTGTATTTGGTAATCCGAGACCTGTTGTAGCATTACCTTGAGGATCAAGATCAATAACCAATATTTTTTTTCCTTTCATGGATAGACCTGCTGCTAAATTTATTACAGTTGTAGTTTTCCCTACTCCACCCTTTTGATTAATTACTGAAATAATTTTTTTATTCATTTTTTTTTTAAATTAGAAATTTTTATTACTAATGAGTCTTCATTTGTTAAGCTTTTTCTTTCTTCATAATTAAATTTCCATTTATTTGTTGCTTCTTTTAAAATTTCCTTTCCACTCTTTCCTAAAAATAAAATTATGTATTTAAATTTTTTAAAATTCTTTAATGCAATTTCAAAAATAACTGGCAATGGTTTAAATGCTCTCGAAATTATAATGTCTGTTTGTAAATTTTTTTGATCAAAAATATTTTTTTGGTTAATTTCTGTATTCAAATTAAATTTTTTTGATATTTCTTTTAAAAAATTGCTCTTATGATAACTTTTTTCGTATAAAATCACTTTAAATTGCGGTTTTTTGGATTTCATCAATATAGCTAAAACTATACCAGGAAGACCAGCGCCCGATCCTAAATCGGTACATACACTTATATCATTTTTATCAATAAAATCAATGATTTGCGCACTATCCTCAATATGTCTTGATTTTATTGACTTTTCTGTGCTTGTGCTAATCAGATTTATCTCTTTATTTTTTTTCAATATTGATAAACTATATTTATTTAGCTCGTCGAGTGTTTCACGTGAAACATATTGAGCAATAAATTTTGAGTTTTTTATAAAATTCGAATCAATCAAGCTATATGCTTAATAGACTTTCTTTTGAGGTGAGACAACAAAATATATACGGCAGCTGGTGTAATTCCATCAATTCTTAATGCTTGACCCATGGTTTTAGGCCTAATTTTCTTAAATTTTGTTTTAACCTCATTTGAAAGTCCAGAAAATTTATCATAGTCTAAATTTTCAGGTATAATAAGGTTTTCATCCCTTTTAAATGCTAAAATATCAGCATTCTGCTTCTTTAAATATCCCCTATAATGTGAATTTATTTCTAATTGTTCATCTATTTCACGTGAAATATAGGCAATTTGTGGCCAAATTTCTCTTATTTTATCCATATCTACAGACTTTTGACTTAATATTTGATTTGCACTACGTTTAATACCATCTTTTGCAATATTTATTCCAAATTTTGCAATTTTTGATGGAGTAATCGTTAATTTATCCATTTTATCTTGAATTTTTTTAAGTTCATGATGTTTTTCTTTATATAATCGACTTCTTTCATCAAAAACAACACCTATATCTATTCCTTTTTGAGTAAGTCTAATATCAGCATTATCCGATCTTAATGAAAGTCTATATTCAGCTCTAGAGGTGAACATTCTGTAAGGCTCAGCAACACCCTTTGTAACAAGATCATCAATCATTACTCCAATATAAGCTTCAGATCTATCAAGAATAAATGGCTCATGACCCTTAAGTGAAAGAGCTGAATTAATTCCAGCTATAAGTCCTTGTGCAGCTGCTTCCTCATACCCTGTTGTTCCATTGATTTGACCGGCTAGATATAAGTTTCTAATTTTTTTAGTTTCCAGGGTAAGAAATAGCTCCCTTGGGTCAACATAGTCATATTCAATAGCATATCCTGGCCTTATTATTTTAACGTTCTCTAAACCATTGATTTTACTACATATTTCTATCTGAATGTCAGAAGGGAGTGATGTGGATATACCATTTGGGTAAATTGTATGGTCATTTAAGCCTTCTGGCTCTAAAAAAATTTGATGTCTTTGTTTTTCTGCAAATTTAACAACTTTATCCTCTATCGACGGACAATACCTTGGGCCAACTCCCTGGATAGTTCCCGAATACATTGCACTTCGTTTTATATTTTTTGAAATAATTTTGTGAACATTCTCATTTGTATAAGTCATCCTACATGTAATTTGTTTGTTTAAATTTTTTTTTGTTAAGAAAGAGAAAAAATATGGATCATCATCTGCGAACTGCTCTTCCAAATTATCAAAGTTTATTGTTCTAGAATCAAGTCTAGGAGGTGTACCTGTCTTTAGTCTTCCAATTTTAAAGTTAAGTTTTTTTAATTGTTCACTTAAACCTGTTGTAGGTTTTTCATTATACCTTCCAGCTGGAGTTTGTTTTTCACCCACATGTATCAAACCATTCAAAAAAGTGCCGGTTGTTAGTATTAACTTTGATGTTTTAATTTTCTTACCTGATTGAGTTATAAAACCTTTTATAATGTTTTTTTCAAATATGAATTCAATTACTGGATCTGAAAAAACGCTTAAATTACAGTAGTTTACAAGTTTTTCTTGCATATATTTTTTATATAATGATCTATCACTTTGTGTTCTAGGTCCTCTAACTGCTGGGCCCCTACTTCTGTTTAATAGTCTAAATTGTATACCTGATTTATCTGCTACTTCAGCCATGACTCCATCTAATGCATCTATTTCTCTTACTAAGTGTCCTTTTCCTAAACCACCAATCGCTGGATTACATGACATCTCACCTATTGTTTCAATTTTATGTGTAAACAAAGCTGTGTTTACACCTAGTCTTGCTGAAGCTGCCGCTGCTTCGCAACCAGCATGTCCACCACCTACAACAACTACATCAAATGTTAAATCATTTTTCATAAGTTAAACTTATAACTCAAAAAAATATTTACAAGATTAGAGAATAAATATGAAAAAAAAATTATAGCCTAGTAAAAAACCCTTATTTATCAACGAAAAACTTAAAAAATGATCCAAAAATGCTTATAAATTTGACTTTATTTACCAATACAAAAATCGTTGAAAATACTACCTAATATCTCCTCTACATCAACTTTTCCAACAATTATTCCAAGGTGTCTGGTTGCTAATCTTAAATCTTCTGCTGCTTTATCAAAATCATCTATTTTATTCTTTTTTTCAAAATTTTCTAAGTGATAAACACATTGCTCTAAATGTTGTCTATGTCTTTCTCTGGTTATCAAAATATCTTCTGATGAAATAAAACTTTTTTTTAATCTTTTTTTTATTTCTAAAATTAATTGATCAATATTTTTTTCATCTTTTAGTGAAATAACAATAGGATTAAATTTATTTAAATTTGCATTAATACTTTTAATTCCTAAATCTGATTTATTTAGAACTACAATCGCTTTTTCATTAATTAAATCATTCAAAAAACCAGTAAAATCAACACTTTTTGGTTCTATTATAACTAGGTTTAAATCAGCATCTTCTGCTCTTTTCAATGCTAACTTAATACCTCTTTTTTCTATCTCATCTTTAGACTCTCTTATACCCGCCGTATCAGAAACTATTACTGGATATCCATCTATATTTAAATGAGTTTCTACCACATCTCTTGTAGTACCTGCTATTTCAGAAACAATCGCAACGTCTCTTTTTGAAAGATAATTTAATAAAGAAGATTTTCCTGCGTTTGTTGGCCCAACTATTGAAATTTTAAAACCTTCTCTAATTCTTTCTCCAATTTTTTCATCATCTAATAGTTTTTTGATTTCTTCTTTTATTTTTTTAGATGATGACTTTATATCTTTTAAAATATCATCTGGAAGATTTTCATCTGGAAAGTCAATTTTAGCTTCTACGTTGGATAAAATTTTTATTAATTTTTCTCTCCAAGAGTTAAATTTCTCAGAACTTTTTCCTGACATAATTTTAATTGCTTGCTTCCTTTGAATTTCAGTTTCAGAAGAAATTAAATCTGCAATGCTTTCTGCTTTTAGCAAATTTATTTTATTATTTTGAAAAGCAATCTTTGTAAACTCTCCTGGGTTCGCTAATCTGCAATTTTCTACCTTTGAAATAGAATTGTGAATTTCATTTATTACTGCTCTGCTTCCGTGCACATGTAATTCTGCCATATCTTCTCCAGTGTAGCTGTTTGGTCCAGGAAACCATATAATAATACCCTCATCTATTAATTCATTTGTATTGATTTTATTGATCTTTTTGAGTGTAGCAACTCTAGGCCTTGGGAAGCTACCGACAGTCATAGATTTTATCACTTTTGAACAGTTTTGTCCTGAAATTCTTATAACGGCAATGCCCGAAATTCCAGGTCCCGACGAAAGAGCATAAATTGTCATTTTTTTAGTATATCTAGATTTTTTTTAAATTATATATTTATCAATTGATCATTGAAAATAGTTTACTCAAATAATTCTCATAATTTTTATTTAAATCAATTGAATTTTTGTAGATTGGTCTTCTTGCCTGGCTAACACTAACTGTAGAAATAGGTGTTTTATTATTTTTGTGAAAATTCAAACAATTTTCATCCCAACTTAATTCACAAAAATTTATTAGTTTTTTAGTTTCATTATTTTGGTCATTTACTAATTTTTCATAATGTAACTCATAAATTGAATTCGGTATTTTATTCTTCCAAAACTCTATGATCCTTTTATGCTGATTAAAATAATTTCCAATATTTTCCTCACTATATGACCAGCTCATTTCCCTAGCAGGAAAGAAATTTTTGTATAGAGAAAGACAATTATCTCTTGGACTTCTACTACAAAATACTATTTTAGAATTCGGAATAAAAATTTTAATTACTCCAATCCATAAAAAATTTTGAGGAGCTTTGTCAGTAATAATTTTTTCAGAAATTCCATGAAATTTTAACATTTCAAAATACTTATTAAGTATTGGATTAGAATTGGTATTTAATAAATTAGATAATTTGTTTTTATCAAAAAAATTTTCTGAATAAAGATTTTCTTTAATTGAACTCTGTAAATAAATTAATTCACCACATCCTCTCACATCTTTGTGTGAAGAAATAATTTGTTCAACTAAAGTTGTACCTGATCTGGGCATACCACAAATAAAGATTATTTTTTTTTTATCTGATTCATGATATTTTTTTTCAAAATCTATATTATTAAAAGTTGTAATAATTTTATCAAATAATTTTTTTTCATTTTCAAAATTATAATTTAAAATTGAGTTACTAATTTTGTTTGCTTCTTTATAATAATTAAAAGAAATTTCATGTTCTCCAATATCCTCATATGCCTTACCTATAGCAAATGATAAATGAATTTTGTTCTGTTTATTCAATTTTTCATTTTTTATTAAATCTAGCATCTGATTTAAATGCTTATTATCTTTATTGTAATTGTACATTGAGCTGAGTGATAAATGAGAGTTTGTATGTAAATTATTATCAAAAATTATTTTTTCATGCATCTCTATTGCTTTATTAAATTCACCAATAGATTTGTAATTTTCAGCAAGGTTGTACATTAAAACAATTTGATTTTTGCTTATTTTTAATGCTTTTTCTAATAAATCTATTGAAGTTTTGTAATCATTAACAAGAGACTTAAAATTAGCATAATTATTTAATGCCTGGACATAATCAGGTTTTATTTTTAATGCCGAAGAATAATTGCTTTCAGCCAAATCATATCTTCCTATTGCTTTATATGAATTTCCTAAATTATTTTTTGCTGAAAAATTATTAGGGTCCAAATCAATAGATTTATTAAAATATTCAATGGAATGTCTAGTATTTCCATTGCCCTGTAAAGCAAGGCCACACAAATTATAAAGAAAAGAATTATAGGGAAATTTTTGAATTAACTTATTACATTCATCGATTACAAATTTATAGTTATTTGCTTTTAAATGATTTTGTAATTTTTCTACTTTTTCTCTTATATCCATAAATTGAATTTAAAGAAAAAAAATAATTTTTATACTAAAAAACTCACTTATTAACCTGGTTTATTCATAGAATTAAAAAATTCTGCGTTATTTTTTGTAATTTTTAATTTTGAATTGATAAATTCTATAGCGTCCATTGCGCCCATTGGTGCAATAATTCTTCTTAGTACATTCATTTTTTGTAAATCATTTTTGTCAAATAACAACTCCTCACGTCTTGTTCCTGATTTTGTAATATCAATTGCAGGGAAAATTCTTTTCTCGGATATCTTTCTATCTAATATAGTTTCGCTATTACCTGTTCCTTTAAATTCTTCAAAGATAACTTCATCCATTCTACTTCCGGTATCTATCAAGGCAGTTGCAATTATTGTTAATGAACCACCTTCTTCAATGTTTCTAGCTGCTCCAAAGAAACGTTTAGGTCTTTGAAGTGCGTTTGCATCGACACCTCCTGTTAAAACTTTACCTGAACTTGGTACAACAGCATTATATGCTCGGCCTAATCTTGTTATTGAATCTAATAATATAACCACATCTTTTTTATGTTCAGTTAATCTTTTAGCTTTTTCAATTACCATTTCAGCTACAGCTACGTGTCTTTGTGCTGGTTCATCAAAAGTTGAACTAATTACTTCACCTTTAACTGTTCTTTGCATATCTGTAACTTCTTCGGGTCTTTCGTCAATTAGCAATACCATTAGATAACATTCGGGATGATTTGCAGTAATCGAGTTTGCAATACTTTGCAGTATCATTGTTTTCCCAGCTTTGGGCGGAGAAATTATTAGAGATCTTTGACCTTTACCTATTGGACTAACTAAGTCTATTAATCGTGCTGTTAAATCTGGTTTTTTCTCAACTTTATTACTTTCTACCTCAAGTGTTACCTGTTTATTTGGATATAGTGGAGTTAAGTTATCGAATGCTATTTTGTGTTTAGTTTTTTCTGGTTCTTCGAAATTAATTTTATTTACTTGAAGTAAAGCGAAATATCTTTCACCATCTTTTGGTGCTCTAATTGGTCCCTCTACAGTATCACCAGTTCTTAAACCAAATTTTCTTATCTGATTTGGGCTAATGTATATATCGTCTGCCCCAGGTAAATAATTCGACTCTATTGCCCTTAAAAATCCAAATCCATCTTGTAAAAGTTGAAGCACACCACCTCCGGTAATTTCTTCACCTTTTTCGGCTAATTTTTTTAATATGGCAAAATATATTTCTTGTCTTCTTAAAGTGCTTGCATTTTCAATGCCTAATTTTTCGGCTTCATCGATCAACTGCTCTGAACTTTTTTGTTTTAAGTCTTGTATATTCATAATTTTGGGGGGCTTTAGATGTTAGATATAAATAATATATATATTATTTTATAAATTACAACCCTAGATTGGCTTAAAAATAACAATAAAAATAATAAATATTAATATAATAGTGGGTACTTCATTAATGATTCTAAAGAATTTTGATGTTTTTGTATTGGTTTTTAATTTAAGAGATTTAAGACATGTGCCTAAATATTCGTGGTAGATAGTAAGAATTATCACTAATCCTAATTTAATATGCATCCATAAATATGAAAAAATTTCAAATCCATTTATATAAATTAAAATTATACCAAAAAGCCATGTGGTAATCATAGCCGGCCTCATTATATAAAAGTAAAGTTTTCTTTCCATAATTTCAAATATTTCTATTGCATCCTTTTTCTCCATATTTTCAACGTGGTATACAAAAATTCTTGGAAGGTATAATAATCCAGCCATCCACGAAATAACCGCTATTAGATGCAAAGATTTAAAAAGCAAGTAGTAATTCATTAATTAAATATTTTTTTGAATTAAATTTTTTAGTAAATTTATATGATCATCATTATCATTAAGGCATGGTATCATATCAAAATTTTCTCCTCCTGATTCCATAAAACTTTTTTTACCCTGAATTAATATTTCTTCTAATGTTTCAACACAGTCAGAAGAAAAACCTGGACATATTGCAAGAACATTTTTTTTTCCTTCACTTGGTAAGTTTTCTAGTGTTTTGTCTGTATATGGTTGAAGCCATTCTTGTGGGCCAAACCTAGATTGGAAAGTTGTTTTAATCTCGATAGATTTAAATTTTTCTGAAATTAGTCTTGTAGTTTTGAGACAATAACAATGATATGGATCACCTTTATCAAAGTATTTTTTTGGTATTCCATGATAAGAAGCTAAAATCAAATCTGGTTTCCAATTTATGCTTTTTAATTTATCATTTATTGAGTTTACTAAAGCGTCAACGTATAGTGGATCTGACTCATAATGAGGAATAATTTTTAAAGAAGGCTGCCATCTCATATTCATTAAAGTTCTATATACTTCGTCACAAACAGTTGCAGTCGTTGCGGCTGCATACTGAGGATAAAGAGGTAATACTATTATATTTTCACAGCCTTCTTCATTTAATTTCAATATTTTACTTTTAATACTTGGGTTTCCATATCTCATAGCAAAATCTATAATCAAATTTTCATTTGAAATTGATTTTGAAATTTTTTCGGCTTGTTTTTTTGTGTAATATAATAAAGGAGAAATATTTTCTTCTTTCATCCATATTTCCTTATAAGCTTTTGCAGTTTTAGATGGCCTTAAATTTAGAATAAAAACATTAAGTATTACTTGCCAGATTATTGGATTTACCTCAATTACTCTTCTATCAGATAAAAACTCTTTTAAATATCTTCTAATGTCTAACCAATTTGTAGAATCTGGAGTTCCTAAATTAATTATTAGAGCTCCTGTCTTTCCATGTTTTATTTCGGGGTGTTTTTCCATTATTTAAAACCCCTAATCGTTTTTACTAATTCTTCTACCATTTCAATTTTCGTTTCTGGTAAAATACCATGCCCAAGATTAAATACATATGGGTGATCTTTGAAAATTTGAAGATATTTAATTGTTTCTCGATGTAAATTTTCCTTATCGGTTAATAACACCTTTGGGTCCAATCCTCCTTGTATTGGTATTTGTATTTCATTAACTATTTTTTTTGGATCAACATTATAATCAATATTCACCATATTAGGTTTAACAAAATCACAATAACTCTTGTAATCTTTTATACCCCTAGGAAAACAAATAACTGGTACATTTAGTTTTTTAACATGATTAACAAGATTCAGAGTCGGTTCATATATAAATTCAAGAATGTTATTTTCTAACAATCCTGCCCAGCTATCAAAAATTTGTATGAGGGTTGCTCCCGCTTTTATTTGGTTTTCAATATGAATTTTAAGAAATTTTTCTATTATAGATAATAATTTTCTTGTCAATAATTTGTCTTTAAAAATTTCCTTGGTCAGATTTTTTTTAGGTGACATTTTATTAATCATGTAGACTAAGATTGTCCACGGAGCTCCCACAAAACCAATTACGTCTTTATTTTTACATATAGTATTGGTAGATATATTTGATATAGATTTATAAATAGGATTTAATTTTTTAGTAAATTCATCTTTACTTACGTTTTCAATAAGATCTAAATTTAATTCACCTAATTTAGGTCCTAAACCTTTTTCAAATTTGACTTCTTGACCCAAGCCAAATGGTAACATTAAAATGTCAGAAAAAATTATTGCAGCATCAAAGTCAAATCTTCTAATTGGTTGTAAAGTTATTTCAGTAGATAAACTTTCATTTAAACATAACTTTATAAAATCTGTATTTTTAGCTCTAATTTCTCTAAACTCAGGTAAATACCTTCCAGCTTGCCTCATAATCCAGATAGGATTTAAGTTTGTATTTTTATTCTTTATACAGTCTTGAATTGGAGTCATAAAATAATATATATAAGCTTTAGTATTTGTTTTATATCCTGTTAATATAAGGTATTACTAATTTTTAACATTTTACCCACTAAATACTAACAGATTAAATTAATAAAAAATTAAGACAAATAGCCTTTTTTTCACAAATTTTAAGTAAAATAAATAATTGTGTATATTAATTATTAAGATGTTTATTTATGTTAATATTTTTAAAGTTATTCAAATAAAAAATAAAAAAAAATTACTTATTGATTTTTAACTTTATTATTAAATTATTGTAAACAATTTATACATGAATATTAAACACGATATATACCTAATTTCCGATTCAACTGGAGAGACATTAGATAGGATATTTTTAGCTTTAAAAGCTCAATTTTTAAACTTTGAATATAATAATCATCAATTTTCATTTACAAGAACGCAGAATCAGATTTTAAAAATTATAGAAGTAGCAAAAGAACAAAAGGAACCCATAATCCTATATACAATAGTAGATGATAATCTTGCTAAATTTTTAGAAGAAAAAGCAAAAGAAACTAATATTCCATGTTTTAGCGTTCTTGGAGATTTAATTTTAAATTTTTCTAAATTATTAAAACAAAGAGCTTCTCATATCCCTAGCGGACAACACACATTTGAAGAAAATTCGAAAAGAATAGAGGCCATACAATTTACAATGAATCATGATGATGGAAGCATGATTCAGGATTTAGACGAGTCGGATATTATTTTACTTGGGGTAAGCAGAACGGGCAAAACCCCAACATCAATATATCTTGCAAACAGAGGATACAAAACTTCCAATATTCCTTTAATAGATGAAAATTCAATACCTGAGCTTCTTAGAGAAAAACCAAAACTCAAATGTGTGGTAGGTCTAACAGTTGAACCTAAAAGATTGATCGATGTTAGAAAAAACAGAATGATGGCATTAAAAGAGGAACATGGAACTGATTATACTAATATCGAAAAAATAGAGTTAGAAACTAAAAACGCGAAACAAGCTTTCAAAAAATATCAATGGCCGGTAATTGATGTTACTAGAAAATCAATTGAAGAAACTGCAGCTTCAATTATAAAAATATATGAAATAAAAAATCAAAATGCATAAAATAATTCTTGCATCTAATAGTAAAGTAAGAAAAAAAATTTTAGATGAAAATGAAATTGAATGCAAAGTTTTTCCATCTAATATTGATGAAGAGTCTGTAAAAAAAAGTTTGTTAAGAGAAAACGCTAGTCCAGAAATGATTTCTAAAAATTTAGCAGAACTCAAGGCTAATAAAATTAGTTTAAAACTGAATGATCAAATTGTGCTTGGGGCTGATAGTGTAATAGACATAAATAAAGAGTTAATTTCAAAACCAAAGGATAGGGAAGAGGCTCTTAAAATATTAAAAAAACTCAATGGAAAAACACATTATTTAATAAGCTCCGTTTGTATTTCAAAAAATGGTTCTATGATTTGGAATTACACAGACAAAGCAGCTTTGACAATGAAAGATCTGTCCGATAAAGAACTTAGAGAGTATTTATCCAAGATTACAGATGAGGCATTGTATGCTTATAATGTCTATCAAATAGAAGGTGAGGGAAGATCTTTATTTTCAAAAGTTCATGGAGATGAAGATACGATTATGGGACTACCTGTTAAGAAAATTAAGGATTATTTGAGAAATTTTAAATGAAAAAATATATAGTCATTGGAAATCCTATTGAGCACTCTCTTTCACCCAAGTTACATAATTATTGGATCAAAAAAAATAATGTTAAAGCTACTTATGAAAAAAAGAAAATTAATGAAAACGATATAGAATTTTTAGTTTCATTAATTAAAAAAGAAGAAATCACTGGAGCCAATGTAACAATTCCTTTTAAAAAAAAAGTTATTCCATTTATGGACAAATTAAGCCCTGAGGCAAATGAGTCACAATCTGTCAATACAATATATTCTCAAAATGGAAAATTGATTGGACACAATACTGATATATCCGGTTTTGAGCTTGGAATAAAATATTCAAAATATGATGTAAAGAATAAAATAGTTTTTATATTAGGAGCAGGTGGTGTTGTTTCTTCAATAATTATAGCTTTGAAAAAAATGGGAGCTGCAAAAATTATTATAAGCAACAGAACAAAATCCAAAGCAGAAGATTTAAAAAGTATTTTTAATAAATTAGAAATTGTTGATTGGGGAGAAACTCCAAATTTTGATATGATTATAAATGCAACAAGCATTGGTTTAAAAAATGAAGATGGAATTAAATTAGATTATTCCCAAATAGAACCTAATAAATTTTTTTACGACGTTATTTACAACCCAAAGGAAACGATTTTTTTGAAAAGAGCTAAACTTTTTGGAAATAGAGCAGAAAATGGTAAAATGATGTTTATTTATCAGGCACATCAATCATTTACAATTTGGCATAAATTGATGCCTGAAATAAATGAAGAAGTTATAAATTTGTTAGATTAATGATTAAAATCGGTATTTTAGGAGATATAGGATCAGGAAAAAGTTTTATTGCTAGACAATTTGGTTACCCAGTTTTTGATGCTGATAAACAAGTTTCTAAAATATATAAAGAAAATAATAATTGTTTTAAAAAATTAAAAAAAAAATTACCTAATTTTATCAAGTCTTTTCCAATAAAAAAAAAAGAATTAAAAAAAGCTGTTTTAAATAATAAAAATAATCTCAAAAAAATTGAAAGTATTGTTCATCCTGAAGTTAAAAAATATATGAAAAAATTTATAAAAGTAAATAAAAATAAAAAAATTTTAATATTTGATATCCCCCTCTTAATTGAAAATAAAATTTATAATAAAAACAAAATGGTATTAGTTTTTGTTGATGCAAAAAAAAAAGATATTAATAAAAAACTAAGAAAAAGAAAAAATTATGATGAGAAAATTATTAAAAAACTTAGAAAGTTTCAACTACCTTTAGAAATTAAAAAAAAAAAATCTAATTATTTAATTAAAAATGATTTTAAAAGTTTAAATTTAAGAAAAAATGTTAAAATATTAAAAAATAAAATTTTAAATGCAAATGAATGAAGTAGTGCTAGATACAGAAACAACAGGACTATCAGTGAAAGATGGTCATAGAATTGTAGAAATAGGATGTATTGAACTGGACAATTTAGTTCCCACTTCAAAAAGATTTCACTGTTATTTGAATCCAGAAAGAAAAGTTTCCGAAAAAGCTTTGGAAGTTCATGGTTATACCGATGAATTTTTATCTGATAAGAAAAAATTTATTGAAATAGCTGATGAATTTATTTCATTCATATCTGGAAAAAAATTAGTAATTCATAATGCTGAGTTTGATATCTCTCATTTAAACAATGAATTAGAATTAGTAGGAAAGAAAAAAATTGATAAAGAAAATGTTATTGATACTTTAGAAATTGCAAGAGATAAATATCCAGGATCACAAATAAGTTTAGATGCATTATGTAAAAGATATAGAATAGACAATTCTAAAAGAGAAAAACACACTGCTCTGATTGACTGTGAATTATTAACAAAAGTATATATTAATTTAATTGATCAAAAAGAGCCATCATTAGACTTTTTATCCAAGAATGAAAGTACAAATAATTCAAAAATAAATAAAGCTGTAAATTATTCAAAAAAAATTATTAAAATAAATGAAGAAGAATTAAAGCTTCATAAAGTTTTTTTAAAAAATCATCTTAAAAAAAATTATTTTTAATTAAGCCTTTGACTATATAATTGCTCAAAATCTATTTTCTTTTCAAATTTAACACCTGGGTAACCTGAGTCGCTAAGCAAATTAGTAAATATTTTTTCCAGTTTTGGGTAAATTTCTTTTTGAACATCACATAAAACTATTTTTTCAATAACTTTTTTTTCCTTAATACTCTCTGCTATCTGCACGACAGAAGTATAAGTTATTTCAAAATGTGATTTATTTTTTGGAGAACCTTTATCTAAATAAGTTAACTGTGTATTAATTTCTATCATTCTATTCTTTAATGGAGCTGAAGTAATATTAATATTTAAACTATAATTTTTTAAGAATTCTCTAACATAGAAATATGTTTCAATATTTGGAGTTTCGCTAGAAATATCTTTTACAAATTGAGCAACTATTTTAAAATTATCTGACATTATTTATTTTCATCTATATCTTCGTATTCACCATCTATAAAGTTTTTATTATTTTTTCTTTTTGAAAATTTTTTAAATAATAATTTACGTGTCCATGGAAATATAATTAATAAACCAACAACATCTGTTAAAAATCCAGGCAAAATCATTAAAAAGGCAGCACATGCTAAAGCTGCGCCAGATATAATTTCATAAATTGGCAATTCATTTTTAACCAGCTGACTTACTGCAGATCTTAGTGTATTTAGCCCTTCGTATTTTGCATAATATAGACCAATAACTGCAGTAATAAGTATAAGCGAAATTGTGTTAAAAGCACCTATTTGAGATCCTATCTTAATAAAAAGATAAATTTCAACTATTGGGACTAATAAAATTAACAATATTGATGTGTTCATTTGTCTTTAATCTAATTTGTCAGTTGAAATTAAGCAACATAGTAAATATTATTTATGTATGAATTATAGTTTTGAATATATAGATATAATATTATTAGCAATGATTGCTGGCTTTATTTTCCTTAGATTAAGAGGAATTTTAGGAAAAAAGACAGGACATGAAGAGAATATTAGCGCTACTTTTGCTCAAGAATTTTCACCAAAAAAAGAGGAATTTAAAAAAATAGATGAAAATAATTTTGACGAAAAAGCAAAAGCAGATTTTTTAAAAGGTGCAAAAATTGCATACGAGTCTGTAATTACAAGCTTTTCATCGGGAGATTTAAAAAATATAAAATCTCTATTGGATAAGAAAGTTTTATCTGATTTTAATGAGGCAATTAAAGATAGAAAGAAAAAAGGCTTTATATCTGAAACAACATTTATAGGAATAAATTCAGCAGATATAAAAAACTATAATCAACAAAATAATATGTTTGAGGTAACTGTAGATTTTGTTAGTGAAATAATTTCATGTGTTAAAGACAATGAAAAAAAATTAGTCTCTGGCGATCCCGAAAAGATTAAAAAAGTATATGACACTTGGAAGTTTTCTAGAGAAATTAAATCTTTAAGCCCAAATTGGCTTTTGGTGGATACCCAAGCTTAATTGATAAAAAAAATTTCAGACAAAGATAAAAAAGATTGGTTAGATTTTCTTAAAAGTGATGAAAAATTAAAAAACAAAGATTTAGATACAAATAAAAATACATCACCTAATAATAAGATAATTGATTTACACGGTTTTACTTTAGAAGAAGCAAACAAAAAAATTGAAAAAATTATAAATTATGCTTATGAAAAAGATGTATCAAAAGTAATTGTCGTTACTGGTAAAGGAATTCATTCAAATGTCGAGAAAGATCCTTATGTTTCAAAAGATCTTAGTATTTTAAAATTTTCAGTTCCAGATTATATAGAAAACAATTCAGAATTAATGAAAAAAATTTTAGAAATTAAAGATGCAGATAAAGAAGATGGCGGTAGTGGGGCATTCTATATATATTTAAAAAGAAAAAAAAAATCATGATTATTTGGTTAGCATCTTACCCAAAAAGTGGAAATACTTTTGCAAGAGCTATGCTTTCGGCTTATTTTTTTTCAAAAGAAGGAAATTTTGACTTTAAGTATTTAAAAAGTATTAAACAATTTCCATCAAAACAATTATTTAAAAAAATGGGTATTACTACTAATGATTCAAATGAATTATTGAAGAATTATATAAAATCGCAAGAGTACATAAATGAAAGAGCACCATTGATTTTATTAAAAACCCATAGCAGCATGTTTAATATTAATAATTACAAGTTTACCGATCTAAATAATTCTCTTGGAGTTATTTATATAGTTAGAGATCCTAGAAACGTAGTCACATCTTTTTCAAATCATTACAATTTAAGCTTAAAAGAGTCTTCACATAGGATGGTTTCTAATAGTGTGCTAGGTGAGGATTCGGATAAAAAAATTTTTACTTATATACTGTCATGGAAAAATAATTACAATTCATGGAAAATTTTTTTAAAAGAAGAAAAATATTTGTTAATTAAATATGAGGATTTAATAAAGGATCCAA
The DNA here is from genome assembly GCA_902560685.1 of uncultured Pelagibacteraceae bacterium. Classification (GTDB taxonomy): domain Bacteria; phylum Pseudomonadota; class Alphaproteobacteria; order Pelagibacterales; family Pelagibacteraceae; genus Pelagibacter. The sequence continues at coordinate 48,363 of CACEMT010000002.1, read as the reverse complement.
AAAAGATGTTGATAAAAATGTTAACTTTTATTTTTAAATTAAGTAAAAATGAGTCAAATATTGATTTACAAAAAGTTGATAACGTTATTGCAAGCACAACTTTTGAAAAATTAAAAAACCTTGAAAATAAGCAGGGTTTTAATGAGAAATCTTCAAAAATGAAAAAAAATTTTTTTAATTTAGGAATAAAAAATAAATGGCAAAATATTTTAGACGAAAATACTATAAAAATCTTATCTACCGAATTCAAAGAAGAGATGAAAGAACTTAATTATCTGTAAATTTTTATAGAATAAATTTAGAAAGATCAGTATCTTTTACAAGATTGCCCAGATTATCTTTTACATACTTAGCGTCTATAACTATTTTTTCACCACTTCTGTCGGTTGCCGTGAAACTAATTTCGTCTAGAACTCTTTCGATTATTGTATGTAATCTTCTTGCACCAATATTTTCAATTTTTGAGTTTACTTCGTAAGCTAAATTAGCAATTGTATCTATCCCGTCTTCTGAAAATTCTAAATCAACATTTTCAGTTTTTAGCAAAGCTTTATATTGTTTAATCAAACTGTTGTCAGGCTCCTTAAGAATTCTTATAAAATCATCACTATTTAAAGCATCTAACTCTACTCTTATTGGCAATCTACCTTGCAATTCAGGAAGTAAGTCAGATGGTTTTGCTAATTGGAATGCGCCAGAAGCAATAAATAAAATATGATCTGTTTTTATTGTTCCATATTTTGTACTAACAGTTGTTCCTTCTATAAGTGGAAGTAAATCTCTTTGAACTCCTTCTCTAGAAACATCTCCTCCGACTCGGTCAGTTCTAGCTGAAATTTTATCTATTTCGTCTAAAAATACAATTCCATTATTTTCTGTAGAATTTTTTGCAGCTTTTATAATTTTATCTTGTTCTATTAGTTTGTCAGATTCTTCATTAATCAAGATTTCGTGAGATTCTTTTACAGACATTTTTTTCTTTTTGGATTTTCCACCCATTGATTTTCCAAGCATTTCAGAAATATTTATCATACCCACATTAGCACCAGGCATTCCAGGAATTTCAAATTGAGGCATTTGCGCTGTTTCGCTAATATCTATGCTAATTTCATTGTTATCTAAATCTCCATTTCTTAGTCTTTTTCTAAAACTTTCTTTTGTTGCAACACTCGCTTTATTTCCAACTAATGCATCCAGAACTCTTTCCTCTGCTAATTTTTGCGCTTTCGCGTGTACTTCTTTCCTTTTTTTTACTTTTTCCATAGCGATAGCTATTTCTAAAAGATCTCTGATTATTTGCTCAACATCTCTTCCTACATATCCAACTTCTGTAAATCTAGTTGCCTCTACTTTAACAAAAGGTGCTTCAGCTAATTTTGAAAGTCTTCTTGATATTTCGGTTTTTCCAACTCCCGTTGGTCCCATCATTAAAATATTTTTTGGTAAAACTTCATCTTTCATTTCACCAGTTAAAGCTTGTCTTCTCCATCTATTTCTAAGTGCAATTGCTACAGCTCTTTTTGCATTTTTTTGACCAACCACAAATCTATCTAATTCTGAAACGATTTCTCTTGGAGACAGAGAATTTAAAATTTCTTTTTTGTCTGATTTTTCTTTAGGTACCAAGGGTGTTACGTTTGAATTTTCCATTATATTTTTTCTATTTTGATATTGTCATTAGTAAATACACAAATTTCTGAAGCAACTTTTACTGCTTTTTTTGCAACTTCTTCTGCTGAAAGATTGGTGTCCATCAATACTTTCGCAGAAGCTAATGCATAATTTCCTCCAGAACCAATTCCTATTACATCACCTTCTGGTTCAAGAACATCTCCAGTTCCAGAAATTATAAAACTTTTTTCTTTATCTCCCACTGCCATTAATGCTTCCAATCTTCTTAAATATTTATCAGTTCTCCAATCTTTTGCTAATTCTACTGCTGCTCTTGCAAGATTTCCTGCATGTTTTTCTAATTTAGACTCTAGCCTTTCAAATAAAGTTAAGGCATCTGCGGTAGATCCCGCGAAACCAGCGATCACATTTCTTTTCTCAATTTTTCTAACTTTATTAGCTGTGCTTTTGATAACAGTATTTCCCATGCTTACTTGACCATCGCTAGCAACTACCACTTCATTATTTTTCCTTACCAATACTATTGTTGTCATACCCTATAAATGGATACTAAATTCAATAGTTCAAGCCCAGGTCTAGTATTATTGCCATAATTCAATAATAGATATATACCCTTTTTAAATTATGAAGCGAAAAGCAAAAATAAACAGAAAGACCAAAGAAACTAGTATCAGTGTTGATTTAAATATTGATGGCAAGGGCAAGTACAAAGTTGATACAGGTATAGGATTTTTAAATCATATGCTTGAGCAATTATCAAAACACTCCTCTATGGATATTAATATAAAAGCCAAAGGAGATACTCATATCGATCTTCATCATACCACAGAAGACACGGGTATAGCTATCGGTGAGTGCCTAAAAAAAGCGTCAAAAAAATTTGTAGGAATTAAAAGATATGCACATGCAATGATACCAATGGATGAAACATTAACCAGAGTTGCAATAGATGTTTCAAACAGGCCATATCTGATTTGGAAAGTTAATCTTAAAGTAGAAAAGCTTGGTGAAATGGATACTGAATTATTCAAAGAATGGTTTCAAGCATTTTCACAAGCTGCCGGAATTACTTTGCATGTTGAAAATATTTATGGTGATAACAGCCACCATATAATTGAGTCTTGTTTTAAAGGATTAGCGAGATCATTAAGAGCTGCATTGGAGATGGACCCAAGGAATAAAAATACAATTCCTTCTACAAAAGGTTCTTTATAAGTTTAATGAAAGTCACAATCGTTGACTATAATTCGGGCAACATTAGCTCTGTAATAAACTCCTTTAAGGAAGTTGCTAAAGATAAAGTACATATCGAAGTAACCTCAGATTTAAATAAGATTAAATCTAGTGACAAAGTAGTTTTGCCAGGGCAGGGTTCGTTTAAGAGTTGTGTTGATGCTTTAAACAATATCAATGGTTTATTTGATACTTTAAATGAATTTGCAATTGTCAACAAAAAACCACTTCTTGGAATTTGTGTTGGTTTACAAATGTTTGCAGATATTGGTTATGAAGAAACAGAAACAAAAGGTTTGGGATGGATATCAGGCAAGGTGTCAAAAATCGATAATCAAAATGGCAAGTATAAACTTCCACATATTGGCTGGAACCAATTAAAAATTGTTAAGGATAGTAAAATTTTTAAAGGTATAGAAAATAATTCGCACATGTATTTCGTACATAGTTATGAAATTATTCCTGAGGATAAAAGTGTAGTATCAGCAACCACTGACTATTCATCAAGTATTGTTTGTTCAATTGAGAAAGAAAATATATTTGGAACCCAATTTCACCCAGAAAAAAGTGATAAAATAGGACTTAGAATAATTAATAATTTTATAAACTTATAAGAAAAAATGAAAATATTTCCTGCTATAGATATTAAAGATAAAAAGTGTGTAAGGTTAATTAAAGGAGACTTTGATAATAAAACTGAATATGAAATGTCTCCAGTTGAACAAGCTAAGAAATATAAAGATCATGGCTTTAGAAATTTACATATTGTTGATTTAGATGGAGCACTAACTGGTGAAACAGTTAATTTAGATATTATTCAAGAAATAGTTAAGAAATTTGATTTAAAAATTGAAGTAGGGGGTGGAGTTAGAAGTATTGATAGTATTCAAAAATATACTGATGCTGGTGTAGAAAAAGTAATTTTAGGAAGCGCAGTTATTAAAGATAAAAATTTTTTAAAAGAAGCATGTCAAAAATTTCCAAATAAAATTGCCCTAGGTTTAGATGCTAAAGATGGATATTTGTCAGTATCTGGATGGAAGGAAAATTCTAATAAATTAACTTTAGATTATTTAAAAGAAGTAAATGATTATGGTGCTAGTAGATTAATTTATACTGATATTAATCGTGATGGGACCAAACAAAGCCCAAACTTTATAGAAACAGCAAAAGTTGCAGATAAATCAAATTGTCCAGTGATAATTTCTGGTGGCGTATCTTCAATTGATGATATTAAAAAAGCAAAAAATTTAAAAAATATTGAGGGTATAATAGTTGGTAAAGCTATTTACGATGGTGATATAAAATTAGAAGAACTTGTAAAAGAAATAGATGCTTAAAAATAGAATAATTCCCTGTTTAGATGTTAAAAATGGTCGAGTAGTTAAGGGTATTAACTTTGTTGATCTGAAAGATGCTGGTGATCCTGTTGAACAAGCTAAAATTTATAGTGATGGTGGAGCAGACGAAATTTGTTTTTTAGATATTACTGCTTCAAACGAAAATAGAGATACAATTTATGATGTAGTTGAAAAAACATCTAAGAAATGTTTTGTACCTTTAACTGTGGGTGGAGGCGTTAGAAGTGTTGAAGATATTAATAAATTGTTAAATTGCGGAGCAGACAAAGTTTCTATAAACACAGCTGCAGTACAAAACTCTAAAGTCGTAGTTGAAAGTTCAAAAAAATTCGGATCACAATGTATTGTTGTTGCGATAGATGCCAAAAAAAATGGAGAAAAATGGGAAATCTTTACCCATGGTGGAAGAAATAATACAGGTATTAATGCATTAGAATTTGCAAAAAAAATGGAAGAAAATGGTGCTGGAGAATTACTAGTAACATCTATGGATAGAGATGGAACTCAAGTTGGTTATGATATTGATTTAATGTCAAAAATATCTTCAAAAGTTAACATTCCAGTTATTGCATCAGGTGGAGTAGGAAATTTAGACCATTTAGTAGATGGAATAAAATTAGGAAATGCAAGTGCCGTGTTAGCAGCATCTATATTTCACTACGGCAAATATTCTGTAAAACAAGCTAAAGAATATTTGAACTCAAAAGGAATACCAGTTAGGATTTAATATGTTAAATACATTAGAAAGCCTTTTTAAACTTGCAAGAGATAGAAAAAGTAATCCCATAGATGGTTCTTATACTAATAAACTTTTAAGTGATAAATCTTTAAGTAAAGAAAAAGTTTTAGAAGAAATAAATGAATTAATTGAAGCTGTTGATAAAAATTCAAACAAAATCCATGAGGCCGCTGATGTGTTTTATCATTTAATAATGTATCTAGAAGCAAATAATGTTAAAATCGAAGAAGTAATGGAAGAGTTAAATAAAAGGAAAAAATAAGGAATTGTAATGAGTTACGACGATAATAATATTTTTGCAAAAATTTTAAGAGGAGAAATTCCTTGTGACAAGATATATGAAGATGATTTTGTTTTATCTTTTTACGATATTAATCCACAAAAAAAAATTCATGCATTAGTAATACCAAAAGGTAAATATGTAGACCTTGATGATTTTAGCCAAAATGCATCTTCAGAGGAGATGGTAGGTTTATTAAAAGGAATAAATACCGTTGCAAAAAAACTAAAAATTTCAGTTGATAATGGTAAAGGTTATAGAGCTTTGGCAAATGTAAGTGAGCATGGTGGTCAAGAAGTGCCTCATTTGCATTTTCATTTATTTGGTGGTGAAAAAGTTGGAAAAATGGTTGGGTGACTAATCAAATACAAAGAAATTATTTAGAAATAAAATCTATAAGCGAACTTATAGAAGTAAAAAAACCTTTAGAAAGTTTGCATTTAGAAAAAGTTGACCCAGTAGATTTTCAATTAAATAAATTTTTATATAAAGAAATAGGAAAAAAACATAGATGGATAGATAGGTTAATATGGAATGATAAAAATTGGACAGACTATGTCAATAGCCCAAGTGTTTTTACCTATATTTTAAAGAATAAAGATGATCTTGTTGGATATTTTGAACAAAATATCCATATTCAAAAACATGAGTGTGAAATTGCTTACTTTGGAATTTTAGAGGAATATATTGGAAAAAAAATAGGTGCCTATTTGTTATCTGAAGCAATTAAAAAATCTTTTAAAACTGGTTCAAAAAGAATTTGGGTTCATACATGTTCTTTAGATCATAAACATGCTTTAGAAAATTATTTATCTAGAGGTATGAAAGTTTTTAAATCTGAAAATTTATCTTTATAACAATTTAATGTGTCTTGGGTAAAATGAATAATTTTTCGTCAATTTTTGAATTTTTTACTAGATTATATATATAAGTAATCACTAAATTTTGATAAACATCTTCAGTTTGCCACCCAACCAAATTGAAAGTATTTTTATCAAAAAATATATTAATTTTATTTCCATTATTTTCCAAATAAAATATATAATATTTTTCATCAATAACTTTTCCATCCATTTCTCCAATCTTTCTTAATAATAAATCTTTATTTAATATTAACTCTAAAGATGTTTGATTTAATAGATATCTAAAATATTCTTTCCCATTTTGATTTTTAATCACTAAAGATTTTCCATTCGAGACTATCAATTTTTTTTTAAAATTGTCATACTCACAATTTATTTTTTTAGGATATTGAATTACACACTTACCTTCTTCAGTATTATCTTCAATGACTTGTTTAAAGTCAAAACTTAAATTATCAATTTTTCTAAAATTTTCGATTATATCAAATTTTGTGGAAGCAAAAGAATTGTTAAACATTGTAAAAAAAAAAATGATAAAAAAAGTTTTCTTTATCATTTTAAAAGCTCTCTTTTACCAACATGATTTGCTTTACTTACTTCTCCATTTGCCTCCATCATATCAATTATTCTAGCAGCACGGTTGTATCCAATTTGTAATTTTCTTTGCAAAAAAGATGTTGAAGCTTTTCCTTCAGATTTAACTAACTCTAAAGCGGATTTATATAATTCATCTTTATTTTCATTCTCAGATAAAGTTTGACCAATTTCTTTTTCATCAGCAAAGCTTAAAATCTCGTCTACATAATCTGGCTCTGCTTGGGATCTTAAATAATTGTTTATTTTTTCAATTTCATTCTCTGATACAAAGGGTGCATGGATCCTTACAGTTTTATTAGCTGATGACATATAAAGCATATCGCCCTTTCCAAGTAATTGTTCAGCTCCTTGTTCACCTAATATAGTCCTGCTATCTATTTTTGATGTAACTTGAAATGATATTCTTGTGGGAAAATTTGCTTTAATTGTTCCAGTTATTACATCAACACTTGGTCTTTGAGTGGCCATTATAATGTGTATCCCTGCTGCTCTTGCCATTTGAGATAATTTTTGAATATACCCTTCAATTTCCTTACCAGCTACAAGCATTAGATCAGACATTTCGTCAACTACTACAACAATGTATGGCATTGGAAGCTTGTGTTTTAAATTATAACCTTCAATATTTCTAACCCCAACTCTTGTCATTAATTTGTATCTGCTCTCCATCTCTTTAACTACCCATCCTAGTACTGAAGCGGCTCTTTTAGCTTCTGTAATCACTGGGCACAAAAGGTGAGGTATACCTTCATAAGTAGACAGTTCTAACATTTTTGGATCTATTAGTATGAATTTGCATTTTTCAGGGCTGTGTCTGTAAAGTAGTGATAAAATTATTGTGTTTATGCAAACCGATTTTCCTGAGCCTGTAGTTCCAGCAATTAATAAATGTGGCATAGAATTCAAATCTCCGACTATTGGAAGACCAGAAATACTTTTACCAAGAGCTATGGGCAGTTTGTTATCTTTTTTTGTAAAATTAGAACTTGAAATAATTTCACTTAAATAAACATTTTCTCTAAAAGAATTTGGCAGTTCTATTCCAATAGTGTTACTTCCAGGAATTGTAGCAATTCTAGCCGATTCAGAACTTGTATTTCTTGCAATATCTTCAGATAAATTAATTATTTTAGAAACTTTAATTCCTGCTGCAGGTTCAAACTCGTTTAAGGTAACAACAGGTCCTCTACTAACTTTTTTAATTTTTCCTTCTACACCAAAATCCAAAAGTATCTTTTCTAAAGTATTTTCATCTATCTTGTCCTCATTTTGGTTTTTATTTCTTTCTGCTTTCGTTGGAGTTTTTAAGAAATCTAAACTTGGTAATTTAAACTTATATTTATTTTCAGAAATTTTTGCATTAAATGGCAAGTCTTCCTGAGTTAGTTTTTGAGTATCTTCAATTATTTTTTCATCATTGTGCTGGATATCACTTATTACATTTATTTTATTTTGTTTTGTAATTCTGGTAAAAATTTTTTTAAATAAATTTATAACAAACTTAATACTAAAATTAATACTAACTAAAAAAATAAATAAAACTAAAATTGCAAGAACAAAGAATGAAATTTCTTTATTTAAATTTATTAAATTTGTCAAAAAAGTATTTTGAAAAAAGATTCCAACAAAACCACCATTTCCATTGATTGATAGAAAAAATGAATCAACAAAAAATATAGTAAGAAATAAAGAACCTAAAATACTGTATAGTATAGTAAAAAATATATTTTCAATGATAACTAAAAAATATTTATTTTTAATTAAATTAATTCCAGTAAAAAATATTGTGAAGGAGATCAAAAAGGAAACTAGACCGACTGATTGAAAAAAAAGATCAGAAATATAACTTCCTCTATAACCAAGAATATTTTTTATTTCAGTATTTTCTGTAAAAATAAAATTAGGATCCTCTGAGGAATAGCTTAAAAGTGATATCAAAAGTAGAACGGAAATCAAAATGAATAAAATACCAACAATTTCGGCAACTCTTTTTATAGTAAAATCAAGGCTTTTTTTCATTAAATTTTTTATATTCATATTTTAAAGAATCTAGTTTGTAACTTTGTATCATTTAATATTTATTGTTAAAATTAAAATTTAATTATGAATATATGTTTAATTGGTTTTGGCATACCCTCTCTAATATTGGCAAATATTTTAGCTAAAAAAAATATTAAAATATCAATATTTGATGAAGGAAAAACTAAAAATAATTCTTCTAGCAGAACTATTGGAATAACAAAAAATAATATTGATTATTTAAAAAAAGAAAAAATAATTATTAGAAATAAAGCTTGGAAAATAAACAATATAAAAATATTTAATGAATCACTGAATCAAAAGGAATTGTTAAGCTTTGGACCTGAAAATGATAAACTTTTTTCAGTAGTTAAAAATTCTGATTTAACAAATTTATTAAGAAGAATAGTAAAAAAAAATAAATTAATCAAAATTATTAAATCAAAAAAATCAAGTTTTTATAATTCAATTATAAAAAATAATAATATTTTCGATTTAGTAATAAATTTTAATCAGAACAACAAAATTTCTAAAGAAATATTTTTTAAAAGGGAAAACAGAAATTATGACAGCTTTGCATTTACATCCTTAATGAAACACAGAAAATGTGACAATCGAACCGCATATCAAATTTTTACAAAAAATGGACCAATTGCTTTCTTACCATGTTCTAATACTGAAACTTCCATTGTTTATTCTTTTTTAAAAGAAAAGAAGAGTATTCCAGATAAAAAAATTTTTGATTTAATAATTAAATATAATAAGAAATATTTTGTTAAATCATTTTCAAAACTAGAAAAATTTGAGCTTAAAGGCTCGCTTTTAAAAAATTATTTTTTTAAAAATATTTTATGTTTTGGTGAAAATATTCATAAAATACACCCATTAGCTGGTCAAGGTCTTAATATGACCTTAAGAGATATGAAAATTTTGTCTGATTTAATAGATAGTAAAATTGATCTTGGGTTACCTTTAGACCAATCATTGCTAAAAGAATTTGAAAGTAGAACAAAACATTTAAATTATTTATACGTTAGTAGTATTGATTTTATTAATGAATTTTTTAAATTAGATAATAAATTTAAAAATACCTATTCAAAAAAACTATTTAATTTTTTGGAGAATAATACTTTATTTAAAAAATATTCAATTATTTTAGCAGACAAGGGTCTAAGTTAATTATTGGATGGTTTTATTTTCAAAATTATCAAAATTGTAAGTTGATAAAATTTCTTCTAATTTTTTCTTTCTTTCATTTAAATTTGTTGTTTCTAATAAAATTTGTTTTTCTTCTAGTGAAAATGGCGAGGCCATAGAGAGAGTATTAATTGTTTGATCTAAACTTTGATTTTCAAGTTCTTTCCAATTTATTTCATAACCTTGTTTCACAAAAAGATTTTTTAAATCTTTAAAAATTAGCTCTAGATCAGAAAATTTAATGTCTATATTTTTTTTAACAAGATCATTAGAAAAAACATTAAAATTTACATTACATTTCCTATAAAGTTTGTCAGTTTTTATTTCTTCTGTAATTTTAAATCTACTTATTCCAGTTAAAATAATTATATATCTGCCATCATCTGTTTCATTAAAGCTTGTGATTTTACCAGCACAACCAATATCATAAAGAGAGGGTTTTACCGGGGTATTATTTTTTGGCTGAATCATACCAATTATTCTATTTCCACTCATCGCATCATTTATCATTTCAATATATCTTGGTTCAAAAATATTAAGTGGGACGGTAGTTTTTGGGAATATTATAAAATTAGAGAGAGGAAAAACCGGTATAGTTTTTGGAAGATTATTTGTTTCCATAATATTTTAGTTAATATTTATATAATTAAGTATAATAAAAATAAAACTTTTTTTAAAAGAAAAATAATTAATTTGTATAAATAAATATTATAAACAGAATTTAATATCACTTGCTTTTCTAAAAACTGGTACTTATAATTATTATTTGATAAGCGGGCGTAGCTCAGTGGTAGAGCGTCTCGTTGCCAACGAGAAGGTCGTGGGTTCAAGTCCCATTGCCCGCTCCAAAAAGGAGATATTTATGACTGATTTAGCAGATAAAAAATGTATACCTTGTGAAGGTGGAATACCAGGATTTGATATAAGTGAAATACATAAATATCTTAAAATGGTTGACGGATGGGAAGTTAAAAAAGATGAAGAAGACACTTATTATTTAATAAAAAATTTTAAATTTAAAAACTTTTTAGAAAGTCAAAAATTTATAAATAGTGTTGGAGAAATTGCAGAAAAAGAAGGTCATCATCCTGACATTTGGTTTGGTTGGGGTTATGCCAAAATAAAAATTTTTACACATGCTATAAAAGGTCTTCACGAAAGTGATTTTGTTCTTGCTGCCAAAGTTGATAAAATAATTTAGTGTTTAAAATGTCTTGTTTTAGAAAACACTAATACAGTTCCAGTTCTATTAGCAAATTTTATAATTTCCTTATCTCTTATAGATCCTGAAGGTTGAATTATTGCTGAAACACCAGCTTGTACCAAACTTTCAACTCCATCAACAAATGGAAAAAAAGCATCAGAAGCTGCAACAATTTCTTTATTTGATTTTTCTTTGTGAAATTTTTTCATTTTGTTAATTGCAATTTCACAACTATCCAATCTACTTGGCTGTCCAGATCCAATTCCAAGGGTTGAACCATTATTCGCCAAAACAATGGCATTTGATTTAACATATCTACATACGTTAAATGCAAATATAAGATTTTTTAATGTTTGAGAATTTGGTTTTCTTTTAGAAACAACTTTAAAATTTGAATTTGAAAAAGTAAAAGTATCTGCTGTTTGAAATAAATAGCCATCAAGTGATGATGATATATTTTGCAAATTTATAGTACTTAATTTAGTTGCATCAATAATTCTTAAATTTTTTTTATATTTTAACAAATTTAGTGCATCTTTATCAATTCCGTTACAAATAATAACTTCTAGGAAATTTTTTTTTAGTTCAATAGCTAATTTTTTTTTAATTTTAAAATTACAAGATACAATTCCTCCAAATGCACTTACAGGATCAGATTTTAAAGCTAATTTATAACTTTTAATATTATTTTTATTTATTGATACACCACACGGATTTGCGTGTTTTACAATAACAGTTCCTGTATTTTTTGGTAAAGATTTTGAAATTAAAAGTGCAGAAAAAATATCGTTATAGTTGTTATAACTGAGTTTTTTACCGTTAAGCTGATTAATTTTTAATTCATTATTTAAAGAATAAATAGCTGCATCTTGGTGAGGGTTTTCACCATATCTTAATTTTTCAACTATATTTCCATAAAAAATTTTTTTATTTGGGAAAATATTTTTTGATTTAATATTTAAGTAATTTGTAATTATAGAATCATAATATGCAGTTTCAGTAAATGCTTGTTCTGCCATTTTTTGTCTAAAATTCATTGTAGTATTTCCGTTGTTTGATTTTAATTCGTTTGCTAATTCGTAGTATTGGTTTAAATCTGTTAAGACAGTAACATCATTATAGTTTTTTGCTGCGGCACGAACTAAAGCTGGACCACCAATATCAATATTTTCAATTATCTTTTTATGATTATTTGTATCCTTCAAAGTTTTTTCAAAGGGATAAAAATTTACAATAACAAGATCAATTTCTTCAAAATTATTTCTAACTAAATCTTTAATATGTGATTTATTATTTCTTACACTTAGAATCCCAGCATGAATTTTTGGGTGCAAAGTTTTGACTCTTCCTCCCAAAATTTCTTTTGAACCAGTATATTTAGATATTTCTATACAATTAAAACCTAGTTTTTTTATTTCTTTATAGGTTCCTCCTGAACTAATTAATTGAATATTATATTTTTTTAATATTTTTAATATAAAACTTAAATTTTTCTTGCTAGACACCGAAATAAGAGCTTTTTTTATTTTTTTCATTAAATTTTACTTAGTTCCCACATAATTTCTTGATTTTCATTTTGAGTTATACCAGAAATAAAAATATTTTGATTTTCTACAAAAGAGTTTTTTTTACCGAAATATAATCCAGTTTCAACTTCAATTTTATGATCTTCACATAAAAATCTCCATCCAGAATTCTTTAATTCAATAAGAATAAATTTTCCATCTTGAGTTTTTGTAATTTTTACTCCTGGTTCAAAATGAAATCTTATTTCAAAATTTGTGTTTTTAGACTTTTTCTTTTTTATTAATTTATCTGTACCTAAAAATTTATTTTTATCAAAAAAATGCTCTATTTTTCTTTCATGAATTATTCCATAATCTTTTAAATATCCCTCATGGGATCCTTCAACACACCAATAATTTTTTTCTGCTATAATAGTTTTCTTCGTTACTTTTAATTCTTGGTTGATTTTTAAAATTCCATCATTATCTCTCTTAAATTTGCAAGAGGATGTATTATCCAAAACCAGAGTAGAGTGTGTTGCAGAAGATCTAGAAATAGAGTTAAGCTGGTGTTTGTAATTTTGAAAATAACCACAATTAGAAATTAATTTACAGTTTTTAAAAAAAACTTCAAAAGATAAAGCTCCTGACTGATAATCATTACTAAATTTTTTTTCTGGAGAAGAGCCTAAATCGATTGAAAGGATTAAATTTTTTTCTTTTAATATAACGTAGCCACCACATTCATTATTTTCATTTTTAAATTTATAATTATGAAATTTTAAATATTTATCAAAATTATAGTTTTCATTTAAATGATTGCCATTAAATAATAAATTTTGATTAATACTTTGCCATATAAAATTATAATTTTGACCAACATAAAATATTATTTCATTTAAATAATCAGGAATTTCATTGTGAGACTCTTTTAACCATTCTCTAATTAAAATAAAATATTTTAAATAAAAAATTAATTGTCTATGGTTTCTTGATTTTGGAAAACCTTTACTATCAAAAGAAATATTAATAATTTTCTTTAGTAAACTTAATCCATAATTTAAATACTTTTCATCCCTATAAGAAAGACCCGTCAAGGTAATTGCAGCACAACCAATCATTTTATTACTAATCAAAGATGATCTGTTAATTTCATTAATAAGGTGGTTTATCTGTTTCTTTATATTTTTATTAAATTTTTCTTTGTATGCATCTTCACTACCATCATAACTTAATCTGGAATTGGATATCCAAGAAATTATTCTTTTTGATAAAGTGTCTATCTCCCAACTTTTAGAATTGTATTTTTGGTTTACTTCTATCCAATTTAAAATAATTGATTGAGTGATTTTTTTTGATGATTTTAAATCTATTGTAAATAACCAAAAAAAGTTATGGAGTTTTTTATAATCATTTTCATTAATTTCTTTATTTGTCCAAATAGAATTTATATAAAAATTTTCAATATTACTTTTCTTTTCATATTTGATTAGACTATCAATCAAATGATTACTTGGCTTATATTCAATAATTTTATCATCAATTTTAGATATTTTTTTATTGTAGAACTTTGAGCTTAAATAAATTTTTCTTATTTGACTTGAGGAATAATTAAAAAATTCGCTAATTAAATTTAAAGAATTCTTTAAAATCATTAATTTATGTTAACTTAAGAGAATCGATATTTTTTTTAATATTGCCGTTATTTTCTTTAAATATAGTTGTTCCAGAAACTAAAATATTAGCTCCAGCCTCTATTACAATTTTATTATTATCAAAGTTAATTCCACCGTCTACTTCGATATCGAAGTTAAATTTTTTTTCCTCTTTTATTTTTTTTAGATTTTTGATTTTTTCTACAACTTCAGGCATAAATTTTTGACCCCCAAATCCAGGATAAACACTCATAATTAAAACAAGATCTATTTGATCTAAAATATTTTCTATAATATTTAATTTTGTGTCAGGATTCAAAGAAACTCCAATTTTTTTATTTAGTTTTCTTATAAGATTAATTGATTCAATTAAATTATCCGTAGCTTCTGGATGAATTGTAATTATATCTGCACCTGCATTTGAAAAATCTTCAATATATTTATGTACTGGAGATATCATTAAATGTACATCAAAGGGTAGCTTGGTACAATTACGCAACCTTTTAATTACAGGAGGACCAATTGTAAGGTTGGGAACAAAATGACCATCCATTACATCAACATGAATCATATCCGCCCCACCTTCTTCTAATCTCTTTATTTCGTTTCCTAACTGACTGAAATCAGCCGAAAGAATTGATGGTGAAATTTGTATTTTTTTCATTGATAGCTAGATTTACTAGTATCAATTTTTAAAATTTAATTGAATTAAAAAATTGGTAAATTTGTCTCGAAATTTCACTTTCCAGAGGAAAAGATAACATGCCCATTACAGAATAACCTAAAATCCAGGGCATTAAGTAAAATCTTATCATAAAGAAAAACCAAGCTACATATAAAGGTACTAATGGATGAATTATAAATGAAGGAGTTATGGGCTTAAACATATAAATTAATGGATTAGTAAATTTAACAAATACTTTCATAAAAAAGAATTCAGAGTCTTCTTTTTGGAAAATATTCATTGCAACTCTTCCAATCAAAGTCCACATGATTATTCCAAGAATATAATCGATTATATAGACTAAAGGATGAAAGTTAGCAGACATTTTAGAAATTTATATTTGAAAAAATGAGAAATTAAAAGGGGCGAAATTAATCGCCCCTTAAAAGATTATTTAGTGTTGTTTTCCAAGGATCGATTTACCTGACGGTACACGAACCTCGTCAACCATTTTTTGCGTAGCAGCATCAGGTTCTGAAGTTATTAAACTTACAACAACCATAGATACTAAGCTGACAGCTGAACCAAAGATACCAAACGTTAACTGTGTAATACCTAAGAATCCACTTCCACCATTTCTTACCCAAATTAGATAAGCAGTACCAGAAATTAGACCTAAAGCCATACCAGCTATAGCACCTTCTCTGTTAGCTCTCTTCCACCATACACCAAGTACAAGTGGGAAGAACAATCCTGACATCGCAAAATCAAAAGCCCATATTACTGAACCTAAGATACCCTGGATCTCCATTGCTGCAATAGTTGCTCCAGCAAAACCAATTACTACAAGTAATACCCTTGCAACAACTAGTCTTTTTGCAGTTTCTGCTTTTGGATCAATGATCTTGTAATACAAGTCATGAGACAAAGCATTTGCAATAGCTAGAATTAAACCATCAGCTGTTGACATGGCAGCAGCCATACCTCCAGCAGCAACTAGACCTGAGATTACATAAGGTAATCCTGCTATCTCTGGAGTTGCTAACACAACGGCTTTACCACCCATGAAAAACTCATTTAATTCAAGAGTTCCATTTCCGTTAAAGTCGCTTACAAACATTAAGTTTGCTTGGTTCCAGTTTTGATACCAATCTATCGATTGAACTTCACTTATCGATTTACCGATAATTCCAGTCGCTAAGTTAGGATCTATCAATGACAATTTAGATAGTGTCGCTAACATAGGAGCAGAAGAATAAAGTAGGAAGATAAAAAATAAAGACCAACCTACTGATTTTCTAGCTGCTTTTACACTTGGAGTAGTGAAATATCTCATCATCACGTGAGGCAATGAAGCTGTTCCCATCATCATCGCTAATGCTAATGAAATAAATGCCCAAGGTGTAGCGTTAACCGCTGAGTGAGCTTTAGTTATACCTGCTAAACCTTTTGGTACAGTTGCTAAATCAGCTGCAGAGTTTTTAACTGTCCCTAAGCCAAATTGACTTTCAAGATCAGCAATTCTCGCAACTTCATCAGCTAACATAAAGTGTGGGAAGAAACCCGCACCCATTTTGTTACTGATCCAAAATACCGGAAGCAAGTAAGCTATTATCAATACGATATATTGTGCAACCTGTGTCCAAGTTACCCCTCTCATACCACCTAACATTGAACATAGTAAAATACTTACTAATCCAACATAAACTGCGTATTGGAATGGGATATCTAGAGCAACAGATGCAATAGTACCTGTAGCGTTAATTTGTGCAGTCACATAAGTAAATGAAGCAACAGTTAAGACTATTACTGCAAGTAATCTTGCTAAATTACCACCGTACCTTGTACCAATGAAATCTGGAACTGTGTAACAGCCAAATTTTCTTAGGTAAGGTGCTAATAAAGATGCAACTAATACGTATCCACCAGTCCAACCCACAAGTAGTGCCATATAACCATAACCTTTAAAGTAAATACCACCTGCCATTGCAACGAATGATGCACCAGACATCCAGTCTGCTGCAGTCGCCATTCCATTAAATACGGTTGGTACTTGCCTTCCAGCTACGTAATAAGCATCAGCTTGTGCTGTACGTGATAGATAACCAATTATAGCGTAGATGGCCACGGTAAAAGCAACGAAACAAATTCCGATTGCTTTAGATGTCATACCCATCTGTTCGCCAATTGCCATAATGATTATGAAAGCTAAAAATCCACCTGTGTAGATTCCATAAACTCGAGGCAAATTATCTATAAAATTACCTTTAATCATTAATCATCTCCTTTTTCACTGAAGCCGAACTCTTCATCGATTTTTTCTTGTCTGTTCGCAAACCAGAAAATTAGGATTACAAAAATTCCAAGAGATCCCTGACAAGTAAACCAATAAGTCAGTGGATAACCGAAGGGTCCACCAACGGACTCCATTTCAGCGCCAAAAAGGAAGATGCCAATTGAGAATACAAACCATATTGCTAATGTAACCATTAACAATCCTCTGGTTTTTTCCCAGTGTTGTGCTTGTTTTGACATTTTTATCTCTCCTCTTTTAGTTATAACTGGCGGAAACCATAACCATTATGAAAGAGATTTAAAGAGTTAAAATTGTTAATAATAGTTGAGTTTTTAGGGTATAAATTAAACTAATAGCTATTTTTATGGCAAAATACAAATTAACTTGGAAAGACCTATCTTGGAGAGATTTTAAGATTTATCTTTTTTCACTCTTCAAAGCTTTCATACCAAAGACAAAAATAGGCAATTTAGATGAATTAGAGGATTTTATACAATCCAAATCAGCCTGGGTTACTCAAGTTACACTTTATGGCTATTTAAAAACTAGAATGGGAACAAGATATGTTCTTCATTTTGAAAATGATAAATTCATGGCGTCTGTAAATTTAGCTAAGTGGAATATTTATGCCGTTGCTCTTCAAGATCTGACTTTTTTTACATTTTCATATTTAAAAACTAATTTGAACTATCAAGACATTGATAAGGCTAAAGAAATTTTTCTAAAAATTTTAGATGATGAAACTACGAATAAAATGCCACTAGATATTATTGAGGAAGCAAAAAAAAACTTTAATGAAAGATTACAAAGCATTAATTGGAATACTTATTATAATGATCTTCCATTTAATCCTAGCGCATTATCATTGTACAAGTGGGCGCCTATAGATGATGAATTAAAAAAGCTTGATCGTAAAATTGTTTTAAATTCTGTAATTTTAAAGTGGGATATTGTTAAAAAAGAATTTAACGAGAGAATAATGTTCTAAATATTTTTTCTATTATCAACCAGACTTTTAACAACGCTAGGATCAGCTAAAGTTGTTGTGTCTCCGAGTTGTTCATGTTCATTAGCAGCAATCTTTCTTAAAATTCTTCTCATTATTTTTCCAGACCTTGTTTTTGGCAGCCCAGGTGCAAATTGAATAAAATCTGGACGAGCATGTGCTCCTATGTTTTTTTTTACCCAATTTTTTAATTCTCTTTCTAAGTCTCCGTCATGTTTTTCTCCTACATTTAGAGTTACATAACAATATAACCCATTTCCTTTTATATCATGCGGGTATCCAACCACTGCAGCTTCAGCAACTTTTGGATGTGCAACAAAGGCACTCTCTATTTCGGCGGTTCCCAAATTATGTCCAGATACAATAATAACATCATCAACTCTTCCTGTTATCCAATAGTATCCGTCTTTATCTCTTTTACACCCATCTCCAGTAAAATACTTTCCATCAAACTGAGAAAAGTATGTTTCTATAAATCTATCATGGTCTCCATAAACAGATCTCATTTGACCTGGCCAAGATTGAGCTATACATAATCTTCCTTGAGCTTCTCCTTTTAGAACCTTACCATCCTTATCAAGTATTTCAGGTTTAATTCCATAAAATGGTTTAGTTGCAGATCCAGGCTTTAAGTCTATTGCTCCAGTTTGAGGACTAATTAAAATTCCCCCAGTTTCTGTCTGCCACCAAGTATCAACTATTGGGCATCTAGAATCACCTACAGTTTTAAAATACCATTGCCACGCTTCAGGATTTATTGGTTCGCCAACAGTTCCAAGTAGTTTTAGACTTTTTCTTGATGTTTTTTTTACAGGCCCATCTCCTTCTCTCATCATGGCTCTTATTGCAGTTGGTGCTGTATAAAAAATGTTAACTTTATATTTATCTACTATTTGCCACCACCTAGACCAATCCGGATAATTTGGAATACCTTCAGACATAATTGTTGTTGCTCCATTTGAAAGAGGTCCATAAATAATATAACTGTGACCTGTGACCCAACCAATATCTGCAGTACACCAATATATATCTTTTGGTTTATAATTGAAAATATACTGATGAGTCATTGAGGCATAAACCATATAACCACCAGTAGTGTGTAAAACCCCTTTTGGCTTTCCTGTGGATCCAGATGTATATAAAATAAACAATGGATCTTCTGCGTTCATTTCTTCAGGTTCACAATTCTTAGAAGCTTTTTTAGTTATATCGTGATACCAAACATCTCTACTTTCATCCCAATTAATTCTGTTTCCAGTTCTTTTTACTACAACACACTTTTTAACATTTGGACAATTTAAAAGAGCTTCATCAACTGTTTCTTTTAAATGTATAATTTTTCCACCTCTAACACCTTGATCAGCAGTAATAATATAGTCAGACTTACAATCATTAATTCTACCAGTAATACTGTCTGCCGAAAAACCGCCAAAAATTATTGAATGTACAGCTCCTATTCTTGCACATGCCAGCATCGTATATGCCAACTCAGGTATCATTGTTAAATAAATTGTAACTCTGTCTCCTTTTCTTACTCCTATTTCTTTTAATCCATTTGCTGCTTTCGAAACTTCTTGATGTAATTGTTTATAGCTAATTTTTTTTTGTACTTTTGGATCATCTCCAACCCATATTATTGCAGTTTTGTCTTTGTTTTTCTTTAAATGACGATCAATACAATTAGCTGATGCGTTTAAAGTTCCATCATAATACCATTTAATATTAACATCAGTTTTGCTGTACTTATAATCTTTAATTTTTGTATATGGCTTGATCCAAGTAATTCTTTTACCTTCTTTTTTCCAAAAATTATCATTGTTTTTTATTGAATCTGAATATTTTTTTTCATATCCCGATTTATTAATTATAGCTTTTTTTATCCAGTCACTTTTTGCTTTATAAATTAGTTCAGAATTTTGAATTTTTTTAACTTTATTTTTTTTTAATCTCTTTTTTCTTGAAGATTTTTTCTTTTTGATTTTTTTTCTTTTTTTCTTTTTTGGCATAAAGACTTATTTTTTTTTAATATTACTCATGTTCAAAATAATTTTCCAGCTTTTAGTGTCTATAGGCATCACAGATAATCTGCTTTGTTTAATAAGAGGCAACTTATTAAGATTAGGATTTTTTTTAATATTTTCTAGAGAAACTGGCTTATTTAAAGCTTTTTTAAATTTAACCTGCACAGCTACAAATTTTTTTTCTTTATCTGTTGGGTCTATAAAGGCAGTTTTTATAACCTTAACGATACCTACAATTTCTTTTCCAATATTTGAATGGTAAAAAAAACAAAGATCACCCTTAGACATTTTTTTTAAATTATTTGCAGCTTGATAATTTCTAACCCCATCCCAAGTTGCTCCTTTTAAGCCAGCTTTTTTTTGATTACTAATAGACCAAACATTTGGTTCAGATTTTAATAACCAGTATTTCATTAAATTTTTACACCTGCTCCTTTTAAAAAAACAGCATTCTCATCTAGCTGCCATCTTGGCTTTGCTGGAAAATCTAAATCATTAAATTGATTTTGTTTAAATTTTTCTAAACCAGCAAATGCTATCATTGCAGCATTATCTCCACATAAATTTATAGGTGGAAAAATTGCTTCAAAATTTTCTTCATTACAAAGTTTTATTAAAATTTCTCTTATTTTTTTATTTGCAGCAACACCACCAGCTACAACAAAGGTTTTATTTTTATTTTTATTAATGTTGTTAAATTCTTGAAAAGCAATTTTACTTTTTTTGTATAATATTTCTTCCATAGTTTTTTGAAAAGAAGCCGCAAGATCACATTTGTCTTTTTCATCCTTTATATTTTTTGTAATTCTAAGAATAGCTGTCTTTAGTCCTGCAAAAGATAAGTTACACCCACCTTTATTAATTATAGGTTTGGGCAAATCAAATTTTGTTGGATCACCTTTTTTTGCCAATACTTCTATTTGTGGGCCACCAGGAAATTCGATCCCAAGTAATTTTGCAGTTTTATCAAATGCTTCTCCAGCAGCATCATCAATAGTAGTTCCAAGTCTTTTATATTTTCCTAATCCTTCAACACATAAAAATTGGCTATGCCCTCCAGATATCAAGAGTAATAGATAAGGATAATTTATTTTTGAATTTAGTTTAGGACTCAACGCGTGCCCTTCCAAATGATTAACAGCAATGAATGGTTTTTTTAAAGATGCTGCAATTGCTTTACCAAAATTTAATCCAACAGATAAACAAACTATTAAACCAGGACCTGCAGTTGTTGCAACTGCATCTATATCATTTAAATTAATTCCACTTTCATCTAATGCTTTTTTTGTTATTAAATCTATTTTTTCTATATGAGCTCTAGCAGCAAGCTCAGGAACTACTCCTCCGAATTCTTTATGAATATCTACTTGGCTTGAAACTATATTAGATAAAATTTCTGGCTCACCTTTGTTGTTTTCTCTTATTAAAGCTACTGCCGTTTCGTCACAACTAGACTCAATTCCAAGAATCACTGGTTTTTTTGACATAAATTAGTTTTTATTACTTTCAAATTCTAAATATAAATATGGAATATAAATTAATTTAATGAAAAGCAAAAAAATTATTATTGGCTCAAGAGGTAGTAAATTAGCATTAATCTATGCTGCAAAAGCGAAAGAAAAAATTTTAGAAGTATCTAAAGAATTTAATATCGAAAGTATTGAAATAAAAGAAATAACAACAGCTGGAGATTTAAATCAAAAAGACAGACTTTCTGAAATAGGAGGCAAAGGACTTTTTTCAAATAAAATTGAAAAAGAGTTATTAGAAAACAAAATCGATATTGCGGTACATGCTTTAAAAGATATGCCATCAGATGAAACAGAAGGTTTATTAACTAATTCTTTTTTAAAAAGAAATGACCCGAGGGAAGTATTAATATCTAAAAATAAAGTTAAATTTAAAGATTTAAATAAAGACTCAATAATTGGAACTTCTTCTTTTAGAAGAGAATTTCAATTAAAAAATAAAAGAGGTGATTTAAATTATAAACTAATTAGAGGCAATGTTGATACTAGAATTAATAAATTAAATCAAAACTTATATGATGCAATAGTATTGTCTTTTGCTGGAATTAATTCTCTAAATTTAAACAAACATATTTCTGAAATTTTTTCAATTGATGAAATTTTACCGAGTGCTGGACAAGGAGTTATAGCATTACAATGTAAAAGTAATGATGAGTATATTAAAAATGTTTTAAAAAAAATAAACGATGAGAAAACTTTTAAAAGTGTCCAAGCAGAAAGAAATGTTCTCAAAGTTTTAGAAGGAGACTGTGAAACAGCAGTGGGCGCAATATCCACTATAAATAATGATAATATAACACTTCAGGGAGAGCTTTTTTCATTAGATGGAAAAGAAAGATTTTATTGTAAGTCTTCTAGAGATATAAATTCTGCAGCAGAATTAGGTATTGAGATTGGTGAAAATTTAAAGAAACAATCAAAAGGAAGTTATAAAAAATAATATGCATATTTTATTTACAAGACCGCTAGAGGATTGTGAGGAATTAATATTAAAATTTAGTGGACTTGGGCATAAAGTTTCACATATGCCAGTTATTCAAATTGAAAAAGTTGAATATGAAAAAATAAATTTTTTAGATTACAAAGCAATAATTTTTACAAGTGCAAATGCATTAAAATTCTTAGATACAAAGCTGATTGATAAAAAAATTATTTGTTTTTGTGTTGGAAGCGCAACCGAGAAAAAGGCACTTAGTCTTGGATTTCAAAATCTAATAACAGCCGAGGGCAATGTGAGGAATTTAAAAGAGTTAATATTACAAAATTTTAATTCTTCTTTAGGAAAAATGCTTTATGTGAGCGGAGAAATTATTTCAAATGATCTGGATAAAAACTTAGTATCACAAGGTTATAATGTAAAAAGAGTAGTTAACTATACCTCAAAACCTAATTATCAATTAGATGAAAAATTTATAGAAAAATTAAGATCTAATATGCCCGATATTGTATATGTCTATTCTCAAAATAGCGCTCTAAGTTTCCTAAAATTAATAAATAATTACAAATTAAATGATTTTTGGATGAATACTAATTTAATGTGTATTAGCGAAAAATCCTCGTCAGTACTAAATAAAATTAAGTGGAAAAAAATTTTTATTTTTAGTCCTGGAGAAGAAGAATTTTTGCTATATAAAATTTAAAAATGGAACTATTTAATAATTTTAAATCACTTTTTCTTTCTGTCTGGGAAAGAGGTATCTTGGGAGTTGATATTCTTCAGATATTAATTGGTGTTGGAATATTTTTAATTTTTTTAATATTTAGAGGAATAATCAGTAAATTAATTATTAAAAGATTAGAAAATATAGCAAAGAGAACAACAAATAAGTTTGATGATTCTTTTGTTTCTGCGATGGAAGGACCAGCAAGGTTTTTACCAATAGTTATCGGTTTTTTTATAGCAAGCTATTATATGACGTTTTCAGAAGAAAGCAGAGAAATTGTAGATACAATTAATAGAACTTTAATAACCATTTTTATTTTTTGGGTTATGCATCAAATTATAGAACCAGTTTCTTATGTATTAAGCGGCTTAAATAAAATTTTAACAAGAGAGCTTATTGGTTGGATTATTAAGTCGTTAAAAGTTTTAATATTTATTTTAGGTATAGCGGCAGTTCTTGAATTGTGGGGTATTAAAATTGGACCAATTATTGCTGGTTTAGGTTTGTTTGGTGTTGCTGTTGCATTAGGCGCACAAGATTTATTTAAAAATTTAATTTCAGGAATATTAGTATTAGTTGAAAAAAGATTTAAAATTGGAGATTGGATTTTAGTTGAGGGAATTATTGAAGGAATTGTAGAAAAAATAGGATTTAGATCAACCGTTATAAGAAAATTTGATAAATCAATCGCAATAATTCCAAATTTTCAATTTGCTGAAAATGCTGTAATAAATGTAAGCCAAACTACAAATTGGATTATTAGTTGGGTAATTAATTTACAATATGATTCAACAGTAGATCAGCTTAAAACTGTAAGAAATGAAATTGAAGATTACATAAAAAAAAATGAAGATTATAAACCTGAGCTTGGATATGCAGTTCGAGTTGATAAATTTGCAGATAGTTCTATTGATATGTATGTTCGTTGTTTTACAAAAACAGATGATTGGGACGAATGGCTAGCCGTTAAAGAGAGATTAGCAATTCAAATAAAACAAATTGTTGAGAAAAATGGTGCATCTTTTGCATTTCCTAGTCAATCTATTTATGTTGAGAAAAAATGATTGCCATTTTTTATTTAGTGCTCCAAATATTAAAAATATATACCTATGTTGTAATAGCAAATGTAGTTATAAGCTGGCTGGTTGCTTTTAATGTTTTAAATACATCAAATAGATTTGTTTATTCAATATTAGAATTTACATATCGTTTAACTGAACCTTTTTTGAACAGGATTAGAAGATTTTTGCCAAACTTAGGTGCTTTTGATATTTCACCAATAATACTTCTTTTGTTGATATGGTTTATAGAAATGTGTATGAAGCTTTACGTGGCACCAATGATATTTTAGCAAATCATGATATTAATAGACGGAAAAAAAATAGCAGCTGAGTTAAGAGAAGAGTTAAAGAAAGAAGTTTCTGAAATAAAATCTAAATACAATAAAGTTCCAGGATTAACTGTAATTTTAATTGGAGATATGGCTCCAAGCCAAATCTATGTTCGTATGAAAGAAAAAGCCGCAAATGAAGTAGGATTAAAATCAGAAGTTATTAGATACCCTGGCGAAGTTGAGGAAAAAAAAGTTTTAGATAAAATTCATGAACTTAATAAAGATGAAAGTGTATCTGGGATTTTGGTTCAGTTACCATTACCAAAACATATTGATAAACAAAAAGTTATTGAAGCAATTTTACCAAGCAAAGACGTTGATGGGTTTCATCCGATGAATGTTGGGAATTTATCTTCAGGTTATGAAAGTTCAATACCCTGCACACCTCTTGGATGTTATTTATTAATAAAAAAAATTGAACCTAATCTAAATGGGAAAAAAGCGGTCATAATTGGAAGATCAAATTTAAATGGAAAACCAATGACTCAACTTCTTTTAAAAGAAAATTGTACAGTCACAATTACACATTCTAAAACAAAAGATCTAAAAGGAGAGTGTTTAAAAGGTGATATTTTAGTAGCAGCAGTTGGGATGCCTGAACTTGTTAAAGGTGACTGGGTCAAAAAAGATGCAATTGTTATAGATGTAGGGATAAATAAAACTGAGAAAGGTATTGTTGGAGATGTTGCTTTTGATGAAGTTTCAAAAGTTGCAAAAGCTTTAACACCTGTTCCAGGAGGTGTTGGCCCAATGACAATAGCATGTCTTCTTAAAAATACTATCGAGTGCTTCAAAAGATCTAATTAATTTATAAAATTATATAATTTATAACTTACTAATGAAGTTATTTTTTATTTTGGGAAATCAATTATTTCCAATTAAACATTTAAATAGTTTTAAGAATGATCATACTATTTTTATGGCTGAAGATTATCAATTATGTACATATGAAAAACATCATAAATTAAAAATTTTATTATTTTTATCAGCAATGAGATCATATGCTGAAAATCTTAAAAATAATAAATTTAAAATTGAATACCAAAGAATTGAGAATAAAGAATTTAAGTATGATTATTTAAAAAAATTAAAAAAAATTATTAATTCTAAAAATATAAAAGAAGTATCAAGCTTTGAAATAGAGGATAAGTTTTTTGAAAAGAAAATTACTTTGTTTTTAAAAAAAGAAAATATTAAATGGAATATTGTTCAAACTCCAATGTTTTTAAACTCAAGAAATGATTTTAAAAACTATTTAAAAAAATCAAAAAAACCTTTCATGGCAACTTTCTATAAAGATGTTAGAAAAAAATCTGGAATATTAATGGGGTCTGATGCTAATCCAATAGGAGGCAAATGGAGTTTTGATGAAGACAACAGAAATAAATTACCTCAAAACATTACTATTCCAAAATTCCCTAAAATTGGTGAAACAAATAATACTAAAAAACTAAAACCGATTATTGAAAAATTATTTAGTGATCATCCTGGTAATACGGATAATTTCTGGTTTGCGACAGAATATGAAGATGTTTTAAAGATTTTAAATTTTTTTATAAAAGAAAAATTAAACTTATTTGGTGACTACGAAGATGCTGTAAATCAACAAAATAATGTATTATTTCACAGTACATTAAGCCCATATATTAACTTAGGTTTAATTACTCCTGAATTAGTTATTAAAAAAGTTTTAGAATTTCATAAAAAAAAAAAAATAAGATTAAATTCATTAGAAGGATTTATTCGTCAGATTATTGGATGGAGAGAATTTATGAGAGGTATTTATCAAAGTTATTCCAACGAAATGGAAACTAGAAATTTTTTCAAACAAAACAGAAAAATGAAGAAGTCATGGTATGAAGGTAATACAGGTTTACCACCCCTTGATTATTCTATTAAGAATGCAGTTGATTATGGCTGGTCGCATCATATTGAAAGATTAATGATTTTATCTAATATTATGAATCTTTGTGAAATTAAACCTACCATTGTTTACAGATGGTTTATGGAAATGTTCGTAGATTCTTCAGATTGGGTGATGGTACCAAATGTATATGGAATGGGTTTATTTAGTGATGGAGGTATTTTTGCAACAAAACCTTATATTTGTGGATCAAGTTATTTTATGAAAATGATGGATTTTAAAAAAGGGGATTGGTGCAACACAATGGATGGTTTGTACTGGAGATTTATTAATCGTAATAGAAATTTTTTTTTAAAAAACCCTAGGCTTTCAATGATGGTTCGAATATTTGATAAAATGAAAAATGAAAGAAAAAAATTAATTTTATCTGAGGCAGAAAAATTTATAAATAAAAATACTTATGGGAATTAAAGTTTTTTTTAATAATTCGTGTAGCGTTTGTAGATTGGAAATAAATCACTATAAAAAAATTTCTGAAAGTAATTTAGAATGGATAGATATTACAAACAATGATGATGCTCTAAAAATTACATCAAAAACTCAAGAGGAGTTACTTAGAAGGCTTCATGTAATTGACAATGGAAAAGTTATTGGTGGAGCAAAAGCATTTATTATAATTTGGTCAAAAATTCCAAAGTATAAATTTTTATCAAAATTATTTTCAATAAAACCTTTTTTTTTAATTTTTCACTATATATATGAATTTGTTGCATATTTTTTATTTTTAAAAAATAAAAGTCAACTTAAATGAAAAAGCAAAATTTACCTTCAAAAATTTGTCCTATTTGCAAAAGACCTTTTATTTGGAGAAAAAAATGGAGATTAAATTGGGAGAAAGTAAAATATTGCTCTAAAAGATGTTCATCTAAATAAATTTTTGAATTATTTTAGGTATGTAATTCTTGAAATTAAAAAACCCCTTATTACAATATTGCCAGGAGAACTGATCTAATTTCCTATATAAAAATTGAATATTTTTTAATCCATTTAAATTTATAAAATCTAAATTTTCTCCTATAGAAGGATAAATAGCATAAATATTTTCAGTTATATTTTTTATTTCATTAATATTTATTATTTCACAATTAATAGATTTTTCTTCTAGCCTTTTTTTTTGATCTTCTAAAAGACTAGATTTAAAGTTTGTTACGCTTTCACTTAGATTAATTTTTCTATAATTATTTTTATGATCAATTAATAGAATTTTTTTAAATTTAATATCCTGAAAATCTGTAGTTTCAAATGATAAATTATTTTCAAAAACTAGTAATGATTGATTTTCTAAAATTTCAACATTAGCAAAATCTTTATTGTTAATAGAATAATTTTTTTCACTTAATATAGGTGCAGCATTTTTATTAAGTTTAATATTTTGAAATCTGTTATTAGTAAACTTTTTAATATTCCATTCACTTGCAAGATAATTTTTTCCTTTAGTTTGTATTCCTGCGACCCATCTCCAACCAAGTGTGTTTGAAGCAGCATCTCCATCATAAAGATGTTGTAATAGAAACTCAGCACCTAACTGCCATGGTAACTTTAGAGTAAAAATCCAAATACTGGCAAACCACATTCTTGTATGGTTATGTAAATAGTTATTTTCCTTTAGTTCATTTACCCAATAATTGAAACATTCAATGTTTGTTTTGCCATCAATTGCAATTAAATAATTTTGATTATTTTTAAAATTTTCTTTTATTTTTTTTAGATCATTTAAATAATCTAACCAAACATTTGGTCTTAATTCTAACCAACCCTTCCAATAAACTCTCCATAAGATTTCTTGAATAAATTTTTCATTTTTTACAAATGAGTATTTTTTTAAAGATTTATTAATTATTTCTATTTCGTCGATTATTCCGTGAGAAACATAAGGTGATAAGCCTGAAACATTTGTCCTATTTTCTGGACCATAATCAAAATTTCTTAATTTAGAGTAATCTATGAGATTTTTATCAATAAAATTATCTAGCTTTTCAAGAGCAAAAGTTCTTGATGGTTTAAAATTCATAAAATTTTAATTCAGCTTTAGTTTTTTTTTTATGTTTTGAAATACGTCCTCTTACTCTTTTCCTCCAAACGATATAACTTTTTTTTTTTAAATTTTTTCTCATTATAGAAATTACTTCTTTTTCCATAAGACCTGTTTTTTTTTTGATTTCTTCAAAAGAAACTTTATCAGACCAAGCCATACCTATGACTTCATCCACATTATATTTCATAAATTGAATTTTTAAATTATGATTAAATAACAAATTAAAATTAACCAGAAAAAAGCATAATAGTAGTATATATATTTTCTCGTGAATAGTGATGGAATAGAGCTTTTATTTTTATTATTTTTATTTTTTTTCTTCATTTTAACTTTAGGTATTTCAATAAGTAATTTTGATCTTTGATTTTTTTGTCGCATCAATTTTAATTAATCAATATAATTTCAGGTGCGACAAAAAATAAGCATCAAATTTTTTTAATTAGAATAGAGGTCTATAATCAATTGTTAATAAATGTTTAAAGTTATAATTATATATGAAATATTTTTTTTCCTTTTTTGGAATATAGTTTATTTTGGTGCTGATTTAAAAGATTTTGCTATGAGTGAATCTTTGGCATTTATATATTATATTTTGTCATCTATGGCACTAGGCTTTGTAATAGTTACCGTAATAA
This sequence comes from uncultured Pelagibacteraceae bacterium, assembly GCA_902560685.1. Lineage (GTDB taxonomy): Bacteria > Pseudomonadota > Alphaproteobacteria > Pelagibacterales > Pelagibacteraceae > Pelagibacter. Next base: position 18,911 of record CACEMT010000002.1, on the reverse strand, counting down.
GAGTATCTTTTGGTGAAATTCCAGACCCGAGAAAAACTAATCAAAAAAAATAATCTGATATTTTATATACTATTTTAATTTTTTTTTATGAAAATTAATAAATCTTTCAACGTTTGATTTGTTAAATGTTTTGTTTTCTTCAAAAGATACTTTTTTCATTGAATAAGCAATACTTTTAGTCTGTCTTGATACAATTGTAATATTGCCTTTATATAGTTTAAGTTTAACAGATCCATTTACTTTATTTCTTTTTCGATCAACAATTTTTTGAAGTTTAAATCTTGTTTTAGAATACCAATAACCATTATATATAAGCTCCGCGTACTTGGGCATAATCTCATCTTTTTTATGCATTGTTTCTTTGTCTAATGTTACAGACTCAATAGCTCTATGTGCATTGATTAATAAAGTTCCACCAGGTGTTTCATAAACACCTCTCGATTTTATTCCAATAAATCTATTTTCAACAAGGTCAACTCTGCCAATCCCATTTTTACCAGCAATATAATTTAATTTTTCTAAAAGTTTTGATGGAGTTAATATTTTACCATTTATAGCTACTGGATCTCCTTTTTTAAATCCTATAGTTACAAAAGATGCACTGTTAGGCGCTTTTTCGGGAGAACATGTTCTTTGAAAAATAAATTCTGGTGCTGATTTTTTTGGATTTTCTAAAATTTTTCCCTCAGTTGATGTATGAAATAAATTATCATCCACCGAAAATGGTGGGGCACCTTTTTTGTCTTTCGGAATTGTTATTCCATGTTTCTTTGCATAGTTAATTAGATCAGTTCTAGATTTGAGTTTCCAAATTCTCCAAGGGGCTATAATTTTAATTTTTGGTCCAAAGTAATGGTAACCAAGCTCAAATCTTACTTGGTCATTTCCTTTTCCTGTTGATCCATGTGAAACTGCATAAGCTTTAAATTTTTTGGCAACTTTTATTTGATCTTTTGCTATTAACGGTCTTGCAATAGAAGTTCCCAATAAATAAACGCCCTCATAAATTGCATGTCCTCTTATCATTGGATAAACATAATTTTTCACAAAAGTATCTTTTAAATCTTCTATAATTATTTTTTTTACTCCAAGTTTTTTTGCATTTTTAATTATTTTATTTTTATTAATTTTTTGTCCTATATCAGCAGTATAAGCAATAACCTCTGCTTTATAATTTTCTTGAAGCCATTTTAAAATAATCGAAGTATCTAGCCCACCTGAATAAGCGAGTACAATTCTTTTATTTAATTTCATTTAAAATTATGTGCAACTTTTTTTTGCAATATTATAGGCTTTTGTAAAACCTAATAATGAGTAGTGATCAATTGTTTGAGAACCAGATTTATTATATGCAGTTATCATTATTCGAGAACCTTTTTTCATAGTCTTAATCATTTTTTTTTCGACTTTATTACTTGAAATCCAGGCAAAACTATCTTGAACAATATCAAATTTATAATTTTTTTTCCCAGATTTAGCTAATATTGAATTTTGGGAATTAAATTCATAACCAGATGTAGTACTAATTTCGTCAGCAACTTTATCACTTGGTCTAAATGATACAAAAAGTCTTGCTTCTCTTTTATCTGCTTTTGGAGATTGTAAAAGAGGCTTAGTTTGAGCAAAACAAGTTAATCCATCATCTTTAATTAAAACTAAAGTTTCCCAATCTTTAGATTTGCCAATTTTTTTTAATTCTTCAGCAGAAACATAGTTTATTGAAAAAATAAAAATACCTAAAAAAAATATAATTTTTTTACTAATTATGGACATGGGTTTGGATAAATTTTTTGCACTTCATTAATTTCTTTAATAACTTCATCACTTAAATTTACATTTACACTTTCTATGTCAGTTTTCAACTGCTCCATTGTGGTTGCTCCAATAATGACACTTGTCATAAAAGGTTGTAATTCACAAAACTTTAAAGACATTTGACTCATATCAAGATTATATTTTTTGCTTATTTTGTAGTATTCTTCTACTGCATTTTTCAAATTAGGAGTATTATATCTATATTTCCAAAATTCCCAATCTCTCTCAATTCTGGATCCTTTTGGGTATGTTTCGTTTCTATATTTTCCACTTAGGTATCCACTTGCCAAAGGAGAGTATGCTAGCAAACCAATTTGTTCCCTAATAGAAACCTCTGCAAGACCAATTTCATATGTCCTATTTAATAAGCTATAAGGATTTTGAATAGACATCATTCTAGGTAAATTTTTTTCTTTAGTAATCTCAAGATATTTTGAAACACCCCAAGGAGTTTCATTTGATAAACCCACTTCTCTAATTTTACCTTCTTTAACAAATTTTTGTAAATTTCCTAAAACATCCTCGAACTTATTCCAATCACCTTTGTCCTTATGTTCATATCCCAATTTACCAAACATGTTTGTATTTCTTTCAGGCCAGTGAAGTTGATATAAGTCAATATAATCTGTTTGTAGTCTTTTCAAACTGTCATTTATAGCTTCTGTCATTTTTTCTATTCCATAATTATATCCTCCACCTCTTAAATACTCTCTGCTCGGTCCGGCAACTTTTGTAGCTAAAATTACTTCTTTTCTTTTTTTTGTTTTTTTAAACCAATTACCTATAATTATTTCTGTATGACCAAAAGTTTCTGCCCTAGGAGGAACTGCATATAATTCTGCTGTATCCCAAAAATTCACACCCTGATCCAGGGCATAGTCCATCTGTTCAAAACCTTCTTCTTGAGTATTTTGTTCACCCCAAGTCATTGTTCCTAAACAAATAGTGCTAACTTTAAGATCTGTTATGCCTAATTTTCTATAATTCATTAAATATTAAATATTTTTTAAGGTTTTTATGACATCTTGAATAAATAGTAAAAGGCTATTATATAAACAGTATGGAATTTAATAAGCAAAATATATTTAACAAAGTAAAGGCTACCACTAAATCAACTGTAGTAATGGATGAGGGCTTAAGAGCCTACATGTTAAAAGTATATAATTACATGGCTACTGGGGTGTTGCTAACTGGAATTATAGCTCTTCTTTCATTCAAAATGTCAGTAGTAACTGACGCCTCTGGAGCTATAACCGGATTTACAGGTTTAGGAAATGCTTTGTTCTTTTCAGGCTTAAAATGGATTGTAATGCTGGCACCTCTAGGAATTGTTTTATATATGAGCTTCGGTATAAACAAAATGAGTGCAGCTAAAGCTCAATCAGTTTTCTGGATATTTGCTGCTCTAATGGGTTTATCTCTTTCATGGATATTATTAGTATATACAGGAGTTAGTGTTGCGAGAGTGTTTTTTATAACTTCTGCAACTTTTGGTGCTATGAGTATTTATGGATATACAACTAAGAGAGATTTGACTAAGTTAGGGTCTTTTTTAATGATGGGTCTAATTGGAATAATCATTGCATCTTTGGTTAATATATTTCTAAAATCTTCAATGATGCATTTTATAATTTCAATTTTAGGAGTACTAATTTTTGTTGGCCTAACCGCATATGATACTCAAAAAATTAAGAATATGTATGCAGCTTCTGATACAGGTGAATTAATGGGTAAAAAAGCAGTTATGGGAGCTTTAACTCTTTATCTAGACTTTATTAATCTATTTATAATGTTATTGAGACTTTTTGGTCAAAGAAGATAATATTATAATTTTTTCCAATTAATATTATTTAATAAATTTTTTAAATTACTTGAGTTATTTAATATTTTACCTTTAGCGTCCGTAATCAAATATTTTAAGTTTTTATTTATAGGTTTAAAATTTTTACAAATTTTATAGTTCGCATTTTCAGTTGCATTTTTAAATACACAAAAACCAACCTGTTTGTTTGAAATATTCAATCCATAATCTTTCCAAGAGCCCTCAGAAACCATTTTCGCATATAAATCTAAGATAATTTTTAATTCATTTTTTTCAAAAAAATGCTGAGAATTTTTATCAGAATAAATATTATTTATTACTAACTTTAAGTTTCTATTCATTTAATTTATATTTGTTAATTATTGATACCTGGAAAGCTGTAAAAATAATTGTCAAAGGCAATATTCCCCAAACCTTAAAATTTACCCAAAATTCTTCAGATTGTGTCCGCCAAATAATTTCATTTAATAATGCTAAGCCAAAGAAGAAATATACCCACCTTAAGTTTAGGATTTGCCAACCTTCATTAGTTAATTGTATAGATTTGCCAAGCATTTTTTTTAAAATTGGTTCATCTGAAAAAAATTTTCCAAATAAAAGTGCTATCCCAAATAGTATGTTTATGATTGTTGGTTTAACATAAATAAAAATAGGATTATCAAAATATATTGTTAGACCACCAAATAAAGTAATAAATATTCCACCAAGTAAAGGTACCATTGGTATTTTTTTTTCCAGTACCCAAACAACAAGTAAAGCAATCAAAGTTGCAACTATAAATGGTGGAATTGCCACAGTTAAATCTTTTTCATTTTTGTAATAAAAACTAAAAAAAACTAATAAAGGTCCAAAATCAGTGATAAATTTGAGAAATGATTTGTTCACAAGAAATATATTAACAGAATAAAAAAACTTTGAAATTTTTTTATTGATTTTTTTATTTAAATACCCATATTTAAGGCAGTGAGTACACAAAAAGCAAAATTCTCAATTGGAGATATAGTAAAACATAAGCACTTTGACTTTAGGGGTGTAATCTATGATGTAGATTTCCAATTTAATAATTCAGAGGAATGGTATCAATCAATACCAAAAAATGTAAGACCAAGAAAAGACCAGCCTTTTTATCATCTTTTAGCTGAAAATGATGAAGTTACTTATGAAGCTTATGTATCCCAACAAAATTTATTGATGGACGATTCTGGGGAGCCAATCAAACATCCTTTAATTAATGAAATATTTTCAGGAAAGAAGGGCTCTACCTATTTTAAGCCTTCAAATTAGTATATAGTCAATATTCTAACACAATTAGTTCAAATCTTAGACATATCTAAAGTTTATATTATTGATAGGTAGAAAACATATTACCATATCTGATCAAGGATACTTCTTTATCCCTTATTTATCTCCCTCTATAGTATTCTTGATCGGAATAATCACAAAAACAATTCAACAAAATAAATTTTTGTATATATAAGTCTTAAATGCTAAAAAATTTCGAGCCAAATAAAGTTTTTTCATTAACTTCAAAAGCTCCAAAATATATTTTATTAATTTTTATAATTGTAATTTCAATTGGATTATTAGAAGCACTTATATTTTCTCCAGAGGATTACATTCAAAGTCATTCAGTAAGAATAATGTATGTTCATGTACCTTCTGCTTGGATATCTCTAGGTACTTTTTCAGTTATCGCAATTTTATCTTTTTCAATAATAATTTTTAAAATTAAATCTTTTGTATTAATTGCAAAAAGTTTAGCTCCAGCAGGTTTAGTCTTTAATATAATCGCTTTGGTAACAGGATCTATTTGGGGCAAACCAACCTGGGGAACTTGGTGGGCTTGGGATGCTAGAATTACATCAATGTTAATTCTAGCTCTGTTTTATATTATCTATATCTTGGCTTGGAGAATTTATGATAACACAGAAAAAGTTAATAAAATAACTTCTTTGATTGCAATATTAGGAGCTATAAATGTTCCGATTATTAAGTATTCAGTTGATTGGTGGTCAACACTGCATCAACCTGCTTCAATAAGTATTTTCTCAAAAACTTCAATACATACTTCTATGATGATACCTTTAGGTTTAATGACTGCGGCATTTGCACTATTTTCCATCCTGATTTTTTTGATGAAATATAATACAGAACTGATAAAAATTAAAAATAAAGGACTAGATAGATTATGATTAATGATATTATTTCAATGAATGGTTATGGGATTTACGTTTGGTCAGCATTTGCTTTTACATTGATTAGTTTCTCAGTTTTATACACAGTAATTAAAGTTCAGCTTGTTAAAGAAAAAATTAAATTTGATGCTAAATATTTAACTTTAAGTTCTGAAAAGAAACAAGTTGTTAGAGCACAAGAAGCATACAAAGGAATTTTAGCAAGCAATTCAGTTTCAAAAATTTAACTTTAACCAGTCATGTATGGTAAAAAAGTTAAATTAAGGTTACTGTTTTTATCATTTATTTTTTTAATTATAGTTTTATCTATTTTCCTAATCCTTAAATCATTAGAAGAAAATGTTGTTTATTTTATTTCTCCAACAGAAATTAAAAATTTACCTGAAATTGATAATTCAAAAAGAATTAGAGTTGGAGGAATGGTTAAAGAACAAACAATAAAACTAAGTCAAAATGAAGTTAGTTTTGTAATAACTGATTTTAAAAATGAGATAAATGTTAATTATTCTGGCGCTATACCCAATTTATTTTCAGAAGGTAAGGGAGTGGTTGCAGAAGGTTATTTAAGTGATCGTAGTTTTTTAAAGGCAAAAAAAATTTTGGCTAAACACGATGAAAATTATATGCCCCCTGAAGTCAAAGAAGCTTTGGAGAACAATAAGTGATTTCAAGTCACATAGGATATTATTCACTTATATTAGGTTTTATCTTATCAATTAGTTTACTTATTTACTCAATTTATTGTTTTAGAAAAAATAATACAAAAATAAATCAAAATATTTTTTCAATTCTATTTCTACAATTTTTTACTGTTATAATAAGTTTTATTTCACTAGTTTATTCTTTTGTTATTTCAGATTTTAGTAATGAAACCGTTTATAATAATTCACATACAACAAAACCAATATTTTATAAAATTTCTGGTACATGGGGAAATCATGAGGGAAGCTTATTATTGTGGCTGCTTGTTCTGACTTTATTTATTTTTTTATTTATTATTTTTTCAAAAAAACAACCAACTAGATACAGATTACTCTCTATTTTTTTTCAACAAATTATTATATGTGGGTTTTTTTTATTTTTACTTTTAACTTCAAATCCATTTAATTTCTTATTTCCTGTTCCAAATGAAGGGCTTGGTTTGAATCCAATTTTACAAGATCCTGCCTTAGCAATTCATCCTCCAATTTTATATTTAGGCTATGTTGGATCATCTATAATTTTTTCTGCTTCTTTGGCATCATTGGTTCAAAATAATATTAATAGTCTATGGGCAGCACATATAAAAAAATGGATACAGATTGCATGGGTTTTTTTAACAATTGGAATTTTATTAGGATCTATTTGGGCTTATTATGAATTAGGATGGGGTGGTTTTTGGTTTTGGGATCCAGTAGAAAATGTTTCTTTGATGCCATGGTTATGCTTAACTGCACTTCTTCATACTATTATAGTATTAGAAAAGAGAAGTCTTCTTAAGTCATGGACAGTAATACTTTCTATTGCAACATTTACATTAAGTATGAGTGGTACTTTTTTAGTTAGGTCAGGTATTTTAAATTCGGTACATACTTTTGCAAATGACCCTAAAAGAGGAGTATTCATATTATTATTTTTGTTTGGTCTAATTCTTTTATCTTTAATTCTATTTTTTATCTATCAAGACAAAGAAAATAATTCACAAAAAAAATTTTTTTTAATTAGTAAAGAAACTTCAATTTTAGTTAATAATTGGTTTATGATGTATTTTTTATCAGTTGTATTAATTGGAACTATTTATCCAATATTTTTAGAGGTTTTAATTAATGAAAAAATTTCAATAGGCCCACCATTTTTTAATAAGTTGTTAATTCCTTTTTTAGCTGTGTTTTTAATTTTTATGTCAATTGGACCAAAATTAAACTGGATTAAAGATAATTTTGAAAAAATAAAATATTTAAGAATTATTTTATTTTTTATATGCATAATTTTATCCTTTTATTTAATAAAAAAAACTTCATCTGAGATTTTATTTACATCAGTTATAGGAGGAGGTGCCTTATACTTGTTATTTATTTCAATAGAAGACTTATTTAAAAAAAAATATAATATTTCGCAAGTCATTTCTCATTTTGGATTTAGTTTATTTATTTTAAGTATTTTATTTAATAGTTTATTTTCTACTGAATTTTCTGCAAATATGAAAGTAGGGCAAGAACTATCTTTTAAAAAAGACCAGGTAAAGTTTTTGAAAATTAAAATATCTGAAAAAGAAAATTATAAATCTGTTATTGCAAATTTTGAAATCATAGATGAAAAAGAAAATGTCATTTCACTTTATCCTGAGATTAGAATTTATAACCAACCGAATATATTAACTAGTGAAGCAGATATAATCTCAAGTGTTTTTTCCGACAAATTTATGGTTATAAATTTATTAAAAGGAGAAGAAATTTTTAATATTAGATATCAAACAAAACCATTTATGATTTGGATATGGATATCAACGTTTTTAATTTCATTTGGAGGAATATTAGGTTTATTAAAAAGAAATTAGTATATGAAAAAAAAAATTTATTATTCAATTTTATTTTTATTTTTTATTTTTATTTTTTCAGTATTTTATTTAGGTTTAGATAAACCAAATTCTTATACTCCAAATGAGTATAGTAATAAAAATTTAGAAACATTTACTAGCAAAGAATTATTTTTAAATGATGAATTTAATTCAAATGATATTATAGAAAATAATCAATTTACATTAGTAAATATTTGGTCTTCGTGGTGCGCGCCCTGTAGATCAGAACATTCGTTGCTTATGGGTTTAAAAGAAAAAACAAATATAAATATTATTGGTTTGAACTACAAAGATAAAAAAAATAATGCTATTAAATTTTTAAATGAATTAGGCAATCCATTTGAAAAAATTTTAACAGACCCAGATGGTACGATATCCATAGCATTGGGGGCTTATGGAGTTCCTGAAACTTTTCTAGTAAACAGTAAATCAAAAATTATTAGAAAATATATTGGTCCTTTAAAAACTGAAAATATTTTAGAAATCACAAAAATAATTAAATGATAAAACTAATCAAAATAATTTTATTAATATTAATTTTTACCTTATCTTTTCAAAAAATATTATATGCAAATAATAATTATTTGTTAGTAAATAAAATTTCAAAAAATCTTAGATGCTTAATATGCCAAGGGCAGTCAGTTTATGACTCACAATCTGATTTTGCGTTAAGTATAAAAATATTAATTAAAAATAAAATTGAAGAAGGAAAATCTGAAAAACAAATTTATGATTATTTAAAAAATCAATATGGTGAATGGATTGTATATGACCCAGAGTTTAACAAAAAAAATATAGTGTTATGGATATTTCCATTGATTTTATTTACCTTTGGTGGTTTATTAATCTATAGAAAAGTGTTTATTAAATAAGATTTAAAAAATTAAATGAAAAAAAGAGTAGTTATTTTATTAAATTTATTGTTTTTATTTTCTTTCCTAAATTTATCTTACAGTGAGGAAAAAAATGAAAATTTTAATGATCATGAATTAAATTTTTATACAGGCATGTTTGATTTTAGTGATGACGGTCAAAGAGCAGCTTTATTTGGCTTTGAACATCAAAATGAAAATTTAGTAAGAGATAGCTTTTTGGGAAAAATTTCACCTGTTACTGGTTTTATGTTAACAGAAAATAGTGCCGCTTACGCTTATACCGGGATACAAGCGCAATACAATTTAGGAAAGCTAAAAGTATTACCTTCTTTTACACCAGGATTATATGGCCAAGGGGATGGAAAAGATCTGGGACATATAATTGAGTTTAAAAGTGAACTTCAATTTTCACTTGATATTTTTTCTAATAGCGAATTAGGTTTTTCATATAACCATATATCTAATGCAAGTTTAGGAGAAAAGAACCCTGGGGCAAATAGCTATATGTTTAATTTTATTTCTGAATTTTAAAATAATAAAATGAAACTAAAAGATTGTCATAATTTTAATGATTTTAGAAAATTAGCAAAGAAAAAATTACCCTCACCTATATTTCATTACATCGACGGCGCAGCTGATGATGAAATTACATATCAAAGAAATACAAGCTCATTTAATGATGTTGATTTAGTTCCGAATGTATTAAGAGGTGTAGAAAACATAGATTTATCAACTACTATATTTGGAAAAAAATTAGATCTTCCATTTTACTGTGCACCAACAGCTTTACAAAGGCTTTTTCATTATGATGGAGAAAGAGCAGTAGGTAAAGCAGCTCAGAAATTTAATACTATGTTTGGAGTTTCAGCTTTAGCCACTGTAAGTGTTGAAGAAATAGCTTCATTAATTAGTACACCAAAAATGTTTCAGTTTTATTTTCATAAAGATAGAGGTTTAAATGATTCTTGTTTGGAAAGAGCAAAGGCGGCAAAGTTTGATGTTTTAGCTTTAACAGTAGATACAATAACGGGAGGAAATCGTGAAAGAGATCTTAGAACTGGCTTTACATCTCCTCCTAAACTTACATTATCAAGTTTGTATAGTTTTGCTACAAAACCAATGTGGGGAATAAACTATTTAACAAAAGGTAAATTTGAATTACCACATCTTCAAGATTATGTAAAAGAAGGTACCAGTACGAACACTTCAATTGGTAATTATTTTTCTACTATGTTGGATCAATCTATGAATTGGAATGATGCTGAAAAATTATGTTCTCAATGGGGAGGTCATTTTGCACTTAAAGGAGTGATGAGTGTTGAAGATGCTAAAAAAGCAGTTGATATCGGATGCACAGGAATAATGGTTTCAAATCACGGAGGAAGACAACTTGATGGATCGAGATCACCATTTGATCAATTAGCAGAAATTGTAGATGCAGTTGGCGATAAGATAGATGTTATTTGTGAAGGAGGATTCCAAAGAGGAACTCATATGTTAAAAGCATTATCTATTGGTGCCAAAGCGTGTTCTGGTGGAAGACTTTATCTTTATGCACTAGCTGCAGCTGGTCAAGCTGGTGTTGAAAGAGCCTTAGGACAGTATAAGGCTGAGCTTGAAAGAGATATGAAGCTTATGGGCTGTAAAAAAATAAGTGATTTAAATAGAAACAATTTAAGGTTTAGAAAAGTATGAATCTAAATGATTGTCAGAATTTTGATGATTTTAGAAAATTAGCAAAAAAAAAATTACCATCTCCAATTTTTCATTATATTGATGGAGGCTCAGATGACGAAATAACTCTAAAAAGAAACACAGATTCATTTAATCAGTGTGATTTAATTCCGAACGTTTTAGCTGGCGGCGGAAAGCCAGATATTTCAACAGAAATTTTTGGCAGAAAAATAAGTATGCCAATTTTTTTATCTCCTACAGCTATGCAAAGATTGTACGACCCTGAAGGAGATAAGGCTTCAGCAAGAGCAGCTGAAAAATTAGGAACAATGTATGGCATGTCTACTATGGCCACATCATCAATTGAAGAAATTGCAAATATTTCAAGTGGTCCAAAATTATTTCAACTTTATATTCATAAAGATAAATCTATTACAGACGATTTGATTGATAGATGTAAAATAGCAAACTTTGATGGTTTGTGTTTAACAGTCGACACAATAGTGGCTGGTAACAGAGAAAGAGATCATAGAACAGGTTTTACTACTCCTCCAAAACTTACGATCAAAAGTTTATTTGAATTTGCAGCAAAACCAGGTTGGGTCTTTAACTATTTAACAAATAAAAAATTTGAACTTTCAAATGTTAAGCATAAAACTGACAAAGGAACCAATATAACTAAATCAGTTATAGAATATGTTAATGAACAGTACGATCCAGGAATGAACTGGCAAGATGCAGAATATTGTATAAAAAAATGGAATGGTCCATTTGCTTTAAAAGGAGTTATGTCAGTTGAGGATGCAAAAAAAGCAATCGATATAGGTTGTACTGCAATATTTCTTTCAAATCACGGTGGGAGACAATTAGATGGATCGAGATCTCCATTTGATCAACTTAAAGAAATTTCAGATGCAGTTGGTGATAAATTAGAAATTATATTAGATGGTGGAGTTAGAAGAGGCACTCATGTTTTAAAAGCAGTTGCTGCAGGTGCCAAAGCTTGTAGTTTTGGAAAAATGTTTTTATTTTCTCTTGCATCGGGAGGTCAAGCAGGTGTGGAACGTGCATTGCAAAATATGCAAAAAGAAATTGAGAGAAATATGTTACTGATGGGTTGTAAAAACTTAAAAGAATTAAATATTTCAAAAATTATTTTTAAAAAATAACAACTATGAAACTTGCAAAAAACCTTGAAAGACTAGGTACAGAGGCAGCTTTTAAAATTTTAGCAGAAGCAAAAAAATTAGAAGTAGAAGGAAAAAAAATAATTCATTTAAGTCTTGGCCAACCTGATTTTAAATCACCAAAGCACGTAATAGATGCAACAAAAAAAGCACTAGATGAAGGTCATCATGGTTACGTCTTGCCAAACGGAATAATTGAGTGCAGACAAGCAGTGACTAGAAAAATTAAAAAACTTTACAATACAGATATTGACCCAGAAAGAGTTATTATTATGCCCGGAGGAAAACCAACAATGTATTATGCTATAACATTGTTTGGAGAGCCAGGCGCAGAAATAATATATCCAGATCCAGGATTTCCAATTTATGAGTCTATGATCAATTATACTGGGGCAAAAGCAGTGCCAATAAATATGTTAGAGAACAAAGATTTTTCTATTAACCCAGAAAAAATTTTATCATTAATAAACGAAAATACTCGATTGATAATATTAAATAATCCAAATAATCCGACAGGTGCTTTTACAGAAAAAAATAAAATAGACCAGCTAGCTGAAGGATTAAAAAAATTTCCACATGTTGCTATATTGAGTGATGAAATTTATAGCAGACAAATATTTGATGGAAAAAAAATGCCAACTTTTTTTGATTACCCTTTTTTGTACGATCGATTAATCGTACTTGATGGTTGGAGCAAATCTTATTCAATGACAGGCTGGCGGCTAGGATGGTCAGTATGGCCAGAAAATCTTGTGGAACATGTTATTAAATTTTGTGTTAATAATCACTCTTGCGTGAATGCGGCAATCCAATATGGAGCAATAGCTGCTCTAGATGGCCCAGATGACCCCATAAATTTTATGATGGAAAAATTTACTAAAAGAAGAAAATTAATTTTTGATGGACTTAACAGTATTAAGGGAATTGATTGTAGTTTACCAGGCGGGGCATTTTATGCTTTTCCAAATGTTATAGGAACTGGAATGAATGGAAAAGAGTTTGCAAAAAAATGTTTACATGAAGCAGGTGTAGCAATTGTACCAGGTACATCTTTTGGAAAAAAAGCCATAGATTATGTGCGATTTAGCTTTGCAGCTTCCCAAGATAATATTTCTAAGGCACTTGAAAATATAAAAAAAATGTTAAGTTAATATAGTATAATTTATTATATAATTTAAAATTATTAAAAAAAATGAACGAACAGATACAAAAAGAATTAAAAAGTATATTTAATGGTAGATTTTCAATGTCTGAGTCTACAAGAGCAAATTATGCTCGTGGTGAAGATACATACGATCCAATTTTATCTCAAGCAGTAGTTTTTCCAGAAACAAATGATGAAGTATCAAAAATATTGAAATTATGTAATGAACATAAAATTCCTGTTGTACCTTTTGGAACAGGAACTTCTCTTGAAGGAAATGTAGTAGGCAATGAAAATGGAATTACAATTTCTTTAGAAAAAATGAATAAAGTTTTAAGTGTTAATGCAGCTGATTTTGATTGTAGGGTTCAAGCAAATGTTACAAGAAAACAACTAAATGAGTATTTAAGAGAGGATGGAGTTTTTTTTCCAATCGACCCAGGTGCTGATGCTGCATTGGGTGGAATGGCTTCTACCTCTGCATCTGGTACGATGGCAGTTAAGTATGGAACAATGAGAACAGTTGTATCAGGCTTAACTGTAGTTTTAGCAAATGGAGATATAGTTAAAACAGGAGGTAGAGCAAAAAAATCTTCTGCGGGATATAATTTAACCAATCTATTTATTGGTTCAGAAGGGACACTAGGAATTATAACTGAAGTACAGTTAAGATTATCTCCAATTCCAGAAAATATTATGAGTGCGGTTTGTTATTTTCCTGATTTAGACTCAGCAGTTTTAACTTCTCAAGAAGTAATCCAATACGGATTAAATGTTGCAAGAATTGAAATGTTAAACAAAGATCAAATGGAAATAAGTATTAAATATTCAAAACTAGAAAATGTAAAAGCTTCCCCAACTCTTTTTTTTGAATTTCACGGCAGTGAAATGTCAAATAAAGAAACAATAAAGCTTGTTGAAGAGTTATCTAAAAATAATGGAGGAAGTGATTTCAAATGGGCTGAGTCTATTGAAGAAAGAAACAAACTGTGGAAAGCAAGACATGATGTTTATTATTCAGTTAAAGCTCTAGGTAATAATATGAAAGTGTATTCTACAGACATATGTGTTCCTATTTCAAAGCTTGTAGAATGTGTTTCTTGGGCGGAAAAACATGTTAAAGAAAATGGCCTAATAGCACCAATGGTTGGTCATGTTGGTGATGGTAATTTTCACTCTATTATTTTGTATGATCCTAAAGATGAAGAAAAACAAAAACTAATAAGAGACTATAGTGATAAACTTATTCAAAAAGCTTTAGAATTAGAAGGAACAATTACAGGAGAACATGGTATTGGTTTACAAAAAAAACATTATTTATTAAAACAACACCCAGATAACCTGCCAGCAATGAAATCTATTAAGAGAAGTATGGATCCTAACAATATAATGAATCCAGGAAAAATTTTCGATCTAAACTAAATATACAATCTATAATTGTAATTAAGTTCATTTTGGGTATTTTTTTTATGACTCTTTCTTAGTTATATGCTTAAATAATATTAGTTAATTAACTAATAAGAGGGAAAAATATGATTAAAGAAAAAAAATCATTGAAGGTAAATAAATCACCTTCAAGACGTAAGTTCTTTAAAGCTGCTGCTGCAACTGGTGTTGCTGCTGTTGCTGCATCATCTTTAGCTGCTCCAGCAGTTGCTGCTGAAAGAGTAGAAGCTGCGATGGTAGCTACTTGGCCAAGAGATTTTCCTGGTCTAGGAACTGGTGCACAAAGACTTGCAAAAAGACTAAGCGATATGAGTGACGGAAGAATACAAGTTACTTATTACGCTGCAAATGAAAGAGTTAAAGCATTTGACTCATTTGATGAAGTTGCCTCTGGTAACTCACAAATGTATCACGGTGCAGACTACTATTGGGTTAAAAAACACCCAGCATTTGGATATTTTACAGCATGCCCATTTGGTTTCACATATTCTGAAATCAATGCTTGGATTCACCATGGTGGAGGACAAGCACTTTGGGATGAGCTAACTGATGACTTTGGTACTCAAAGTTTCATAGCTGGTAATACTGGAGTTCAAATGGGTGGTTGGTTTAACAAAAAAATTAGATCAGCTAACGACCTTAAAGGTTTAAAAATGCGTATGCCTGGATTAGGAGGACAAGTACTTGGAAAACTTGGCGGTTCTCCAATTTCACTTCCTGGTGGACAAATTTATGAAAACCTTGTGTCAGGTGCAATCGATGCAACTGAATGGGTAGGTCCTTGGAATGACGAGGCTATGAAGTTCCATGAAGCTGCTAAGTATTATTACTATCCTGGTATGCATGAACCTGGTTCGATGTTAGCATGTGGTGTTAATAAATCTTGGTTTACTGGTTTAACAAAATCAGACCAAATGATTATTAAAACTGCTTGTGCTTGGGCTGATGAAATCACTATGGCTGAGTATAATGCTAAAAATGGTGCAGCATTAGGTCGTTTAATAAACGATCATGGTGTTAAACTTGAGAAGTTTAATGACAAAGTTTATGATGCTTTCGCTAAAGGCGCTGCTGAAGTTTATGATGAAGTTCAACAACACAGTGATCTTGCTGCTAGAACGCATAAAGCTTTTGTTAAAGCTCGTAAAGAGATCGGTGCTTGGACAAACTTATCAGACTCACCATACATTGCTCAAAGAAACAGAGCTTTAGGACTATAATACTTAAAGTTTGATAATATTAAAAATTAAGGGCCCTTTTTAGGGCCCTTTTTTAATAAGAAAAAAATTTTTATTTTATGGTTTCAAAAAGTAATTTACCTATAATTATTAGAATATTTAGTTATTCAATATTAGCTATTACTTTTATTTTCCTAATTAACAATGTTTTAACAGTTTGGTTTGAATGGCCTGGTGTTAAAAAATTATTTTCACATTATGGTTTATTTGGATTTAAAAAATTAAGTAATCCTTTAGAAGGTTCATTATTAACAACAGCCTATATACAATTATTTTTGTATTTTGCTTCAATATTATTTGCAATTTTTTACGTATTTAGATCTATTAAACAAACTCTAGAAACTGACTCAAAAATTCTTACTGAATTTACTTCTTATATTATTCGTTCGTCTTTTTGGGCAGTTTTAATTGTTGGAATTGCAGATTTAATAGTTTCATTTATGGTTGTAGAAAAATTAGTTGAACCAATTTTTGGTGAAACATTAAAAATTAAACTAGTTATTCCAGCCTTTAGAATTACCTTTGTTCATTTTCCTTTAATATTAATTTCTTTTGTAATTGGTTATTTTACTAGATCAGTAGGTTTTATTTGGTTAGCCGTTCTAGTTGTTGCTAGTGAATTTTTTATTGTTGTATCAAGATTCATATTTGAATATGAACAAGCTTTTCAGGGTGATTTAGTTCGTTTCTGGTATTCAGCCCTTTATCTTTTTGCTAGTGCATATGCTTTAATGCACGAAGGTCATGTTAGAGTTGATGTTTTATACACTGGCTTTAGTGAGAGAAAAAAAGCTTGGACGAATTCAATGGGATCTTTGTTATTAGGAATCCCACTATGTCTTATTGTTTTATTTTTAGGAATGGGTGGTAAAGCAAGTATTATTAATGGTCCTGTTATTTCTTTTGAAATTACACAACAAGGATCAAACGGATTATATTTACTTTATCTAATGGCAGTATATTTAGCTGTATTTGCTGTCAGTATGTTAATTCAATTTACAAGCTATTTTATGAGTAGCAGTTATAAACTTTTAAAAAGTTAAACTATGGAACATTTATTTTTATCTCTACTTGTTTTAATCATGATAGTTGCATTGGCATCAGGTTTTCCTGTTGCTTTTGCATTACCAGGTTCAGCTATCATTTCAATAGGTGCTGCAGCTTTCTTCGGATATCTTTTTGAAGGGGATGTGGGTGCATATTATGCAACTGATGGACCAATAGAATGGTTAACAGCAGGGATTACAAATTTCAGGAGTAATTATTGGGATGTAGAAACTGATACTTTAATAGCAATACCTTTGTTTATTTTCATGGGTATCATGTTACAAAAATCTAAAATTGCTGAAGATCTTTTGGTAACCATGGGACAATTGTTTGGCCCTATCCCTGGAGGACTTGGAATTTCAGTAATTTTTGTTGGAGCATTACTTGCAGCAACCACAGGAATAGTTGGAGCAACTGTCATTGCAATGGGCTTAATTTCATTGCCCACTATGTTAAATAACAAATATGATAGAAGTCTTGCAAGTGGAATAGTTTGTTCATCTGGAACACTTGGGCAAATAATTCCTCCATCAATTGTTTTAATTATTATTGCAGACCAATTAGCTAGTGCTGCTGATGTAGCAAATACAATGAGACAGGCAGACTATAAATTAATCACAGGTGAATTTAATATGCCTGGCGAGTTTAGAGTAGGTTCTACTAGTGCTGGTGATATGTTTCTTGGTGCATTATTACCTGGATTAGTATTAGTTGGTTTGTATATGTTGTATGTATTTGTATATGCAAGATTAAATCCTAGAGCAGCTCCACCAGTTCCATTTAAAGGTCAATTTGATTTTAAATTTTGGATGAAAGTTATAATGGTAATAATTCCACCGCTTGCATTAATATTTGCAGTTCTTGGATCTATATTAATGGGTATTGCAACAGTAAACCAAGCTGGTTCAATTGGTGCAATAGGAGCGACTATAATGGCTGGGTATCGTCTGCATCAAGGTAAAAAGGATGCATATTATCCATTACTAATATCTGTTGTAGCTTTAATTCCAATTTTTTATATTTCAAATAATTATAATTTAAATATTAAAGCAATAGAAACTAGAAACTTAACTGCAATTCTAATCACAGGTTTTTTTACTTTAATCTTTTTAATAGGTATAATTTGGAGCTTTTGGAGATCTTATAAAGTTGATAACGTTTTAAAAGAAGTTGTTACTGAAACTTGTGTAACTACTTCGATGGTATTCATAATTCTTTTAGGTGCAGCAATGTTAACTTCAGGGTTTAGGGCTTTTGGAGGTGAAGAACTAGTAAGAGATTTTTTACAAGATTTGCCAGGTGGATTTTGGACTCAATTTATTGTTGTCATGATAGTAATTTTTCTTTTAGGTTTTTTTCTTGATTTCATAGAAATTGCAGTAGTAGTTGTTCCTATTATTGCACCAATATTATTAGCTGAAACAGGAGCTAATGTTAGTGCAATTTGGTTAGGTGTAATGATTGGGGTAAATTTACAAACTTCTTTTTTAACTCCCCCTTTTGGTTTTGCTTTATTTTATTTAAAAGGTGTTGCACCGAAATTTATTACAACCTTAAATATTTGGAAAGGTGTTGTTCCTTTTATAGCATTACAATTAATTGGACTTGCGATTGTAGGTTTTTATCCAAGTTTAGTAAACTATTTACCTGCTAGAACATACTTAACATCTCATGTGGCCCCGCCTCCAATGAATCCTAAGCTTCAACATTGTTTACAAGAATATAAATTTGATATTTACAACAATGATGAGCAAAAAATCACAGCTGCTATAAAAAGTTTTGAGCAACTGGTTCCTTCAGATCTTCCTAATGATAAATTAGATATTTTTGAGGAACATTTTGAAAACGCGCTTGGAACTTTTGCGCTGGTTAAAAAACTTCAAAAAACCGAGGAAGATTATAACTTATTTG
>CACEMT010000001.1 GCA_902560685.1 uncultured Pelagibacteraceae bacterium | reverse complement strand
TTTTTTTTTTAGTTTCAAAATACTCATCCATAGTAGCAATAGACGTGATTAATAAAAGTTTATTTTCTCCAATATTTCCTAATGATGATTTTAAGTTGTTAAATTTTTCATTCAGATGAAATGAAAGTTCTTCTAAATGTTCTTCTTGTCCATCTTCGCATGACAATAGAAATTCTTTATTATTAAATTTTACGTTTACATTTGCCATTTATCTATCTCTTCTAACAAACTATCTGTTTCTTGATTTAATTCATCAATTTTATCTGAAAATTCTAACTCTTTTTTTACTTCTGTTTCTTTTTGATTATTCAGCTCATCAATTTTTGACTTTAATTTTTGATAATTTTGCTGAAGTTCTTCATAATTTGTTTCTAATTCTTTTTTTTCAATTTCTAATTGATTTTTTTGCTGATCTAAATTTGAAATAGTTTCCTTTAAATTTAAATTTTGGGGATTAATTAAGTTTAACTTTTCTAAAGCTTGTTGAAGTTTTTTTTCTTTTTCATGTATAGAATTCATATATATATAAATATAATAATAAATTGATTCACCCAAGTCTATATAGGATATTTTTGAACAAAAATTATAAAGATTTATCCAATGCAATAAGGTTTTTGTCCATGGATGCTGTACAAAAAGCTAATTCTGGACACCCTGGTATGCCTATGGGGATGGCAGATGTAGCAACTGTGTTGTTTAAACATTTTCTTAAATATAATCCAAAAAATCCAAATTGGCTTAATAGAGATAGATTCATTTTGTCCGCGGGACATGGTTCTATGCTGCTTTACTCTTTATTATATCTAACAGGGTATAAAAGTATTTCATTAAACAGTATTAAAAAATTTAGACAATTAAACAGTATTTGCGCTGGCCATCCTGAGTACCATCCAGGATCAGGAATTGAAACAACAACTGGTCCACTTGGACAAGGAATTGCAAACTCAGTTGGTTTTGCAATAGCTGAGGAAATTTTAAGAAAAAAAATTGGTAAAGATATAATTAACCATAAAACATATGTTTTGGCTGGTGATGGATGCTTGATGGAAGGTATTAGCCATGAAGCAATGAGTTTAGCAGGTCATTTAAAATTAAAAAATCTTATAATGTTATTTGATAATAACTCGATCTCAATAGATGGACCAACCAATTTAGCTGTTTCAGATAATTTTAGAAAACGATTCGAAGGTTACGGGTGGAATTATATTTTAATTAATGGACACAATTATAGTGAAATCTTTAAAGCATTAAAAAAAGTTCAAAATTCTAAAAAACCAACAATTATTTCTTGTAAAACTAAAATAGGCTATGGATCACCGAATAAATCTGGCAAAGCGTCTTCTCATGGAAGTCCACTTGGTAAAGATGAAATAGAATTAGTAAGAAAAAAATTAGGTTGGATTTATAAACCATTTGAAGTCCCAAAAAATATTTTAAATGAATGGAATAAAATAGGTAGCAAAGGTTCAAAAATTGAAAATAAATGGAACAAAATTTATAACAAAAAGAAAAATAAAATTAATAAAATATTTAAAAATAATTTTAATAAATCGATTAAATCTGAAAAAATAAGTGCTATTAAAGAAATTAAAAGTTTAGCAACAAGAAAATGTTCAGAATTAGTATTAAATTCTATAACTTATGAAAATAAAAATTTAATTGGTGGTTCAGCTGACTTGGCAGGTTCAAATAATACAAAAACTAAATTTCACAAAATAATTAAATCAAATGACTTTAGTGGAAATTATATTCATTATGGAGTAAGAGAACACGCAATGTGTGGAATAATGAATGGTTTAGCACTACATAGTAAACTTATTCCTTATGGTGGAACTTTTTTAATTTTTTCAGACTATTGCAAACCTTCAATCCGATTATCAGCTCTAATGAAACAACAAGTTATATACGTAATGACTCACGACTCAATTGGTCTTGGTGAAGATGGACCAACACATCAACCTATTGAGCAACTTTCTGGACTTAGATCTATTCCAAATTTAAATGTTTTTAGGCCAGCAGACAGAATGGAAACTATAGAATGTTGGGAGTTAGCTCTAAAAAATTCAAAAACTCCCAGTATATTATCTTTAACTAGACAAAATCTTAACCCAGTTCGAAATAAATATTCTATAAACAATAAGTGTGCTCTAGGAGCTTATGAAATTTTAAGAACAAATAAAAAAATTAATCTAACTATATTTGCAAGTGGATCTGAGGTTAATTTAGCATTAGAAGCTAGCCATAAATTGGCCAAAAACAAAATATATTCAAAAGTAATATCGGTACCATGCCAAGATATTTTTGACTCGCAGCCTAAATCGTATAAGAAAAAAATTCTTGGAGAGACTAAATTTAAAATATCAATAGAAGCAGGGTCAACAGATTGTTGGAAAAAATACGTTGGAAATGAAGGTTTGGTTTTTGGAATTGATGAGTTTGGAAAAAGCGCTCCATATAAAAATATTTATAAATACTTTGGATTAACTGCAGAAAATATTTCCAAAAAAATTAAAAATCGATTAAAGAATTAAAAATGACAATAAAAATCGGAATCAATGGAATGGGTAGAATTGGTAGAATGGTAATTCGAGCCATAATCGAGAGTAATAATAAAAACATATCAATTAAACATATAAATAACCGATCTAACTTAGAAACGACCTGTTCTTTGCTAAAATATGACTCAATCCATGGAAAATTAAATGCAAATATAAATTTAAATAAAAATAATTTAACAATTAATAAAAATAAAATTTCATTTTCACAGGAAACAAATTTAGAAAATATAGATTGGAACAAATTTGATGTAGATTATGTTTTTGAGTGTACAGGAAAATTCAATTCAAAAGAAAAATTATTAGATCATATAAAAAATGGAGCAAAAAAAGTTATAGTTTCTGCTCCATGTAAAAATGCAGATAAAACCATTGTATTTGGTGTTAATGAAAATGTTTTAGAAAAAAGTGATCAAATAATATCTGCGGCTTCTTGTACAACAAATTGTTTAGCGCCAGTTGCAAATATTTTAAATAATAATTTTAAAATTGAAAAAGCGTTTATGACAACAATCCATTCTTTTACTAGCGACCAAAGAATTCTAGATAATTCTCATAAAGACCCAAGAAGAGCTAGATCTGCTAGTCAATCAATTGTTCCAACTTCCACTGGTGCATCAAAAGCGATAGGTGAAATTATTCCCTCTTTAAAGGGAAAACTAGAAGGAATAGCTATGAGAGTACCAACGCCAAATGTATCTTTAATTGAATTGGTTTTTTGTACAAAAAATGAGATAACAAAAGAAAAAATTAATTCTAGCTTTTTAAAAGCCGCTAAGTCAAAAAATAATAAAGTAATTGATATTACAGAAGAAAAATTAGTTTCTATTGACTTTAATCATAACTCTTTTTCAGCAATTGTTGATGCTAATCTAACTTGTGTGGTTGGAAAAAATATGGGAAAAATTTCAGCTTGGTATGATAACGAGTGGGGTTTTTCAAATAGAATGTGTGATTTGGTAAAATATATTCATAAAATTTAATTCTTTTATGAAAAATGTTTTAAATAAAAATCTAGATCTTAAAGGAAAAAAAGTTTTATTAAGATTGGATTTAAATGTTCCAATGGAAAATGGAGCTATAACTGAGACTTCAAGAATAGAAAAAATAATACCAACGATAAATCTTTTGTTGGAAAAACAAGCTAAAATAATAATAATATCTCATATTGGGAGACCAAAAGGAAAAGTTGTTGAGGGTATGTCTTTAAAACCTATTTCAGAAAAATTATCTTTATTATTAAATAAAGAAGTTTTGTTTAATAGAGAACCTATAAATAAAAATACATTATTAGCAATAAACAAAATTTCGAATGGTAAAATTATAATGCTTGAAAATATTCGTTTTAACGAAGGTGAAGAATTGAATAATAATGAGTTTTCTAAAAAAATATCTGATTTAGGAGATATTTATATAAATGACGCTTTCTCTTGTTCTCATAGATCGCACGCTTCCGTTGAAGGGATCACTAAATATATACCCTCATATTTTGGACTACAAATCGCTGAGGAGATAAATGCATTAAAAAAAATAACTTCAGAAATCGAAAAGCCTGTTTCTCTAATAATTGGAGGTTCAAAAATTTCTACAAAAATTAAAATTATAAACAATTTAATAAAAAAATTTAACAATATTATAATTGTAGGTGGAATGGGCAATACAATGCTAAAACACACTGGCTCAGATATAGGAAAATCAATATGTGAAAATGATTGTGGTTTTTTAATTAAAGAAATATTGGAAAGCTCAAAAAAATATAATTGTGAAATTACTATTCCCAAAGATGCAATTGTATCTACTAGCCTTGATGGAGAAGGAGAAGAAAAAAATGTAAATGAAATAAAAGATAATGAAATGATATTGGATATTGGGCCAAAAACAATATCATCTATTGAAACAATTATAAGTAACTCTAGAACAATACTTTGGAATGGTCCTGCGGGTTATTTTGAAAATCCAAATTTCCAAAATGGAACAAAAAAAATATTAGAGTTAATTTCTCAAAAAACAAAGAATGATAAAATTTTTTCTGTAGCAGGAGGTGGTGAGACAGTTGCAGCAATAAACAAGTTTAAAAAATTTGATTCATTTACTTTTGTTTCAACTGCTGGTGGAGCTTTTTTAGAATATCTTGAAGGAAAAACTCTACCTGCTATAAAAGCTTTAAATCAAAATGTCTGAATTAAATAACATCGTATTAAAAATTTTATCTCACGGAAAAGGTATATTGGCTGCTGATGAAAGTACTGGAACAATGACTAAGAGACTTGGCGCTGTAAATGTTGAGTCAACTCCAGAAAATAGGCTGATGTTTAGAGAAACACTTTTTTCATCTGAAAGTATGAAAACATGCATCGGTGGTGTGATTTTATATGACGAAACTATAAAACAAAACTCGAGCTCAAAAAAAACTATTCCAGAGTTAATTTCATCATCAGGAGCTGTGCCTGGAATAAAAGTAGATACAGGAGCAAAATCACTGGCAGATTCACCTGATGAAAAAATTACAGAAGGGTTGGATGGCTTGGGAGAAAGATTGAAGGATTACTATAAGCTTGGAGCAAGATTTACTAAATGGAGAGGCATTTATATTATTTCAAAAAAATATCCTAGCAAATTATCAATTGAAGCCAACGCTAATGCTTTAGCTAAGTACTCTTCTATAGTTCAAGAAAATGGAATGGTTCCAATTGTAGAACCCGAAGTATTGATGGATGGAGATCATACAGCTGAAGATTGTTTAAATAAAACTTCAGAAGTAATCAAAAAATGTTTTGAAGAGCTAATTAAGCATAAGGTTATTTTGGAAGGAATAATTTTAAAACCAAACATGATACTTCCAGGAAATAAATCAAATGAAAAAATTAGTAATGAAAAAATTGCTCATTTAACTTTAAAATGTTTAAAAGATTCTGTTCCAAAAGAAGTGCCCGGAATAGCTTTTTTATCAGGTGGTCAAACTGAAATAGAGGCAGCCGAGAACCTAAGCTTAATTAATAAATTTAATGATACAAATTTTATAATGAGCTACTCATATGGAAGAGCTTTACAGCAAAGCGCTATTAAGTTTTGGTCTAAAGATATAAAAAATATTAAAGGTACACAGGAAATTTTTAATCATAGAGCAAATATGTGCTCCCTCGCAGCTCAAGGAAAATGGTCCAAAGAACTTGAGGAAAAATAGAAAAAATAAGAGATTTATATATTTAATTTCTCCTAATGAAATTAAAGAAGAGGAATTTTATTCTAATTTAAATCAAGTATTAAGTTCAAAAAAAGTAAATTTTTTTCAATTAAGACTGAAAAAAGAAAGCTTAAAGAATCAAATCTATATCGGGAAAAAAATAAAAAAAATTTGTAAAAAACATAAAGTTATATTTTTAATAAATGACAATCCGGTAATTGCAAAAAAAGTTAATGCAGATGGATGTCATTTGGGTCAAAAAGATATGAATATTTTAATGGCAAGAAAAATATTAAAGAATAAAATTATTGGAATTACTTGTCATAATTCAATAAGATTAGCAAAAAAGGCTATTGATTATGGTGCAGACTACCTAGCTTTTGGATCATTTTATTCATCTAAAACAAAAAAAATTAGATACAAAGCAAGTTTAAAAATACTAACTTTAGCTAAAAAATTAACAAATACTCCTGTTGTAGCAATAGGAGGTATAAAAGATACTAATTATAAAAAACTTCTATTGAATAAAGCTAACTTTTTAGCTATTTCAGGCTACATTTGGAATAATAAAAAACTAAACCCAAAAGAAGCTATGAGAAAATTAAAATGAAAATATCTGGAAATGAAATTAAACCTGGAATGCTTTTGGAACACAAAGATGATTTGTGGGAAGTTCTTAAAACTCAACATGTAAAACCTGGAAAAGGTGGAGCATTTAATCAGATTGAAATGAAAAGCGTAAATAAGGGTACTAAAATAAACGAAAGATTTAGATCCAGTGATACTGTTGAAAAAGCCTCATTAGAAGAAATCAATTTTAATTTTTTATACGAAGATGAAATAGATTATTATTTTATAAATCAAAAATCTTTTGAACAAATAAATATAAAAAAAGAAATTGTTGGAGAAAAAGGAAAATTTTTAAAAGAAGAATTAGAAGTAAAAATAAGTTTTTATGAAGAAAAACCTATATCTATTGAATTACCAAACCAAGTTAATTGTGAAATAGAAAGCACTGATGTAGCATTAAAAGGTCAGACAGTTTCATCTTCATATAAGCCTGCAATATTAGACAATGGTGTAAAGATTCAAGTACCTCCATTTATTGAAAACGGTGATCAAATAATTGTTGATACAAGGTCTATTGAATACGTAAAAAAAATATAAATACAATGAATTCGATATCTCCAAATTTGAATATTATGATTAAAGCTTCTGAGAAAGCTTCTAAAGTATTAATAAGAGATTTCGGAGAACTAGAAAAATTACAAGTATCTTCAAAAGGACCATCGGACTTTGTAACAAATTCTGATAAAAAAGTTGAAAAAATTATCATCGAAGAATTAACAAAAACAAGAAAAAATTTTTCAATAATTGGTGAAGAAATAGGAGAGTTAAAAAATTCAGATAAAGAAAATTATTGGATTATTGATCCAATTGATGGAACCACAAATTTTCTACATGGGATCCCTCACTTTGCAATATCTATAGCTTTAAGAAATAATCAAGAAATTGTTAGCGGTTTAATTTTTGACCCAATAAAAAATGAAATGTTCTTCGCAGAAAAAAATAATGGAGCATTTTTTAATAATCAAAGAATTAGAGTTTCAAATAAAAAAAAAATAGAAGAATGCCTTTTTGCTACTGGTGGAAAAAAGGAAATTAATAGTACTTTAAACAATAGAAGGTCTGGAAGTGCTGCATTGGATATGGCTTATGTTGGGGCAGGTCGTTATGACGGATATTTTCAAAAAGCTTTAAACATCTGGGATATAGCTGCTGGTATAATAATCGTCAAAGAAGCTGGTGGAAAAATTAATGATATAAACTGTTCTGCAATTAAAGATCATCAAGTTTTTGCTGCAAGCAATGCTGTATATGAAAAAATGTTAGAAAATCTTAATAACTTTTAATTGTTTTTAAATATTCTTTTGTTATAAAGCCTCCTATGAAAAAAAACATACATCCAAATTATCACAAAATTAAAGTTGAAATGACTGATGGAACACAATTTGAAACAAGATCAACTTGGGGAAATGAGGGCGAAGTCTTAAAACTTGAAATTGATCCAATTTCACACTCAGCCTGGACAGGTGGAAAACAAAAAATTCTTGATAAAGGAAGAGTAAGTAAGTTTAATAAAAAATTTCAAAACTTTAGATCAGAAAAAAAATAATTTATGTCAAACGCACCATTAATGCCAATGGCAACAGCTGTTTGGTTGGTAGAAAATACAACATTAACATTTAAGCAAATTGCAGAATTTTGCAAACTTCATGAAGTTGAAATTCAAGGAATTGCTGATGGCGAAGTGGCCAAGGGTATAGTTGGTTACAATCCAATTATATCTGGTCAGTTAACAAGGGAAGAAATTAAACTTTCTTCTGATGATAAAAATAGACCTTTAAAAATAAACTATTACGAGATTAACATTGATAGTGTAGATAAAAAAATTAAAAAATATGTTCCCTTATCAAAAAGACAAGATAAACCGGATTCTGCATTGTGGTTAATAAAACAGTATCCGATACTAAAAGATTCTCAAATAGCTAAACTAGTTGGTATAACAAAAAACTCAGTCACTCTAATAAGAAAAAAAAGTTATTGGAATTATAATAATCTGAATGCCAAGGACCCAGTGGCTATGGGATTATTTAACCAAATAGATCTGGTTGAAGCAATTGAAAAGGCTGAGAGAAGAATAAAAAGAGAGAAAAAAGAAAAAGAAAAAATTGAAAAACAAAAAAAATCAATTTAATGGACAATTAATTCTTAAAATGATAGTTAAGTTTCTTTTTTGGAGGTAGTTATTAAAATAGAAGTAAAAGATAATAATGTTGAACAAGCACTGAGGGTTTTAAAAAGAAAACTTCAGAGAGATGGTTTTTTTAAAGTAATTAAGTTAAAAAATACTTACGAAAAACCTTCAGAGAAAAAAAAAAGAATTCTTCAGGAAAATATTAAAAGAGTAAAAAAATTAAATAGACTAAAAAATAGAATATAATTTATTGACGCGGGGTGGAGCAGCCTGGTAGCTCGCAAGGCTCATAACCTTGAGGTCGGCGGTTCAAATCCGTCCCCCGCAACCAAAATCTTTTTATGAGCATCTTTAGAAAACTAGAAAAAGAAAATTTTTTAATTATTCAATTATTATTTTTAATATGTTTGTTCCCTTTAAGTTATCTATTGGGAAATTCAATAATTAATTTATTTTTATTAATAATAAGTATTACTTATTTAATTTTTATATTTAGAAAAAAAATTTATTCTGATTTTAAAGATTTTACTTTCATAAGTTTAATTCTTCTATGGATAACTTACATTATAAATTTAATTTTTAGTCAAGATCCTAGTTTATCTTTCAATAGAGTCTTAAAATTTTTTTTTATTATTATTTTCATTTCTGCAATAAAATATATTTTGAGATATAAAAATTATTTGTTCGAAAAAATTATCTTTAAAACTTGGAGTATTATTTTTATAATTGTTTTTTTTGATTTAGTTTTTGAATATTTTTTAGGCCATAATTTGACTGGCAATACCTCTTATATGCCTGGTAGATTAACAAGTTTTATTGGAGACGAATTAGTTATTGGGTATTTTTATATAGGTTTTGCTTTATTTTCTTTCGTTTACTTTAATCAAGAATTTGAAAATAAAAAATATAATTACTTACCATTAATCTTATTGATTGGAGTTTCGTTTCTAATTGGAGAAAGATCTAATTTTATAAAGTTTTTTTTAACAATTTTTATATTTTTTTTTATTGCTTATGAATTGAGTATAAAAAAAAAAATAATTGGTTTAATAGTAACAATAATAATTATAATTTCTTTAATTTATAGTAGCGTAAACTATAAAACTAGATTTATTGCACAAATGCCAAATATCTTTGAAAAAAATGGAATTAAAAAATTCATGTTGAACTCTACTTATGGTTCACATTTCAATACTGGAATAAATGTTTTTAAAAAAAATTATATATTTGGAGTTGGTATCAAAAACTATAGAGTAGAAAGTGTAAAAGAAATTTATACAAAACAAAATAAAGATTTTACTTTTCAAATAATGGGAACTCATCCACATCAAATACATTTTGAAATTTTGTCAGAAACAGGTTTATTTGGCTTCTTAAGCTTTACAATCTTTATTCTTTATTTCATATTTTATTCATCAAAATCTTATTTTAAAAGTAGGAATAAATATCAATTATCAGCAATATTATTTATTTTGTGTACATTAATTCCATTTTTGCCATCAGGAAGTTTTTTTTCAACGTATACATCAGTTCTATTTTGGCTTAATTTTGCAATTATGACTGCTTATAATAAAAGAAAAATATAATTTAAATTATTAAGTAATACTAAATCTTGATTTTTTACTATCTTTTAAAAAACCAACCACAGTTTCTTTAGTAAGTTTTTGAAATGGTTTGCCAAATTTTTCAATCTTTTCGATTAACTTAGGTGGCACTGTTATAATATGACATCCTAGTTGCTTTGCTTGAAGATAATTATAAGGCTCCCTAACGCTTGCCCACAAAATTTCAACATTTTTGAATTTTTTTGAATATTTAATACTTTTTTTAAATTCTGGTATTGGATCTTTACCTACATCTGCAGCTCTTCCAGCAAATATTGAGATTATAACTTTTGATTTTTTATTTAAATTTTTTAAAATTTGCCTAGTTTGACCAGAGGTATAAACTGCAGTTATATTTAGTTTTATATTTAGAT
Organism: uncultured Pelagibacteraceae bacterium; assembly: GCA_902560685.1. Classification (GTDB taxonomy): domain Bacteria; phylum Pseudomonadota; class Alphaproteobacteria; order Pelagibacterales; family Pelagibacteraceae; genus Pelagibacter. The sequence continues at coordinate 144,776 of CACEMT010000001.1, read as the reverse complement.
TATTAAGATTTTTTATAAGTTTGCCCATAAATTTTCCTTTTGAATTTGTAACCGGAATTTTTACATAAACATTATTGCCCCATGAATTAATTATTAATGCTTGTTTTCTCATATTCACCATATCATCTGCGAAGACCTCCAAAGAAACTGGTTTTTTTTTTGAAATTTTAAGAATTTTTTTTGAATACTGTGAATAATTTTTAGCTCCTGCATTTCTCATTAAGCTTGGATTTGTAGTAAATCCTTTTACAATTTTTTTATTATTAAATTTTTTTATCGTATTTAGTTCTGCAATATCGCAAAAAATTTTAGTCATTAATTATAGATTTTTAACAATGTCCTCAGTCATTTTTTTAGCATCTGCAAATAACATTAAAGTATTATCTCTATAAAATAAATCATTATCAATTCCAGCATATCCAGGTGAAAGGCTTCTTTTCACAAAAAGTACTGATTTTGATTTCTCAACATCTAAAATTGGCATTCCATATATTGGACTTTGTGGATCAGTTTTGGCGACGGGGTTAGTAACATCATTAGCACCAATTACATATGCTACATCACAATTAGCAAAATCATTATTTATTTCCTCTAATTCAAATACTTCATCATATGGAACGTTTGCTTCCGCTAACAACACATTCATATGACCGGGCATTCTACCTGCCACAGGATGAATTGCGTAAGTTACTTTTACTCCATTTTTTTTTAATCCATCTACCATTTCCCTTAAAGCATGTTGTGCCTGTGCAACTGCCATTCCGTAACCTGGAACAATAATAACAGATGATGCATTTTTCATTAAGAATGCTGCGTCATCTGCATTTCCACTTTTAACTGGTCTCTGTTCTTTATCTGTTTTGGATTTAGATTGATCAGTTCCACCAAAGCCTCCTAGAATTACATTAAAGAAAGATCGATTCATCCCCTTACACATAATATAGGATAGAATTGCACCAGAAGATCCAACTAAAGCTCCTGTAATTATTAAAGCAGTGTTTTCTAATGTAAAACCAATTCCTGCCGCTGCCCATCCTGAGTATGAATTTAACATAGATATAACAACTGGCATATCTGCCCCACCTATTGGAATGATTAACAGAATTCCAAGTAAAAATGAAATTAGAATTATTGTCCAAAACCAAGTATCAATTTGAGTTTTGCATAAATAAAATATTAGACCTATCAAAATCAATCCTAATGACAAATTCAAATAGTGTTGAACTGCAAAAGTAATTGGAGAGCCTGACATTATTCCTCTCAGTTTTAAAAAAGCTATAATAGATCCTGTAAAAGTTATGGCTCCTATCGCAGCTCCCAGTGACATTTCAATTAAACTTGCTATTTTTATATCTCCAGGTGAACCTAAATTAAAAACTTCAGGATTTAAGAAAGCTGATATTGCGACAAATACTGCAGCCAGACCAACTAAGCTATGAAAACCTGCTACAAGCTCTGGCATTGCTGTCATTGGTATTTTATATGCAATAAACGCACCGACAGATCCTCCAATTACTAAAAAACCTAGAACATACAAAAACCCTGTAGAAAAATTCCCAACTGATAAAAAAGTAACTCCAATTGCAATTGCCATTCCAATAATTCCAAATAAATTTCCTTGCCTCGATGTCTCTGGAGATGAAAGTCCTCTTAGGGCTAAAATAAATAAAATTCCAGAAATTAAATAAAAAATAGCTAATAAATTTGCTGACATAGTTACTTGTCTTTCCTTTTCTTTTTATACATAGCAAGCATTCTTTGAGTAACGAGGAATCCCCCAAAAATATTTATTGCAGCTAAAATAATTGCCAAAAATCCATAGATATTAGCAGTATCAAAAATATTTACAGAATTTCCTGCCAAAGCTGCAATTATAGCACCAACAATAATTACTGAAGAAATTGCATTAGTGACTGACATTAGAGGGGTGTGAAGTGAAGGTGTAACACTCCAAACAACATAATACCCAATAAAAATCGATAGAATAAATATACTTAATCTAAATATAAAAGGATCTATTTCCATATTACTTTACCAAAGTTTTATTAATAATTTCATCTTCTAAATTAATATTAATTTTATTATTTTTTTTATCATAAAGATTTAAAACAAAATTAAACAAATTCTTTGCATATAAATTTGACGCAGATACAGGTAGTTTATTTAAAATATTTTTTTCTCCAAGTATTGTTACACCATTTTTTTCAACAATTTCATCGACTTTTGTATATGCTGCATTTCCACCTTGCGAAGCTGCAAGATCATAAATTATAGACCCGGGCTGCATGTCATCAATCATTTTTTCTTTAATAATTAATGGAGCTTTTTTTCCTGGAATAAGAGCTGTACAAATAACGATATCTATTTTTTTTAGGGTTTCGTACAATAAATCTTCTTGTTTTTTTTTAAATTCATCTGAAGCTTCTTTTGCGTAGCCACTCTCTGTCTCTAGATTTTCGGAACCTTCAACGAATAAAAATTTTCCTCCTAGACTTTCGACTTGTTCTTTTGATGCAGTTCTTACGTCGGTAGCAAATACAATTGCTCCCATTCTTTTAGCTGTTGCTATAGCTTGAAGGCCAGCAACACCTGCCCCAACTACTAATACTTTTGCTGCAGATATAGTTCCTGCAGCAGTCATCATCATTGGAATTGCTTTTTTAAATTCTGCAAATGAATCAACAACAGCTTTATATCCTGCTAAGTTCGCTTGTGATGAAAGAATATCCATTGATTGTGCTCGTGTAATTCTAGGAAGAAGTTCGAGTGAAAATATAGATGTTTTTTTTAATTTAAACTTATTTATTTTTTCTAAATTTTGACTGGAATTAAAATTTCCGATTAGTATTTTATTATTTTGAAAGGATTCTAAACTTTTTTCTTCAGGTAAATCTAGCTGCAAAATTATATCTGACTGATTTAAAATATTTTCTTTTTTTTCTATTTTACAGCCTTCTTTTAAAAATCTGTCATCGGAAATATCTAAATGAGATCCATAACCAGCTTCTAATAAAATTTGAAATCCACTTGCAATATACTTCTTTGCTATATCTGGAGTTATAGAAATTCTTTTTTCTATATTCTTATTTTCTGATATTGAACCAATTATCATAAAATAACAAACTACTTTTGTCTGGCTTTAAACTTAGGATTTTTTTTATTAATTATGTAAACTCTGCCACGTCTTCTAACTAATTTAGAATTAAGGTCTCTTTTTTTTAGAGATTTTAGTGAACTTGCAATTTTCATAATTTTTTAGCCTGGCAACGTCCTACTCTCCCGTGCCTTAAGACAAAGTACCATCGGCGCTGAAGGGCTTGACTTCCGAGTTCGGAATGGGATCGGGTATTACCCCTTCGCAAAAATCACCAGGCTAGAGCTTTATATATAATTAAAAATTAATGTAAATACTCATTTATTGCTTTTTTTTTAATTTTTAACTATTTTTTGAATGTAATCTTTTAGTTTTTTATCTCCATATAGTCTATGAACCTTGTTTGACAAATTCATATCAGTTAAAGCAGAAGCAAATCTTTCACCTGGACGTTCTGGAAGATATTTTATTTTAGACTCAAACATTTTAGCAACTTCAATTATTGAATAAGATGATTTACTGGTAATACTATAATGTAAGCATTTATTTCTTTTCCATGCAAAAAAACAAGCATTTACTGTATCATAAATGTGCGTAAATCTTCTAGACTGTGTTCCAGGTTTTACAACTGGTAAAGGTATTTTTTTTTTATAGCACCTTTCAAAAATACCAATAACTGTCGCCATTTTACCTTTGGAAATTTGTCTTGGTCCATAAACATTATAAAAATAAATTATTTCAAATTTGAAATTAAACCATTTTTTTAAATTTTCTAATAACTCTAAATTTTTTGACTTAGTGAATGCATAAGGAGATAAATTTTTGTCTTTACCTTTATTTCCAAGACTAGCAGATGTAGCTGAATAAATTAATTTAATTTTATTTTTTAAACAAAAATTAAAAACAGCATTAGTACCTATTGAATTAGACTCTATACATTCGCTCATTTGAATAAAACTTTGGTAAATCCTTGAAAACTCACCAAAATGGAATAGTGAATGTATAGATTTTACATCTTTTTTTAATATTTCTTCAATATTTTTTGTGTCTGAATTTATGTATTTAATTCTTTTACTTTTAATATGATTTTTTACTGAACCCGAAGAATAATTATCAATACTAATTATTTTAAATTTTGTTTTTTTTAAAAAATAATCAATCAAATTTGTACCTACAAACCCAGCGCCTCCAGTTACAATTATTTTTTTCATTTCTCGTTAATATAATTTTGATAAGTTATTTTAATTGCTCGCTCAAGTCTTGTTTTGCTTTTCCATCCGTATTTTAAAGCTAAACTTGTATCTAATATTTTTCTAGGGGTTCCATTGGGTTTTTTATTATCAAATTTAATTTTAAATTTTTTATTTGGTGCGATCACTTTTGATATTATTTTCACATATTGTTTTATTGAATAATCTTTGCTAGTGCCTATATTTAAGAGAACTTCTTTAGTTTTTTTTTTCATAAAAAAAATACATGCATCTGCCAAATCATCAACATAAATTACCTCTCTCTTAGCTAGGCCATTACCCCATAAGACAAGATGTTTTTTATTTTTAATTTTTGCTTCATGAATTTTTTTAATTAAAGCTGGGAAGAAGTGAGAATTTAAAGAATCATAGTTATCATTGGGTCCGAATGTATTGGTTGGCATTAAACACTTATAATTCATTCCATATTGTAAATTATAACTTTCACACATTTTTATACCTGCTATTTTTGCTAAAGCATATGCATCATTTGTTTTTTCTAGTTCACCTTGCATTAAATATTTTTCTTTAATTGGCTGTCTACAAAATTTTGGATATACGCAGCTTGAACCTAAAAAAATTAAATTTTTTATATTATTTATGTAGGCACCATGAATCAAATTATTTTGTATGCTTAAATTCTCAAAAATAAATTCAGCTTTAAATCTATTATTTGCTAATATCCCACCTACTTTCGCTGCAGCAATAAAAATAAAGTCTGGCTTATTTTTTTTTAAAAAACTAAATACTTTTTTTTGATCTAATAAATTTAAGCTAGATTTATTTTTATAAATTAGGTTCTTATATCCACGTAATCTTAGTCCTCTTAAAATTGCACTTCCTACCAAACCTTTATGACCTGTTATAAATATTTTTGAATTACGATTTATCATTTTTTAAATTAAGCAACTCATAATCAACCATATCTCTAACTAAATCATTAATATTAAATTTTGGTTTCCAATTTAGTTCTTTAATTGCTTTTCTAGAGTCTCCAAGTAGAGTATCTACTTCTAAAGGCCTAAAATATTCTTTATCACATTCAATAATAACTTCATTATTTTTATTGTAACACTTGGATTTAAAATCTTTTCCTTTCCAATAATATTTTATATTAAGCTTATTAAGAACTAAGTTTACAAATTGTTTTACAGTGTATTGTTTTCCCGTTGAAATAACGTAATCAGAAGGAGTATTTTTTTGCAAAATTTTCCACATTGCTATTACATAATCTTTTGCATGACCCCAATCTCTTTTTGCAGAAAGATTTCCTAAGTATAATTTTTTTTGTAAGCCAAGTTTTATTTTACATAAACCAATTACTATTTTTCTTGTAACAAAAGTTTCCCCTCTAACTGGACTTTCATGGTTAAATAATATCCCATTACAAGCAAATATTTTGTATGCTTCTCTATAATTTACAGTAATCCAATGAGCATATAACTTTGCAACTCCATATGGACTCCTTGGGTAAAAAGGTGTTTTTTCATTCTGGGGCACTTGTTGAACTTTTCCAAACATTTCAGATGTTCCGGCTTGATAAAATTTTGTTTTCTTTTCTAATCCATGAAATTTAATTGCTTCTAAAATTCTTAAAGCTCCCAGTGCATCAGCGTTTGCTGTATATTCAGGGACTTCAAATGAAACAGCTACATGGGACTGAGCGGCTAAGTTATAAATTTCATCTGGTTTTATTTTTTTAACAATTGAAGATACCGAGATAGAATCACTTACATCTCCGTAATGTAAAAATAATTTTCTTATTTTGTCGTGAGGATCCTGATAAAGATGATCAATTCTATTTGTATTGAGTGAAGATGATCTTCTTTTTACACCATGAACTGTATAATTCTTTTTTAATAAAAACTCGGCTAAATAAGAACCATCTTGTCCTGTTATACCAAAAATTAGTGCAGTTTTTTTTTTCATATTGTTTGTATATTTTATGTTTATATTTAAGTCTAATAAAATAAGAGCTCTATTTATTGAAATTTTATTTATATGGAAAAATGTATATTCCAAATTCTTTTTTTATTGGTGACTTGCATTTTATCCCAGTGTTTTTACATTCAAAATAATTTTTTTCTAAAGATTTAAATTGCTTATCTATTCTAAAATAAGATTCATCCATTAAATAATTAACACTATAAAGACTTAATTTTTCATAAATCGAATTTTCTTTAATGATTCTATTAGCATTTCTTGTAAGGAAAATTGTTAATACCAAAATAAATATAATTATAACCTTTTTTTTTAATATTTCTGAATTATTGCTTACAAGATATTTTTCAAGAAATATAGAAAAAGGGATGCAAAATATCAAAAAAACCAAAATATATCCTCCATATCTTAATGCTGGATGATTATAAAACCATTCTAAAAAAAGAAGAAAAATTGTTAAATAAACTAAACCAATATATTTATTTTTAAAATTTGATTTAATAGATTTATTTTTTTTTGATTTTGTGAAGAAAATTATAAAAAAAATAAAAAGAAGCAAAATCATACCTAAAATAAAATCTGAAACCTTATTGAAGAAATACTTATCGATCCAATTATTAACCCAATTAAAATTTTGAATATAAATATCTCTGTTTTCAACTTCAAAATTAGGCCCAGCGCCTGCTTTTGACCATTGTTCATACCAATTATTCATTGCTTTAACTTGATCTATGGGTATTGACCATGAAAAATTTTCAAAACAAGTAAAGGAGACTGGGTAAACTAAACATCCAGTATTAACAAAATAAAGAGAGAATGTTAAAAAAATTAAATAGCAAAAAAGAATAAAAAAATTATTTTTTAAATTGAATATTTCGTAAAACTTATCTTTTTGTTTATACTTTTTAATTAATATAAATATTGGCAAAGTAAAAATTAAATACAAAATATAAAAAGGTTTAAAAGATATAATTAAGCCTAACAAAACAAGAAAGTTAGGATAAAACTGTTTGTAAATTCCTTTGTAATTAATAAAATATAATAATTCTAAAATGAATAATAAAATTAATATTTGTGGAGACCTGTCTGTACCATGTTCTCCAAGTCTGTAAAAAAATATGTTGATAAACGAGAATATTAGTAAGTTTAAAATAAATAAATAATCAAATTTATTTTTTTTAAAAGAAATACTTATTCTCTCAAAAATTAAAATATTTGCAAAACCCATGATCATTACTGCTCCCATGTTAAACATGTAATATTTTACAATGGGTAAATAAAAAATTGAGTTAAGATAAAACATTGAAGATGGGGTTCTAAATCCATGTACAAATTTACCAATACCAATCATAAGTGGGTATTCTACTATGTAGTATGTGTATGGAAAATGATAGTAACTAAAATCATCATGATTTTTTTTAATCAGAGTTGCAATAAATAAAACTAAAAAAAATAAAATAAAAATTAAAAGATTTTTTTTTGAATATATTTTTATATTCTTTAAAAAATAAAATAAACCAAATAATAAAATTATACTGTTGTGAAGTAAACTATGATTAAAAAAAATATGACTTGAAATAGATAATATAATTAAAAAAAAAACTCCTATTATACCAGCAAACCCAATTGAAAATTTTTCATTTTTATCTGCAAATTTTTTTATAAAAAAAATGCCATACCCTAAGGTGCTAAATATAATTAAAAAATAAAATAAAAAAAAAGTTATAATATTTATTTCCATTAATTTTTAATCAAATGTGTATAAAATTAGGTATAAATTAGTTATTAGTTCAAAATTGTTATTTATATTTATAATTCTTATATACTATTATTAAATAAAATGAAAAAATTAACAATTGTAATTCCTGCAAAAAATGAAGCAGAATCTCTTCCAACTGTTTTAGATCAATTTGTTAATAAAGATTTCGAAATTTTTGTTGTATTAGAAAAAACAGACACTGAAACAATCAAGTCTATTGAAAATAAAAATTGTAAAATAATTTTTCAAACTAAAAAAGGATTTGGAAATGCACTTATAGAAGGAATTAATCAATCTGAGACTGATTATTTTTGTATTTTTAACGCAGATGGTTCAATGGAAATAAACGAAATAGATATAATGTTAAAAAAAATATCTAACAATAACTACGATTTAATTTTTGCTTCAAGATATGAGAAAGGCGCAAAAAGTGATGATGATACATTTATTACTTTAATTGGTAATAAAATTTTTACTTTAATTGGTAAAATTTTTTTTTCTCTTCCGATTTCAGATATTCTTTATACATTTGTACTTGGAAAAACTAATAAAGTTAAGGAATTAAACTTAATACAAAATGATTTTAGATTCTGTGTAGAATTACCAATAAAAGCAAAAAAAAACAATTACCTTTTAACTACCATAGTGTCTCACGAAAAAAGTAGAATTGCAGGCAAAAAAAAAGTTAATGCTTTTAAAGATGGTTTTTTGATTTTAAAAGAAATGATTAGATTATTTTTTTATTGATTTTTTTTCCAGTTAAGCAGCTTTAGATATACAAAGCAGTATATAATTATTGATAAAATAAATAAAATTATTTGAAGTTGAGAATGTGAAATATTTTTATAAGCTAAATAAAATATAGCAAAATTATATGTTAATAAAATTAAGCTAGCTAAGTTGTTACTTATAATTTTTTTTAATTTATATTTTTTTGATATTAAAAAAAAAATTAATTGATGCAGATGGTTTGTGTCTGGGTCTAGTGGTGAATTTCCAAAATTGAATTTTCTTATTATTGAAAATAATAATTCAAAACATGGGTACCATAATAGTAAAATAATATAAAAAGGTGAGATAAAGTTATTATTGTTATAAATATCTATTAAGTTAAAACCAAAAATCATAGCTAAAATATAAGACCCATTATCTCCCATAAATATCTGATTAGAAAAATTAAAGATAAGCAAAACAATAAGTGATATTCCAAAAATTATTAATCCTAGATTGTCTGAAAATAGAGTATTATTAATATCTATAGACAATAAAAATAAAAGAATTAATAAATAATATCCTAAACATAGTCCATTTAGACCATCTATAAAATTACTTCCATTTATTAAAATCAATAGGCAAAAAGAAACAAATAAATAATTGAAAATGTCATATTTATTATAATCGTCTAAAATTAAAACTCCAGTACCAGATAGTCTTATATCTGCAAAAACAATATATATTAAAATTATTAAAAATTGAAAAAACAATCTAAATTTGGCTGATTGAATTTTTTTGCTATCTGAGATGATTCCCAATAAAAATAAAAAAATTAAAAATAAAAAAAATAAAAAGTTATTTTCATTAAAATAAACCATTATAAAGGAAGATAGAACTAAAAACCCACCTATTAATGGAACGTTTGATTTATTAATAAAATGCTGGTGAGCATCTCCACTGTTGCTCATCACATAATTGTTTTTTTCAAATATATATTTTAATAAGAATGTAATAATTATAATAATTAACGGAATATAAACTTTCATAAATATTTTTTTTTCAAAAAATTTAATGATAAAATTATAAGTAAATAAATTGATTTTAAAAAGTTATATTTTTGATATCTATGATACACTATAAAACCATCAACTAATTTCCTTATTGTTGATGAAGAGAGTGAATTTTCATTTTTCCTCCATGTTAGTAGCGTTTTATCTAATCCATATATTTTTTTTCCATTTTTAGTAATATTTAACCATAAGACATAATCTTCTTTGGTTTTTGTATTTGCAAATTTGATATTTTTATTAAATAAATTTCTCTTCATAATAACTGAGGAAAGTCCTATATCGCAAGATTTAATAAGCATATTATGATCCAAAGTTTTAGCAATTCGTTTTGCAAGAAATTTTTGTGAGTCATTAACTATTTTGTAAGAAGTGTGGCTTATAGAAAATGAATTTTTTATCATATATTTCATTTGTTTTTTTAATTTGTCTTTATGCCATGCGTCGTCACTATCTAAAAATGCTATATATTTACCTTTTGAAAGTTTTATACCTTTATTTCTTGATTCACCTGCGCCTAGGTTTAATTTATTTTTATAAATAGTTATTTTTCTAAATTTTTTTTTTAATTTTTTTAAATATTCAAATTCATTTTTGTCATTATCGTCAAAAATTAAAATAACTTCAAAATTTTTATATGATTGATTAAAAATAGACTTCAGACATTTCAAAATATATTTTTTTTTTTTATAATATGTAACAATTATAGATACTAGAGGCATAAAATTTTATTATATTACGAAATTATATTAATACACTATAATGAAAAAATATCATTAATATTATTTTTGAATAAAAATATAAAATAGATTGAAAAATAAAAAAAATAAATTCTATATAAAAAATTAGATTTTTTTAAAAATCTATTTACAATTTGTATTTCAAATAATAAAAAATACAAAATAAATAACAATGGATCGTAATATTTTATATAAATTGTAAACTGTAGATTGTAACAAATTAATAAAATGAATATTAAGAGAAAATTATAAAAATTATATTCGAATATTTTAATAAATATTAATAATGTAATTAAAAAAAATAAATGAAATAAAATATTGTTGCTTAAAATTAAATTAGATAATTTAAAAAAATAACCACCTCCAAAGCTACCTGTATAAGGATAATTAAAAAAAATTAAACATAATGTAAAAATCAAAATTACTGACAATATCTCAGCAATAGTAAATTTTTTAATGTCTTTGAAAATTAACTTATTGTCAAAAAATGGTATTAGATAAAAAAACATAATTGTTGATATAATTGCAATTTTATTAAATATATTAAATATATCAAAATAGGTCATTTCAAAACCTTCGGGTCCTTTAAAAAAATAAATACCTTCTCTAAAAAAAACGAACCAAATAGCAGGAATAGAAATTATAAAAATAAATATTATAAATTTTATTAATGAAAAATTAAATTTATTATTTTTAAAAAAATAAATAAAATAGTAAATTACAAAAACACTAAAACTTATATGAATATATGAACTAATTACTAAAAATATTATAGAAATATAAAAATATTTATTTTCTCGAATTTTAATATTTTTAAACTTTAAGAAATAGTAAACTGAAGTTGTAAAGAATATTAAACCCCACATTATAGGATAAGGCCAAATCGCATGGGATCTAACGGTGGGCGATAAAAAAATAATACAGGATAAAATTTTTAAAATTTCATTATTTGTTGTTTTAAATTTAATTTTTAGACAACGATAAAAAATTATTACTAGCAACAATGATGATATAGAATTAATTAATCTAATTGTTTCTAAGCCTACTAATTTATTTAGCTGAGACAAAATTATATAAAAAATTGGAGAATTACGAACGAGATAATCTTCGTAACCGTAAATTTTTATACCTTCAATAAAATCTTTTGAAAATAACTCTATAAATCTTATATGAAACAAATAATCATGTTTTGCTCCACCTAATAAATCTTCATCAAAATAAAAACCTATTAAAATAGTGAGGTAAAATATTATAAATAAATAATTTTTTTTTAATATAATTTTCAATTTATAAGTGTTTTATTTGTTTAAGTATTTAGTCTTTTTTAATTAATATATTATTTATATAAAAAATTGTTTTTTATCTATAGATAAATAGTTCTTTAAAAAAATTTTTAGAATAATTAACATGATAACTTGAGTGCTCATCTCTATAAAATGTTTGTATTGGAATTTCTTTGATTTCAAATTTTTGAGATAAAATTTTTATCCTCATTTGACTATCAAAATTATAACCGCTATCAATTTCATTTAAATTTATTTCTTTAATTTTTTTTAATTTGTAAGCCCATAAACCTGTATGACAATCTGTAAAGGATGTTTTAAATATTAGATTAAACATAGTTGTTAAAACTAAATTTCCAATAAATTTATATATTGGCATTTTTCCTTTTAATGCATTTTTTCTTATTTTCATTCTTGATCCAGTTACTGCGGCAGTATCTTTATTATCCAATATTTTGAACATTTTTTTTACATACTTTACATGGTATTGATCATCACCATGAATCATAACGGCTTGAGAATACTTTTTTTTAATTGCATATCTAATACATTTCTTAATGTTGCCCCCATAACCCAAATTTTTTTTATTTAATGAAATTTTAATATTTTTACTTTTGATATTTTTCAAATATGAAACTGTATCATCTGGAGAATTATCATCACTTATGTAGATATCATAATTTTTGAATTCTTTAAGCTTTGAAATCTTATTAAAAATATCTTGGATTTTTTCTGATGCTTTATAGGTAATAATAAAAACTAGTTTTTTTTTTTTCATTATTTAAAAATTTTTAAAACAAATAATTATTTCGTTTGGTTAGAATTTTTTGTATTATTATTTACTATAATAAATAAATATATTAAATAGTTATTTTTAAATTGTATTATACCAAATGAAAAAAAAATTTCTTTCTCTAGAAACTTATAGAGCCTTCGCAGCGTTAATGATAGCTGCAATTCATTTTGATTTAAATTCACCCTTGGTAAATCATCAATTAGCTAGTGGTCATTTCGTTCAATTTTTTTTTACCCTTAGTGGCTTTGTTATATATTTTAATTATAGAGATAAAATTAAAAATTTTGAAAACATTAAATATTTTATAAAAAAAAGATTTTTTAGATTATATCCATTGCATATTTTTTTTTTGATTTTATTTTTATTAATAGAAATAACAAAATTTTTAGCTGTCAACTATTATAATATAGATGTAAATTCTGAAATTTTTGTAAAGAATAATTATTTAAGCTTTTTTGCAAACATTTTTTTATTACATACTTTTCTAGTTGATTACACATTTAATACACCTAGCTGGTCTATATCCGCTGAATTTTATACATATATATTATTTGCATTTTTAATTATTTTTAACTCTAGATATAAATTATCATTTTTAATTATTGTTATAATTTATTTTTTTAGAATAAATGATGAAATTAACTTTGGAGCATCGCATAGTGCTTATAGATCTTTTTTGGATTGTATTTATGGTTTCTATTGGGGTGTAATTTTTTGTAAACTTTATATAATTTTTGAGAAAAATAAATACTACTTAAAATATAAGGATGGCATTAGTTTAATACTGATATTTTTTACTTTTTTCTCAATAATAAATTTTATAGAAAATCAATTATTTTTACTACCAATGGTTTTTGGATGTCTTATATTTTTTTCATGTGATTTAGATGAAAAATCTATTTTGGGGAAATTTATATGTAATAAATTTTTTGTTTATCTGGGATCTATAAGTTATTCAATATATATGTCTCATTTATTTGTTTTTTGGATTCTAAATAATATACTAAAAAATATTTTTAATTTTAAAACATTTGTCGATGATGATGGTTTCAGTAAATTGGATTTAAATATTTTCGAATCTAGCGTATTAGTTTTATTTTGTTATTTTATTACAATTGTTTTTTCGCACTTTTCATATAAATACATAGAGAAAAAGTATAACAAATTTTAAATTGACCTAATAAATTTTTCTGCAATTTTAATAACTTTATTTACTTCACTTACGTTTAGAGAGGGATGTAATGGTAATCTAACTAACCCATAATAAATTTTCTCTGTTACAGGAAGTTTAATTTTTTTTATTTTTTTTCCAAAATTTGACATGTGAAGAGGATAATAATGAAAAAAACAATCTATACCTTTTTTTTTCATGTAAAGTATAAATCTATTTCTTAAGCTTAAACTCTTAAAAATTAAAGCAAAAACATGATGGGCACTTATTTTAAATTTATTACTTTTATTTAATATATAAAAATTTTTATCATTAATTTTATAAAATTTATTAAAATATTTATTCCAAATTTTTTCTCTGGCTTTTTGTATATAATTACACTTTATCAATTGACCAAAAAGTAATGCTGATGATAATTCGGTTGCTCTATATTCTGAACCTATGCCTTTCCAGGAATAATATTTTTTTTTATTTTTAACCAAAGATCTGTCTGTTCCTTTATCAAGGATAATTTTTGCTTTTTTATGAAATTTGAGATTATTTATTGAGAGAGCGCCACATTGGCCTCCAACAAAATTCTTTGTTTCATGAAAACTAAAAGCTCCAAAATCTCCAATTGTACCAAGATATTTATCATTGTATTTTCCTAAAAACGCATGAGCGGCATCCTCAATCAAATAAATATTATATTTTTTTTTTAATTTTAAAAAATAATTCATATCACAAGAAAAACCTGCATAATGGACAACAATTATCGCTTTAGTTTTTTTATTTATTTTTTTTTCAACTAGTTTTGGATCCAAATTGACATCATCAGAACGCACATCTACAAAAACTGGCTTAGCACCTCTAAGTAATACGGCATTTGCTGTGGATGTGAATGTATATGAAGGCATGATGACCTCGTCATTTTTTTTCAAATCAATTAATAACATTGCAATTTCTAATGCACTTGAACAGCTGTGAGTTAGCTCAACACACTTTGAATTAATTTTTTGTTCAATAAATAATTTACATTTATTTTGAAATTCACCATCAGCAAACTTATTATTTTTAAAAACTTTCAATATATTTTTTTTTGAAAATTTGGAATTATACGGAATGTTAAATTTTATATGTTTTTTACTCATCTTATAAATATTTTAACATTTTTGAAAAAATTAAAGTAATAAAATAATCAAAGTTCAATTTATATTTATATTTTTTTTTTGATATTTTAGAAAGATAATCAAACGAATTTTTTCTTCTAATAAACCAGCTATAACCTAATGTAAAATATTTTTTAGACTCCCCATAACTTTTGTAATAAGTAATATTTTCGTTTAATGTCATAAACGTATTTTCAATAAAAAAAGCATATACACCCATCCTGAAACCTAGCCAAACATTTGTAAATTTGTGATTTAAATATTTATTTTTTTTTAAAAATCTTAACATAAAATTTCTTCTAAAATTTATACAACTTTCGGGTGCAAAATAAGGCCAATAGCTAAAAATATTATTTCTATTTTTTTTATAATTTTTTATATTATTTTCAACAATTATTGGTAAATTTTGAATAAAATCATATGATTTATTTTTCTCAAAACAATCATAAATCTTAAAAATTTTATCCTTATGATAAAAATCATCACTATCCAATAAACAAATAATTTTTCCTTTAGATTTTTTAAACAAAAAGTAATACCCATTAGCTGCATCTAAAGCAGCTATATTAGCTTTTTTATTTTTATTAAAAAAAATTTTTATTTTTTTATTTTTTATAAATTTTTTTAAAACATTTGGAGAACTGTCATCTGACTGATCATCAAAAATTAATATTTCTATATTTTTATAACTTTGTTTTAAACAAGATTCGATTGACCTTTTGAGCAGACTGTGATTGTTATAATTAATTATTAATATTGAAATTAAAGTATTTTGTTTTTTCATAAAATTAAGTTTATATATTCAATTAATAATAAAATAAACTTTTATAATTTTTAAGGTGAAAAAAAAAAAAATAGTCATATTTATGCCATCAATTGAAGATGGGGGTGTTGAAAAAAATTTATTTTTAATTTCAAATTTTCTTATTAAAAAAATCAATAATATTTCTATAATAACAATATCAAATAAATTTAAAAATAAATTTGACAAAAAAATTAAATTAATTTTCTTTAGGAATAATTTTTTTAATTACTTTGGAAGGAGAAAAAAATTTTTCCTTTGTTTATTTCTTCTGTTTTTAGAAATAATTAAAGATAAAAATATATTAGTTTTTTCATTTCAAGGAAATATTTATTGTACACTACTCTGCAAAATATTAGGTGTAAAAGTAATTGTAAGGTCAAACACATCTCCTAATGGATGGTCTCAAAATATATTTAAGCATTTTTTCTTTAAAAACATTCTGAGCAGTGCCAATAAAATAATTGTAAATAGTATTGATTTCAAAAAACAGTTTAAAAAAAGATATAATATAAAAGCTACTTGTATTTATAATCCTTTAAATAAAAAAGAGATTATAAATAAATCTAAACAAAAAACTCAGAGTTATTTTGGTAAAGATTGTTTAAAAATAATTAATGTAGGTAGACTTATTGATCAAAAGGATCAAATGACTTTAATTAAAGCAATTAATTTAGTTAAGGAAAAAATTAAAATTAACGTTTTAATAGTCGGAAATGGTAGGGAAAAGAATAATTTACTAAATTTTATTAAAAAAAAAAAATTAAATAAAATTATAAAAATAATTAGTTATAAAAAAAACCCTTATCCATTAATAAAACATTCTGATATATTTGTTTTATCATCTATTTATGAAGGCCTTCCAAACGTTTTGCTTGAAGCAATTTGTCTTAAAAAATTTATTATATCAAGTAATTGCCCAACCGGTCCTAGAGAAATATTAAATAATGGTAAGGGAGGATTGTTATTTAAATCTAAAAACTACAAAGAACTTGCAAAAAAAATAGTTTATTTTCATAAAAATAAAAAAAAATGTTTTATTATGAATAAAACCTCACAAGTAGGACTTGAAAGATTTGATTTTAAGAATAATTTAAATAAATATTATGAAACTATAAGAACAGAAATTTAATTATTTCTTTTACAAAAGTTTTGATAATTCTTTATAATGATAAAATATTGTATAGTTTTTTGAATTTTTTTTTGCGTTTACTTTTTTTAAATAAATTTCTTTCGAATCAATATTATTTAAAATATGTTTAATTTTATTTTTAAAATCTGTAAAATTTTCTTTTTCATATAAAAAACCAGAACTTTTATTATATAGAAATTCTTTTGGTCCACTTAAAACATTACTAGACAAAATTAATTTATTACTTGCCGCAGCTTCTAATAAAACAAATCCTGGATCTTCCCAATCTGATGAAAGTAAAAAAAATAGTGATTTATTTAAATATTGAAAAACGTTATTTCTGTATCCTAAAAGAAGCACATCTTTTTCTACCTTATATTCTCTAATTTTTTCAGTTAAATTATTCTTTTCTTCGCCTTCACCAATAATTAATAATTTTGGTAAATTTGTTACTTCTTGTTTCACATGAGCATATGCTTTAATTAAAAATTGAAAATTTTTTTGTCTAGTCAATCTACCAATTGACAAGATATAATTATCAAATTCAAAATTATCATCTATTTTTTTTGTTTTAAGAATATTTAAATTTTTAATTGAAATTATAGGATCTCTTAATAAGAAGATTTGATCTTCACTAAAAACCCCATTTTCAATAAGCATTTTTTTTGTAATTTCTGTAGGCGTAAATATTTTGTATATTTTTTTTGAAGCTATTCTCCAAAAAATTTTCCGTAAAAAGTGAAGTTTTGGATATCCAGATATTCTTAAAATAAATTTTGTTTTAAAATTGAAGAAAAAGCACAAAACTAAAACTGGTACTGTAATTAAGTGAATAATCAAATAATCTGGCTTTTCTTTTTTTAGAAATTTATAGAGAGGTATTAAAATTATAAAAGATAAAAAAGTATAAAATATTCTGCTTTTTATAAAACCATTAATTGGTAGTTTTATATTTAAATTGATTAAGTTTTTAAAATTTAAATTTTTTTCATTCAATAAATTTTTTAAAGAATTCCATTCACCAAAAACATTTAAGATTACTGGTTCATAGTTCTTGTCATATTCAACTAAACTAAAAGCAGAATTAACTACGGCTTTCACAGTAGCAATTTGTTCATTTATATGGGGTGACCAGTAAAAAACTTTTTTTTTCATTTTAAATATAAATGATTTATAATATATCTCTCACTATTAAAAAACTCTTAATACTAATAATGGTTAATAGTTTTGCTAATTAATTTAATGTTTTTTAAATAAAAATATTTATATGAATCAAAAAAAAGTTATCCTGTTCATTCCATCTATTGAAAAAGGTGGGGCAGAAAAAAATTTGTTTATTATTTCAAATTATCTAAGTAATAGATTTAAACAATTAACAGTAATTTCTGCTTCAAAAAAGGCAAAAAAAAATTTTAATAAAAGAATTGAATTTTTATGTCCAGATAGTGAAATATGGGACATTTTTGGAAGAGGCATTAAAACCTTTATATCAATATTTTTTTTAATTAAAAAAATTTTACAAGATAGAAAAATCTTAGTTTTAAGCTTCCAATCAAATATTTATGCTATTATTATTTGTAAAATTTTTTCTATAAATGTAATAACAAGATCAAATAGTTTTCCTGATGATTGGGCAAATAATTTTATAAAAAGTTTAGTCTTTAAAAAAATTCTACCCTTAGCTAACAAAAATATCGTTAATAGTATTGAAACAAGAAAAAAATTTAAATTAGCTTATAAAATAAATGCTAAATGCATTTATAATCCTTTAAATAGAAAAGAAATAATTAAATTATCTAAAAAAAAAACTAAAAGTATCTACTTAAATAAAAATTTTTTAAAAATTATTCATGTTGGTAGATTTTCAGAGGAAAAAGATCATATTACTTTTTTAAAAGCTCTAACTCTTTTAAAAAAAAGGATTAAATTTGAAGCAGTTATAATGGGGAGGGGTCGTTTAAAAAAAAAAATTTTACAATTTATAGAAACAAATAAGCTTAAGAAAAGTGTAAAAATTTTAGATTATAAAAAAAATCCTTATCCATATATAAAACAAGCTGATTTTTTACTTTTAACATCCTTACACGAAGGACTTCCAAATATTCTTCTGGAAGCTATAGTTTTAAATAAATTTATAATTTCTAGCAATTGTCCAACGGGTCCTAAAGAAATCTTAGATAATGGGAGAGGCGGAGAGTTATTTAAAGTAGGAAATTATAAAGATTTAGCTAGAAAAATTATTTTTTATTCAAAAAATAAGAAAATTAGAAAAGAAAAAATAAAATTTGCATTATCAAGAATAAATAGATTCGATTATGAACTAAATTTAAAAGAATATTTTGAGGTATTAAAAAATTAAAGTTAACTCAGTATAAAAAACGTGCAATTTTAAAATATTAAATTATTTTAATTTTTTTTTATCATATTTTTTTGGTACCAAATAATTGTTTTTTCAACAGAATTTTGCCAATTACTAAATTTATTATATTTTATAATTTTTAAAAGTTTTTGATTATCTCCATGTGTTTTTATTATATCGGCCTTTTGAAGAGAGATTTTTTTTATTTTTGGATTAATTTTATTTTTTTTCATAAATGAAATAATTTTTTTTAAATTTATTGGTTGATTTGAGCAGATATTTAACAAGTCAAAATCCTTTAGTTTTTTTTGTTTTTTAAGTAATAAATACAAAATATTAACTACATCGCCTATATAAGTAAAATCTCTTGAATGATTTCCATAATTATTAAGGTAGAATAATTTCTTTTTGTAAAAGCAATCTATATATTTCATCATCATCATATCTGGCCTGCCCCATTCCCCATAAACTGTAAAAAATCTAAGTCCAGTTAATTTTGTATTATAATATTTATTAAAAATAAAACCTATTTCTTCATTAATTTTTTTTGATAAAGCATATATATTTTTTGGAAATATATTTTCCTTTTCATTCAAGGGAAAATTTTTATTCTCGCCATAAACAGAACTAGAAGAGGCATAAAATAATCTTTTAATATTATGATTTTTAACATTCTCAATTAAGTTATAAAAACCAAGTATGTTACTATCAATATACTTTCTTGGATGATCGATTGAGTGTCTTACGCCAGCTTGTGCTGCAAAATGAAAGATAAAATCTATCTTATTATTTTTAAAAATTTTTTCAATTTTAATTTTTTCTGTTAAATCTACTTTATAAAATTTGAAATTATTTGATTTAGATAGTTGCTTAAGTCTTCTTTTTTTTAAATTAACATCATAATAATCATTAAGGTTATCTAATCCAATTATATTATATTTTTTTTCAAGCAAATATTTTGCAAAACTAAATCCAATAAATCCAGCAACTCCTGTAATTAATATTTTCATAAAAATTTATGTATTAAACACATATAATTATTAAATTAAAGACTTATGTACTAATAAAATTTTATTTACTCTATTTTTCCAAGTATACTTCTTTGCAGTTTTAATTGAATTAAGTCTTATTTTTTTTAAATTATATTTATTATCAAGTATATTTCTTAAATATTTAATCCAAGCTTTGGTTTGATATTCTTTAACTACTACAGCATTATAATTATGTTTTAAAATTTCACATATTCCATCACGTTTTGATGAAACAATTATTTTACCTGAGGCTAAATAGTCAAACATTTTAAGTGGTGAGTTATAGTTTGCGATATTTATATTTTTGGTTCTTCCATATTGTATATTTGCACTTGGCAAAAGTAATATATCAGATTTAGACAGGATATTTGGAACTCTCTCATAATTTACATATCCATGAATTTTTACATTTTTTGAAATGTTATAATAATTTTTTTTAGAATCTCCGTATAAATTGAATTCTAAGTCTTTGAATTTATCAGCAAGTTGTAAAATAAATTCAATACCTTTTCCTTTATAAAAACTACCAACATATGTTGCTTTTTTAATTTTATTTTTAAATTTTTTATATTTAAAGTTTTTAATATCAACAGCATCATGGAGTATTAAAAAATTTTTTTTATTTAATTTAAATATTCTTTTATTTAAAGCTTTGGAAATTAATATTATCTTCAAAATATATCTTGAATTCAAAAAATTTAAATTAATCATTAGGAATCTTGTAAGTCCTCTAAATTCAGAGTGAATTTCTAAAAAATGATTTATTTTAAAAAAAGTAAAAAAAATACTTGATATAAAACTTCTGGTTATAATTAATTCAGGACAATTTTTGCTCAAATGATTTGCAACTTTAAAACCAAATAGTATCCTTGTTAAAAAGTTGCTAACTTTAAAATTTAAAATCGTTTTTATTAAAAATTTTTTTTTTGATGTTAACAAAAAATTTTTTTTTATTTTTTTAAAACTTGTCTTTTTATCAATGAAAGGAATGATGAGAGTCGTTTTACAATTTTTTATACAAAATGCATCACACATTTTTATTACATGATGGGTGTAAGCACTTCGATTATCCAAAGATGTTTCTGCAATGTAAGCGACCCTCATATACAATTAATCTAAAACGTTAATTATTGTTTTGTTTTTATTAAGTTTTTTTAAATTTCTTGAGATTATAGAGTGATTGGTAACAAGTATGTAAATATCAAAACTTTTAAATTCTTTAAAGGAAATAACTAAATTATTTTTTTTTGAAATTTGATTATTTAATGTTGGATCATAACCTCTTATTTTTTTATTATTTTTTTTTAAACTTTTAAAAATTTTTAGACCGAGCGAATTTCTTAAATCCGCTACATTTTTTTTGTATGTTAAACCACAAAATAAAATTTTCTTATTTTTTTGTGGATCAATTTTTTTTAACTTTTCAGTAATTTCTTTTTTTACAATTGTAGTCATTAAGTTATTTATTGTTCTGCCTGCTAAAGTGATTTTGGTATTAAAATTGTTCTTCTTACTGATAAATGAAAAATAATATGGGTCAACAGGAAGGCAGTGACCTCCTACTAAACCAGGTTTGAATTTAATAAAATTCCATTTACTTGAAGCTAAGTTTATTACATTGTTAAAGTCTAAATTCAGTCTTTTACAAACCAAATAAAATTCATTTATTAATCCAATATTCACATCTCTTTGTATATTTTCTATTACTTTTGCAGTTTCTGTTTCTCTTATATTATTTGAAAAAATAATTTTTTTGCTAATTAAAGAATATACTTTAATTAATTCTTTTTTTAAGTAGTTATGTGGATAGGCAAGTATCTTATTAATATTTTTTAGGGTATGATTATTATCACCAGGATTAACTCTTTCAGGACTATAGCCCACATAAAAATCTACACCTTCTTTTAAATTATTATTTTTTTCAATCAAAGGAATGCAGAAATCATTGGTGAGGCCAGGATATACTGTAGATTCAAAAATTATTATGTCATTTTTTTTTATTATTTTTGAAAGTTTATTACAAACGTCTTTTAAATGATTTAAATCTGGTTGTTTTTTTTTGTTAATTGGTGTCGGAACAGTAATTATAAATAAGTTAGATTTTTTTATTAAATCAATTGAGTTGGTAAAATTTATTTTCCTTTTTTTTAATGTTTTTTTTTTAAATTCATTAAATAAATCTTTGCCTTTTTTTAAATCTTCTATCCTTTGTTTATTTATATCATACCCCGTTGTCTTAAATTTTTTTGATAAATTAACTAATATCGGTAAGCCTACATAACCGAGTCCAATAACACATACACTGATCATAAAAATTTGAAATTATTTATTTTTTTATAAAATGAAAACATGCAACGCAGTCGGGTTCTCCTGATTTTTTAAATTCTTCTCTCGAATTATATTTACTTCTATATATAAAAGCTTCGTTTTTTAAAATATAATTTTCAAACAGTTGATCAATATATTCCAAATTACATATTCTGTGAGCATTAAATTCTATAATATTTTTACTACCAACTGGAAATGAAACAATTAAATTTCCATTTTTTTTTAATACTCTCTCAAATTCTTTAACAGATTTTTCCATTCCAAATATGTCAATATTATCACCATACCTTCCTAAACCTATATGCTCAATAACCGATAATGAACTTAAGTTATTTACACTATTATCATTGAAAGGAAGTTTATTTATATCACCAATAATAAAATCAACATTTTCTAAATATATTTTGTGTGGTCTTATATCAAGACATTTAATTTTACTTACTGAGGATGCAAAGGTAATAAAGCTTAAGTTTGAACCAATATCTACTAACTCAAAAATACTATTTTTTGACAATGTTTTAAAAGCCCAAAGATCTTGAAAATGGAAATATTCCAGCTTTAAACCTTTATCATCCTTATCAAAAAGATAAGGATGACTTGGATAAATTTCAAAGTTTGATTTAGATATATTTTTTTTAATACTTCTATAATCTTTTAAAAAATTTAATATTTCTAAGTAAAAAGTAAAAGGTTTTCTTAAAATTAATTTAATTAAAATTTTAATATAATTTTTAAATTTTTTTAAATTTTTTTTTTTTCTGAATATACTCATAAAATTTATTAAGATTGTTTATTTGATTTTTCTCTAATTCTAAATACTTATATTTTACAAATTTATTTCCATCAAAATTTCTTATTATACTTAACAATTTATTTATTGTTTTTGCAATTGCTAAAAATGAGATATAGATAAAATTTTCACCATTACTATTTCTAATTTTAAATTCTTCTAATAAATTATTAAAAAAACCATATTTTGTTGAAAACCCCTCTGGAATTTTTTTAGATAGTATCTCGTGTTTTTCAGAACAAATAAATTTAACTTTCTTAGACCTAATCATCTTATACACTAAATCATAATCTGCAGAGCACTTAAATCTCTCATCAAATAATCCTAACTTTTTTTGCATTTTTTTATTTAAAAAGAAGCCACCTGAGTTAGAGGGTATAACGTTTAAATGAGTTGAAATTTTTTGTGGATAAAAGCCAGATAATAATCTTGATCTCATAACACTACCAACAATACAATCTGCATTTGGTTTTAATTTAAACATTCTTTTTAAAATTTCAGAAGCATTTTTACTTAAAATGTCACCAGAGTCTAACAATCCAATGAATTTACCTTTAGCTAAAGTAACACCCTTGTTACTTGCATTCCAAATACCATTATCTTTTTCGGATATCCAATAATCTATATCTTTATTATAATATTTTAATAATTTTAAATAATTTTTTCTAGAGCCACCGTCTATAATTATATGTTCAATTAAATTTCTATATTTTTGAAATTTAATACTTAGTATTGTACTTTCTAAATCATCATTTAAATTTACAGTAATAATAGAAAATAATGGATTTTTAATTTTATTTTTCTTTCTTAATCCCCCATCAATAGAGCCTTTTTCTTTTTTGCAAAATTCTATAAATTTAAAATCAATTTTGCGCATAATTATTTAAAAAAATTTTAATTTTATTTATAATAAATTTAATATCTTTTTCTTTAAGATTAATTGAGCTTGGTAACCAAAGTCCTCTATTGCAATAATATGTCGAATTTGCAAAACTTCCTTTAATTTTAAAAATTTTCAAACTATTCAATGGTGGATAAACCAAGCGCGTAGTTATATTAAATTTTTTTAAGTATTCTTGTAATTTTTTTGGATTTTTTAAATAAATATCAATAAACCAAGGTGTTTCATTTTTTTGAAACTCAAACATTTTTATTTCTTTAATTTTTTTAAGATTTTTATAATAGTGGTGAAATATTTGCTTCTTTTTTTTTATTCTTTGTTTAATATTTTGTAATTGACTTATTCCTAAAGAAGATTGCAAATCAGTAAATTTAAAATTATATCCTACTGAAAAATAAATATCATTTCCATCTCTTCTTCTTCCAAAATTTTTTATTTCATTTACTCTATTTGCTAAAGTTTTATTATTTGTAACAACAAAACCTCCTTGTCCAGTAGTAATTAATTTTGGCATGCTTAATGAAAACGAAGAAGCAATACCAAAAGTTCCATGATGTTTTTTATTTAAATATGATCCTATTGAGTGTGCAGAATCTTCTATTAAATATAGTTTCTTTTTTTTACATATTTTTTGTATTTGTTTAATAAAGCCTGATCTACCATTTAATGTAACGTATATAACAGCCTTGGTATTTTTATTAATTTTATTTGTTAACTTATTTGGATCTAAACATAAATTCTCATCTGAAATATCACATAAAATTGGTTTAGCTCCTGCAAGAATAACAGCATTTGCAGTCGCAACCATTGTATAATTTGGTAAAATAACTTCATCATTTTTTTTAAGTCCCAAAGCTAACATTATAGATAGTAAAGTTAGTGTTCCATTGGGATGAAGTATTGAATGTTTTGCACCAACAAGATCAGAAAAATTTTTTTCAAACTTTTTTGAAATTTTATTTTCAGTTATCCATCCTCCACTTTTTAAATATTTATTTATTGCAAGCTTATCGTTCAAGCTGATTACAGGTTCAATTTGATTAATTTTTTTCATATTAATTTTTAATAAATTTTAACATTTTATAAACAATAACTGGATAATGACTTATTCTTATTATATTGCCACTATCTGAAATTTTAGTAATGAAGAACTTTTTATTGTCTTTAATCAAAACTATACCTCCCCAAATACTTATAACTTTTTTTATTAAATTTATATTATTAATTTTTTTATATGTTAGAATTTTTTTTATTTCTTTTCTCCCATAATAACTTCCTTTTTTTTTTAGAGATATTCCTTTAAAATTACTTAAAATTAATTTTATAACTTTTTCTAGAGATTTTTTAGCTTGTAAAGTTTTAATAATTTCTATTTTTTTATAAGATTCCTTATAATTAATTTTAAATTTATCCTGAAAAATTATTTTTCCACTATCAATTTTAGAATTTACATAGTGGTAGGTGTAACCTGTGTATTTTTCATTAAAAAATATTGACCATAATGTAGAATTAAGTCCTCTATATAATGGTATGGTTGAACTATGGTAATTAATAACTTTTTTAAAACATTTAATTGTTTTTTTTTTAAAAATTTGATTACAGCATAAGGAAAAAGCATAATCATATTTTTCTGAATTTAGTATTTCTCTAAATTTATTATTATTTATATCTTCAACATTTTGGATTTTCAAACCTGAAAATAATTTTAGAAATATACCAGTATTATTAAAAAAAAAACTATTATTAGAAGGATTAAATAATTTTACAAAAAATAATTTTATTGAGTTTATTATTAAACTTTCTTTCTTTTTTTCGGTGTTAAAAAATCTAGCAATTTTAATATTATTTTTTTTTGATATTTTTATCATTTGCCAAACTAAAATCCGGCAAATTATATTACTTAAATCTCCAAATATTACGATATCAACTTTTTTTTTCACTGAAATTTATTATAAAACTTTTTTATACCATGAAATGGTTTCACTTAATCCCATGTTCATATTAAACATAATCTTATAGTTCAAATACTTTTTTAAATTTTTATTTCCACAAAATCTTTTAGATTTATCTATAATTTTATTTTTATTTATAATTTTTTTTCTGAAGGAGGTTTTTTTTCTAATAATATTTACTAACTTAGAAATCTTTATTGCTTCTCCTGATCCAACATTAAAATAGACAGTTTTATTAACTTTTATAAGAGATAAAATAATAATTTTTACCAAATCTTTGACATAAATAAACTCTCTTATTGCATTTAAGCTTCCAAATAGATCAAAATTTTTATTTTTCAAACATTGTATAATAACTTTAGGAATTATATGGCCATAATTTAAATCTAATGTATCTCCAGGTCCATAACAATTGGCTGAGTATAATGTTATAAATTTAGTATCAGTGTTATTTTTACTAAATATTTTTCCCATAACACTCAGGTTCCTTTTTGACCATCCTATTCCGAGGTGACCAGGAAAAGGGAGTTCGCCATAAATTTTGTTTTCTATTAACTTTCCGTTAATATTTTTTGGATATGCATGCAAATTTCCAATAGTAATTAATTTTTTTACTTTATTTTTTTTAGCAGCTTTGAAAACATTAAGATCTTTGATCATAGTAATATAAAACTGTTCTGACATATTTTCTTTTGTATATTTTATTCCACCTGTTGCAGAAGAAAGATGGATAACATAGTCTACAGATTTTAAATTTCTCTCTAAACTTTTATAATTAAAATAGTTTGTATTTTTTGAGTTTATTTCTTTAATCTTTAATTTTTTGATTTTTAAATATTTTAATTCTTTAATTAAGTGCTTTGAGATAAACCCATTTGAGCCTGTTACAGCAATTTTTTTATTTTCAAGTTTTTTTTTAAAAAATTGATTATAGTTTTTTTGCAATTTTTTTTGCCTCATCAAGTGTCAGATTAAAATTTTTTAAATCACTTTCTACCATCATTAAGCACAAGTCTTTGAATAAAACTTTAGGTTTCCATTTTAATTGTTTGATAGCCTTACTGCTGTCTCCAAGTAAGCTTGGTACTTCTGATGGTCTCAAATATCTACTTACATTTGATTTTACAAATTTTTTCCAATCTAAGCCAACTACATTAAAGGCCTCTCTTGCAAAATCCTCGATGGAATAATTTTCACCAGTTGAGATGACAAAATCATCTGGTTTATCCTGTTGCAAAATATTCCAGATTGCTTCAACATAATCTCCTGCAAAACCCCAATCTCTACGAGCTGATAAATTTCCTAATTCTAAAACTTTAATCTCTTTTGTTAAAATTTTGGCTATTCCAATAGTAATTTTTCTTGTGACAAAATTTAATCCACGCCTAGGAGACTCATGATTAAATAAAATTCCATTTGCAGCAAACATATTAAAAGCTTGCCTAAAATACCTTGTTGTATAATACGCGGACACTTTTGATACACCATAGATACTTTGTGGTTGAAACAAAGTATTTTCATTTTGAGGTGGAGGAGAAATTCCAAACATTTCACTTGAACAAGCTTGATAAAATTTAGATTTAATTCCCTTATTTTTAAGAACTTGCAAAATATTTAATGGTCCAAACGCGTTGATATCAAAAGTGCTGTCAGATATTTCAAAACTTACTCCAACATGACTTTGGGCTGCTAGATTGTAAATTTCATCAGGTTCAAATTTCTCAATGTTTCTCTCAATACTATTTAAATCTGATAAGTCTCCATAAGACGTATCAAATTGATTTGGATAAAGCGCATATAAATGATCGATCCTAGCTGTATTGAAAGCACTTGATCTTCTCATTACGCCTATTACATCATAATCTTTCTTAATAAGTAATTCTGACAAGTATGAACCGTCTTGTCCAGTCACCCCAAAAATTAAAGCTTTTTTTTTCATAAGGTCTTTTAAGTTATGGTTATAAAAGTATCAAGTAATTTAAACATTATTCAAATTAACTTTGTTCAAATTATGAACATCTTGCATAAAAACTATATAAAAACTCATCAAATATAATTTTTTTATTTAAAATTAGCTTTTTAAGTTTTGACCTTTAAAAGATTTTAAATCATTTTTATCATCAAATTCATACCAACTTGAATGTGTTTTGGTCGTATAAATATTTTGTTTTTTTTTTATAAGAAAATCAAAAAAATTAGTCATATCAATTTTTTTAAATTTTTCTGGATACTTAAATAAATTTTCATTAAAAATAAGCTTTATTTTTTTTAATTCATTGGAAGATATTTTACTAATTCCAACAAATCTTCCATCAATATTTTTTATATTTTTTGTTTTTTTTCCTAAGGATATTATTTTATTTTTATTAATTTTAAGAGTTTCAGAGTCTAATAAAAGCTTTTTCTTTTTTTTCCATATATTTTTCCATTTTGAGTCTATGAGTGTAGTAAATTTATATTTTGATTTTATTAAATTATTTAAATCTTTTGAACTAAACATGATATCTGAGTATGCAACAATGATATCTACATCTTTGATTTTTTTTAGTGCATTAAAAAAAGTATAAACCATATTTGTATTTTCATAATCTTTATTTTTGATAAAAACATATTTATTTCCTACTTTTTTTTTTATTAAATTTTCTTTAAAACCAGTTGCAAAAATTATATCTTTCGATTCAATATTATTATCTTTGAAATTTTTTAAGCATTTTTCAATTAGAGTTTCTTTGCCTATTTTAAGCAAACACTTTGGAGTCCTCATTTTAAACCTTCTGCCCTTTCCTGCGCATAAAATTATTACTTTCATAGTTTTGCAAGTTTTTTAAGTAGATTTATTAAAATTTTTTTATTTTCTTCTCTCTCAGGGTGCCACATGGTAGCTATAATTTTATTTTTTTTAGATATGAACATTTCTATGTTTTTATCAATGTCAGCTGCTACAATTTTCAATTTTTTTGAAAAATCCTTATGTTTAATTCCATAATTATGGAAGCTATTTACATTGAGTATATTTTTTTTAATTATATCATTTTTATAAAAATATATATTATGTCTTGTTCTCATTTGATTTTTTACTTTACTAATTCTCCCTCCAAATTTTATATTTAACAGCTGCGCTCCTCTACAAATTCCTAAAATGGGAATTTTTTTTTTAATAGCTTTATTTATCAAATTAATTTCAATTTTATTTCTAATAAAAGATTCTTTTTTTTTAGAGATAATGTCATTACCTCCAGCTAAAATAAGAATGTCAATTTTTTTCAGTGTTTTTTCAGATAAATACTTACTATTAGGAATGAGTTTATATTCAATTTTTTTTTTTTCAAAAAAATTAATCCAGTAATGATCTATGAAGTCTATATAGCCTTTATAATATTTTTTAATATTTGATGTAATGCCAATTTTAATCATTGTTTTTTAATTCTCCAAAATTCACTTTTTGTAATTTACAATTTACATTAAGTTTTTCTAAGTTAGTGATTTTAGAAAAATTGTCTTCTCCAAATCCAATAATTGCAGGAATATTTAATTCTTCACACCTTATAGACATATGTGAGTTTATGCCTCCAAACTTTGTAATTAAACCTTTAATTTTATGAGAAAAAATCCAGTCAAAACCAGGATCAGCATTTTCTATAACAACTATCATATTTTTTAATGAGCTTTTTGCTGATTTTCCATCTAAAAAAACTAATTTTCCAGATATATTTTTATCAGTTATAAAGTTTGGCTTAGACAATAGAATAGACGAAACAAAAAAATCATTATTTGAAACTATAAGATATGGCAATTTTACATAATTAAAATATTCACTTAAAACTTTATTATTGTGAGATTTTCTCTTTAAATTTAATAAATCTGATCTGTTTTTAACTTTAAAAATAGTTTCTAAATCGACATTTGAAAAATGTTCAATTATTCCTTTTTTTTTAGAATAGTTCCTTAGCAATTGAATTCCATCACTTAAACTTCTTGAAAAAATAAACTTGTAATTTTCTCTTAGTTTTAAAGACCCTATGCAGAAAGAAAGTAAATTATTTACATCAGTTTTAATTTTTTTTCTTTTTAAAATTAAATTTAATTTACTAAATTCTTTCTTTGTAATTAATCTTTCTACATTTTTAAAATCATGGTTTAACAATAAATTAAGCTGCACTTCTGGAATTTTATGCTCCAGTATATTTTCGTTATATCTCTTATTTAAAAGATCATAAGTATTAGGTCTTAAATGAAAGTATTTATTTTCATAGTCATTTTTTTTCATTTTATTTACCTTAAGTTTATTTTGATCAGAAATAAAATCATGGGAAACAGTTTTAAGTTTACTTAGAATTTTAAAATAACTTGATTTAGATAATATATTATTATCAACTAGTGATGATAAAATCTTCTTTGATATAAACGCATTTCTTGCTTGTTTAGAAAAAGGTACCAAACCAGAAATTTTGCATTTTTCTAATAACTGTTTTGAGTGTTTAATATTATCTTTTTTATTTAAAAAACTCTTTATTGATGAAACTCTAAATCTTTCTAAATCTAGAATTTCATTTTTCATTTCTTCAAAATTAGATTTATAATTTTCTAAAATATTATTTGTTAACATTTTAAGAGAATTAATAAATATTTTTTTTTCCTTTTTATTTAAAAAATTGTATTTCTTATTTATTTTTTTTTCAAAACCAAAATAGTAACAGTTATCTGTAATTTCAAATTCAATCTTATCGTGAAGATAAGGTTTTTTAATTAGTTCATCTATCCAGTAATTTGTTATTTTTGGTTCTATGCTCTTATTTAAATTTTTTGGGAGTAAAGAATTATAAGACATTCTTAGATCGATATAAGGTTTCCCTGTAAATGAATACATTAGTTTTGGTTTTCTTAATTTTTTATATCCCATTTGCTCTCTAGCAATTGCCCAGATTTCATCGGTTACCAAAAATTTATATAAAGAATAAGAAAATATATTAGGCTGAAATCCAATAATCTCTGCAGGATTCCAGTCTGGCATCAATCCAAAAATACCTTTTTTTCCATATTTTACATTTCTTTTACAAATTTTTCTAAATTTTTTTTCATTTTGTTTTAATAAATTGTTAAATTTTTTTTCATTTATTTTTTTCCATTTAAAAGATGTTGAGATAGGTCTAATTTGTAAAATAAAAACTTTAAAACTTTTATTTAGTGCAAATTCTATATCCAGAGGCTTGTATTTATAAATTTTTTCAATTTTTTTTATAGCATCTATGATTTTTTTAAATTTAATAGATCTAATATTTTTATTTGAATTTCTTGAAACATGTAAAACTCTATAACTATTCTTATCCCCAGACGTGACTGAAAGTGTAGAACTTGTTTGATCGTTATAATTTATAGAATAATATGGTGCACCATCTCCAAGTGTATAATTGGTAACTACACCGCTACAAATAGAATTTTTAACAAAATTTTGTATTAGTAAATAATTTTTAAAAAAAAATTTTTTTTTTTTATCGAACCTTTGATATTGATTTATTAAATTATTTACAGCTTTAGTAATATTTTTTTTGTTATTTGAAATATTTATAAAACTCTCAAATTTACCTGCAAGAGAGGTTTTACTTGAATCTTCTTTATAAAATGATGATCTTATACAAATTTTATTATCTAATTTTTTTGTTATTTTTTTAATTATGAGTTGTCTATTATTCTTCCATTCCAAAACGTTAAAATAAATAAATTTTGGTATTCCTGTATTTTTAATCTTAAATTTCTCTAAATAGTTTAGATTTTGTGCTTTATTTATAAACATGAACTAAATTTATGGACATAAATTAATAAATCTTAATTAAATTTTTCCTTAAAAATTTCTTAATTATGTCTACTTTTTTTAAAAATTCTTTCTTAGATCCATCATTACTTAAAAAAAGATCTATTTTTTTTGGATCCCTAAATGGTAAATCAACTCCTACAACATTTTTGATTTTTCCACTTAGTGCTTTTTTGTATAAACCTTTATAATCTCTGTTTTTTAACGAATTAAGGCTTGCCCTTATATAAATTTGAACAAAATTTTTCAGATTTTTTTTACACCAATTTCTATACTTTTGAGATGTAATATTTGCACTTATAACAAGATTAATACTCTGATTAGATAAGTATTTAACAAAAGCTGTCATTCTCTCTGCATTCTTATCTCTATCTTTAATTGTATATTTTAAATCGTTACTGAATAAGGATCTAAATTCATCTCCATCAAGAAATATAGTATTTTTATGTTTTTTTTTAAAATCTTTAAAAAAATATTTACCAAGTGTTGTTTTGCCCGAGCCTGAAATACCGGTTATCCATAAAATCATTTCGTGGATTAATTTTTTTTACAAATATATAATGGAGACCTTTTTATAATTTTAAAATACCCATTTTTTTTAAATTCTTGATCATAAATTTTTTTATATTCATCCCAAAAATTATCTACTAATTTTATTCCTCTTGGTTCAACTCCTGATGCAACAAAACCCATTAAAATTTCCCAATCTGTAACTCTTAATTCTTCCTCTTCAATTTTTTTTTCAATTTTAAAAAATTTTGGCAACATTTTATCAGCTATCTCTTCAGTGAAAGAATCTATAATTCTATCTGTTGGAAAATTTTTATCTAAATTTCTTCCTATTTCATAAACATTTAACATATGTTTTTCGCTATTAGTAGTAATACTACAAAAAGAAGATGGTTTATCATTTAGACAGTCTTTTAAATTTTTTATTGACTTTTCTTTATCTCCTGCGTGGTAAACAACATTGTGGCAAAAAACTATGTCAAATTGATTTTTATACTTTTCTAAATTGTCTATGTCAGCTATCTCATATTTTTTTTTTGCATCTAATTCAGCAGTATTTATTTTTTCCTTTTCAACCATGGCTTCTGTTGCGTCTGTAAAAGTAATATCAAGCTTATATTTTTTAAAATTATTTATATTTTTTTTCCAAAATACTCCGGTTCCACACCCAACATCTAAGATTTTAATTTCGTTATTTTCTTTTTCAAATTCTGATAAATCATATTGACTAAAAATCCACTCATGAAAACCAATCTTATTTTTTGTAAACTGGTGAATCTTGATTCTTGCCTCCAGGTATTTAGTAGATTTATACTGTTTTTCTTTTAAGTATTTTTTATTTATTTCTTCTTTCATAATTAACTTCTTTCATAATTAAATAGTAAATATTTTTTCTATACCATCTATATCTCTTTTAAAATTAATAATCTTATTTTCCTCATTGAAACTCAAGCAATACATATCTGGCATGCTAATTTTTTTCCAGTCATTAAATGTAAATTCAGTATCTAAAAAATACTTTAAAATAATGCCAATTGAATTACCATGAGAAATTAATATTAAATTGTAATCATTTTTATAAAAATCATCTAAGATTTTATTAAATTCATCTTTTATTTTATCAACATGTTCTGATTGTGACGAGCCATTTTGAACCTTGAAATTTTTATCACTCCACATTTTTTCAATTATTTGGTGCTTAGATAAATTTTGATCTTTTCCAATATTTATCTCTTCTAATGATTGACTTTTTTCAATATCGGCAGACATATCTTGGGATAGTTTTTCTATAGTTTGCATCGCTCTTTTGAAGGGACTTGAAATAATCCTTATTTTTTGATCTTTGAATTGAGTTTTAATTTTTTTACAAAGTGAAGTGGCTTGAATTATTCCATCCGAGTCTAAAACTCTTTCTCTATCAAATCCATCCATCGCAGCTTTTCCATGTCTTATTAAATATAAATTTTTTTGGGCCATTGTAAGTATTTTTTTAGTTTTTTTTCTATATATTTAAGTTCTTTATTTGTTAAGTAATTTTTAGCTTTAAAAATATTACTTTTTGAATTGCTTATATCAAATTTTTTTTTTTTCAAGTTTTTTATATTAAGAAATTTAAGAAGTTTTTTTGATTCTTTCTCATGATTTAAAATGAAGTTTTCGTATTTTATTTTTATTAAAATATTACTTTCCTTTATTTTAGTATAATTTTTCATTATATTTTTATACCATTCACAAAAAATTTTAATATCGTGCCCAGGATATGCCAAAGATTTCCTTGTTTTCATGCTTGAAAAAATACTTCTTGGGTCCCTTGTAACCAAAACAATTTTTCTATTATCGAAATACTGTGTAGATTTAATTGGATCCCAAAAATTTCCTCCTTGATCGATTACATAGTTTATTTTTTTCTTTCCTGATAAAATAAATAAAACTTTGTTTAAAAATATTCTTGTTTTTTTTAAAAAGATTTCTTTTTCTACTGGAATTCTCATTTTACAAAATTTAACCTCTTGAGATGACTTGCTAATCCTTAGTATTCTCCATTTGAGCTTATCATTAAAATCAAATCCAATTCTAAAATATTCTGGTAGACCAAAATAACTTATTAAACTTATTTCACTTACATATTTTTTAACCTCATTAAAAAAAACTGAATCGTAATGATATTTTTTTTTATTTTTTATTTTTGAAGAAAGGTTTTTTAAATTTAAAATATATTTTTCAAACTCATTAAAAAAATAAGATGAATTATTTACACTAAAATTTTCATACAAACCTTTATACAAATTATGAATACCACCCGGGTCATGTAATAATCTAAATTCAGCCTCTAAATTAAAAGGATTAGTAAAATCTTTCCTGTTCAATAAATAATCAGAAATTAAACCGGCGCCGCTTAGGCCAGGACTAATATTTACCACTTTCAAACTTTTCATAAATTATTTTTGTAAGATTTTTCTAATAATATTTTTAATTGTATTTTTTCTTAAAATAACTTTCTTTCTTTTTGATAATTGATTGTTAGTAATTTTTTTTATTTTAGCTATACCTGAACCGATAAAGTCGAATGATAAGTCAAAATTTTCAATATTTGAGTTGTAAATATCTAAAATTCTAAAAAAGGTTTCATAATTATTTATTTCTGAATTAAAATTGTCTCTAGTGTTATTTTTTGAATATAACATCCAGTTAATGTCATCAATTACAAAAATACCATCTTGTTTTACCATTGGATAATAATGATAAAATATTTTTTCAACATGGTTCGCGTTATGAAAACTATCTAGAAATACAACATCTAATTTTTTTGGTATAAATTTTTCAACTAATTCATAATTATCATCTCTACCATGAATAAATTTCCATTTTTTTGACAAGAATTTATTTTCATAATTATCAATATCTACAGAATATAAAAATCCATTTGTTTTTTCACAAATATCAATGAATAATTTGGTCGATTGACCATGTCTTACTCCAAATTCTAGAATTTGAGGATCTTTTATTTTTAAAAGATGTTCTAAAAAAGCATTTTCTATTTTTTGTAAATATTTATCTTTCATTTCAATTTTGATAGTTATTCCTTCTTATATATAAGAAAACAATTTTTACAAAATTTTAATAAATTTATTTTTTGATCGTAATTGGACATTGATTTAAAAAATAAACTTATTTCACCTTTTTTTATACCACCGGACATTTTTTCAAAAAAGCTTCTTGAAGTATGCGGTTGTCTTTTTTTTGATTTTATAAATATATTGAAAAAAGAATAAATTAAATCTTTAATCTTATAACTCAAAGATAAGATTAAAAATTTAGAAATATTTATATTTGATTTAAAATTATGTGCATAATTAATTTCATCTATTATTTTTTTGGATACAAAACTTTTTTCTCCTAGGCTATAAAATCTTTTTTTAAGTGTTTTATAATTTGATAACTTAATTTTATTAGTTTTTATTTCTAATTTTAAAATTTTGTCTAACTTATACTTACTGTTCACAATCAGTCCTAGCTTATTTGTAAAATTTCTATCATACAAAAAACCTTTGGGTCTATATGTAATCAAATTTTTTTTCATAGCTGATGTCTGCATGCCAACGGCTGAAGAATTGTGAATTACATATTTTGAAACATATATCCATGGAGTAACATCATAACTTTTATCTACATAAACATTTTTTGGCATTTTTTTTATTGATTGTTTCCAATCATTAATATTTTCATTTGGATGAGGTCTTATTACAAAATTTAAGTTTGGATTATTTTTAGATATATGGGAAATCATTTTTAAGTAATTTTTAAAAAATCTATAATCAGACATTACTTGTTTTATTGCATTTCTTTTCTCTTTTTTATTTCTAAATTTAAACCAATGATCATAATTTTTTAAAAATTTTTTTACTTCTTTTTTCGAAGTCAGAAATGAACTTATAACTAAAACTATATCTTTACTAAATTTGTTTTGAATCTCATCTAACTCCTCCTTATATACTTTAGTGATAATTTCATCCCTCCAAAAATCTATTCTTGGAGATCCTAACAATTTAAACTTTTTTGAATTTGAGTTATATCTTTTTTTCCACTCTTCAAAGTCAAATTTTCCCCAAGAAAAAAATTTATCTATAAGTTCTACATTTTTTTTACTACTTCTAATCGTTATAAACTTATTAAGTTGTTTTGAAGTTGAATATTGAAATCCTCCTTCTTCATCGATCACGAAATAATTATTTTTTAATTTTTTAATTTTTTTTATATGATCTAAATCTGTATGATTCATTGATTTATAAAAATAAGTACCAGGGCTGAAGTGTCTTGTTGCTCTTAATATTCCTTGTTTACTTCCTACAAAACATGCGTAATTTTTTTTCAAAGCAAATAACGACATTAAAAGTCTTGGCCTAAGTTCTCTTGATTTTATTTCAATAGGAAAAAAAATAATTTTTTTCATAATTTAATTTGTTTTAATTAACCCTTTATTCAAATTTAAAACACGATCGCACAAATTTAATAATTCATCGTTATGAGAGGATATGACTAAGGTCTTTTTTCGCTTTAATTTCAGTATTAATTTAACAACATTTTGTTCATTTTGTTTATCCAGGCTACTTGTGGCTTCATCAAAAAAAATTACATCGGGATCTTTATACAATGCTCTAGCCAATACAATCCTTTGTGCTTGACCTCCTGAAAAAAAAGATCCTCTTTGACCTACATTTTTTGTAAAACCTTTTGATTTAATATCTTTATATATTTTAAGTTTTTTCAAAAGTGCAATAACCTTCAGCTTATTAATTTCATATATTTTTTTTCCAAAACCGATATTTTTATAAATATTATCATCGGTAATATAAATATTTTGAGGTACATAGCTTACAATTTTTAGCCATCCTCTGTTATTCATTTGTAAATTTTTTCCATTAAGTAAAATTCTACCATTTGTCGGTTTTAGCAATCCAAGCATTAAATTAATTAATGTACTTTTTCCTGATCCGCTTTCTCCTTTAATACCAATAATATCTCCCTTTTTAAGATTTAATGAAAAATTATTTAATATTTTTTTATTTGAACTAGAATATTTAAAATTTACATTTTTAAATATTAAACTTTTAAAAGAGTCAATTTTATCTTTATTAGTTTTCTTTAAATAAATTTTTTTTTGTTCTTTAAGTTCATTAAAAATATGATCTATAGAAGCGTGAAAAAATTTAAGAGAGTTTATTGAATTTAAAATTTTTACCATTGATGGAAGAATTTTATATGCTGCAGCCAAATAAACTCCAACCAAAGGAATTATTTCAATTAGATTTTCACCATTGACAGAGTAATAAATAATACAAGAACTTAAAATTAATATTGTAATTATTTCAAATAAATTTCTTGGAATAACATTCAAAACTACAAGGTGTCTCATCAGATCGTTTACCTTTTTTTTTGCATTATAATGATTTGATCTTGCCTCATCCTCAGACTGATAAACTCTAATTTCCTTAACAGACTCTAAGCCTTGAATAAGATGTTTGGTATATTTATCGGAAAAATCTAGTCTTTCTTTACTCCATTTTTTTAAAAATTTATTTAATGGTCCAAAAAAATAAAATGATGAAAAAGCAAATAAAATAAAAAAAATTACTAAAGTAGCAATTGGATTAATATAAATTAAAAAGCTCGAAATAAATATTAAAATTATTCCTTCGGTTACTAAGTTCATGTAATGTTGTAACGCTCCTTTAAAATTTGACATTTCATAAGTAAGATTTCTTACATAAATAGAAGAGTTATGTTTAAGATATCTTTCAAATGGTTGGTTTATATAATAAGAAAAAAGTTTATCTGATAAATAAATATCAAATAAATTTAAAAAACCCTGTTGCCATCTTGCAAAATAAACTATTAAAGAATTTTTTATAATAAAAATTACTAATACTAATGAAACTATAGTAAGCAACAATTCGTTATAATTTAAATTAAAATTATTTTTTAAATAAATAAAATAAAAATTATTTTGGATAAAATTTTCATCACTAATAATTTTTAATATTTGATAAATTATACCCACTCCTAATGTTTCAAAGATTGCAGTTATAATTAATATCAAACCAAAAATTATAGTTTTAGTTTTATACGCACCTAATGTGCTCCAAATTTTTTTTATTAATCTCATTAATTATATTTTAATTTTATCATGTTATATGTAATTAACTTGACTGTTCAAGTTATGAACGTTAAATTTGTTCAAAAAATGAACATCAAAAATAAAAACTCTACTGAAAATCAAGAAGATTTGAATATTTTAAGGAAAATTCATAAAAATCCTGACATTACTCAAAGAAGAATGGCTACTGATTTAGGATTGAGCCTAGGAAAATTAAATTACTGTTTAGTAAAATTAAAAGAAAAAGGTGTTATAAAAATAAAAAATTTTGCAAAAAATCCAAAAAAAATAAAATATATATATTTGCTTACACCTAAGGGCATAGCCCTAAAGACTAAACTCACAGTTAATTTTATGAAAAGAAAAATGATAGAATATGATGAATTAAAAAAAGAGTTAAAAAAATAGAGAATGTTATCAAAGTTTCAAAAATCTAAAAAAATTTTAGTGATTGTGCCTGTTAGAGGCGGTTCAAAAAGATTAAAAAATAAAAATATTTTAGAAATTAAAAATAAACCAATGTTTTTATATGTTATAAAAAAAATTGAAAAGTCCATTTACAAACCAAGAATAGTTGTTAGCTCAGAAAATTTAAAAATTTTAAAATTATGCCAAAAAAATAAAATTGAATTTATAAAAAGACCAAAATATTTATCAAAAAATCATGTGGAAAAACATGATGCTATAGTTCATGCTGCAAAGTATTTATCTTATAAAGAAAAATACTTTCCAAAGATTGTAATTTCTTTACAAGCAAATACTCCACAAATTACTTCTAATGATTTAGATAAAGCGATAAGATTTTTTAAAAATATATTTAAAGATAAAAAAATAAAAGAAGTTTTTGCTGTTGACAAAAATAATTTACAA
This sequence comes from uncultured Pelagibacteraceae bacterium, assembly GCA_902560685.1. GTDB lineage: Bacteria > Pseudomonadota > Alphaproteobacteria > Pelagibacterales > Pelagibacteraceae > Pelagibacter. Next base: position 105,175 of record CACEMT010000001.1, on the reverse strand, counting down.
AATGGTGCATTTAGAATTATGACTTATAAAACTGTTTTTCAAAAAACCTTGAGTACCAAGGTAGGTATTTTTAAAACAAACTATATAGATATTCATAATATGAAAGAATATTTAAGAGTAAAAAAAATAATAGAAAAATAAATTCATGAAAAAAAGATTACAATGTGGAATATTTATTTCTGATGAAGGTTTTGGACACATGGTAAGACAAAGAGCAATAATAAAAGAATTGGTAAAAAAATATCCCTCTATTTTAATTACAGTATTTACATCAAAAAATATTTTTTACTTAAAAGAAACTTTTGAAAATAATATTAAATATTTAAATATTTCACCTAATTTAAGAACTATAAAAAAAAAGGATGGGTCTTTAAATATTAAAAAAACAAGGATAATTTTTTATAATTGGGAAAAAAATATTATCAATTGGAAAAAAAAGGTAAAAAAATATTTTTTAAATTTTGACTTTATTATTTCAGATTGCGTACCTGAGGCTTTTGATTTATCAAAAGAGTTTAATATACCAAGTTTTGGTGTGTGCCATTTTACTTGGGATTGGTTTTTTAATAGCGTATGCAAAGTAAATTCTAAATATTTAAAAAAAATGGAGGATTCATTTAAAAAGTGTGATCATTTTTTTTTTCCACCCTTTACGCCAGATAAAATATTAACCAAATATAATAAAAAAATTTCTAAAATTAATTTTATTGTTGGTGAATTTGCAAAGAAAACTAGCAAGAATAATTTTAATAAGTGTTTGATCATGGATAATGGCACAAGATCATTATCAAGTTCTATAAATAAAACTGTCCCCTTTCTAAATAAGATTAAAAATATTCAATTTTATGTGTGCATAGATAATCTAAAGCAAAATTTTAAAGACCAAATCTTTATATCAAATAACATTGTTCCTGTTTCTGGACTTAAAAATATGCATGAAAAACTTGCTGGTGCGGATATTGTTATAGCTAGAGGGGGCTTTAACACTATTTCAGAGTGTTTGGTTTTAAAAAAACCTGCTCTTTTTTTTAATGAAAAAAATAATCCTGAGGTTAGGGAGAATCTTAAATTAGTTAGTACAAAGCACAAACTTGCTAGTCTAATTAATAACAATGATTGGGGCAGAAATTTCAGTAAAAAACTTAACCTATTTATTAAAAAAGATAGCAAAAAAATTTATAAAAAATTACTATATAAAAATTTTAAATATAATGGAGCAAACCAAGTAGTAAATAAAATATCAAAAATAATATAAAGGAGCAAATGACTAAAATTATAGCTGAGCTTTGTCAAAATCATAATGGAGATATAAAAATTCTAGAAGAGATGGTGCACGCTGCATCCGAAGCAGGTGCGGATTATGCTAAAATTCAATCTTTGCACTCTGATGAACTTACGCACAGAAAAAGATTTGACGATGGTCTTATAGAAGGTAATAAAGTTAAAGTAATTAAAAGACCTTATAAAAACGAATATGATAGATTAAAAAAATTAGATTTAAGTGAAACTGATCATATTAAATTTATAGAATATTGTAAAAAATATAATATTAAGCCATTAACTACGATTTTTTCTTTGGGTAAAGTTGAAATGGTTAATAAATATTTTAAAGAAGTGAAAATTTCTAGTTTTGACTGCGCTTCACATAGACTTATTAAAGAAATATCCAATAAAAATTTTAACCATATTATTGTATCTACAGGAGCAACATTTAATAGGGAAATTCAAAAAACCTCTGAAATTTTAAAGAAAGCTAATAAAAGTTTTTCACTACTTCATTGTGTTTCAATATATCCTACACCAATTGAATTTGCTAACATAACAAGGATAAATTATCTTAAAAATTTTTCGTCTAATGTAGGAGTAAGTGACCATTCAAATCCAGAGATAAATAAAAACATCGTTGCTGCTGTTTCTTTCTATTTAGGTATAGATGTTTTAGAAAAACACTTCACAATTTTAGGTAAAGATAAAACTAAAGATGGGCCTGTATCAGCTAATTCAAAACAATTAAGAGAGATTGTTGAATTAAGTAAATCAAATAAAGAAAATATTAAAAATTATATTGATGAAAATATTTCAGATTATAAAATTCTTCTTGGATCTGAAAATAGAGATATGACTGATGTCGAGTTATTAAATAGAGATTATTATCAAGGGAGATTTGCAAGCAAAGATAAAGATGGTAATTACATTTTTAATTGGGAAGAGCAAAATGTTCAATAAAAGAACTAAAGTTTTCTAAGTATAAATTTATGCAAATAAAAAAAAAACAAGTTAATGGTTGTTTAAATTGTAATTCAAAAGTTTTTATTTTTGAAAAGGATATATTGGGAAAAAAATATCCTACAAAATGCAGAAGATGTGGAACTAAAAATAGAAGAATTGTAAATTATTGTCCATATTGTAATTCAAAAAAATACTTTCCATGGGGTAATAAAGTTAGAGATTTTTACTCAGCAGAATGTTCAAAATGTCATTTGGTATATATTAAAAACCCATTAAGCACTGAAGCTCAAAATTTATATTATAAAAATTATGCCACCAATGTTCATCAAAAAAGAAATATTAAAGTTAAACAAAGATCAATTATGTATAAACAAGAATTAAATTATTTAAAAAGTGTAGTTGAAAACTTTAACAATATTAAAAATGTTTTAGATGTTGGCTGTGGAGGAGGATTTTTTTTAGATTTGTTTAAGAAATACAATAAAAAAACATATGGTGTAGAAGTGAGCGAAGATTCTTACCTTATAGCAAAGAAAAAACATAAAATGTATTATGGAAACTTCGATGATAATTTAAATTTAAAAAAAAAATTTGATTTAATCATTATGAGAGGCGTTGTAGAGCATGTAGAAAATCCAAAAAAATATATATTCAATGCTCAAAAAATCCTCAAAAAAGAAGGTTATATTTTTATATCTGCAACTCCAGATTTGAATTGTGTATCAGCAAAAATTTTTAAAGAACGCTGGACACAACATAGGCCTGAATCTCATATATTACATTTAAGTGAAAATCATATTGATAGTCTATTCTTAAATAAAAAATTTACGAAAGTAGGATCACATTCTTTTTACTTAAAAACTCCTTATGAAAATTTTGAAAAAGATATAAACGAAATTGTTTTAGAAATAAAAAGACAAAGAAAAGGTATCAAGTCAAAATCAATAAGTCCGGCTTTTTTTGGAAATATGATTACTTTAATTTATAAAAAAAGATAATTATTATGTTATTTAAAAAGTATAATAAATGTATTTATTGCAACAGCTCAAGCTTAGTAAAAGAAAAAACCCAATACTCAAAATACAACTTTTACACTGAAGCAATACAGAATGATCTAGAAATATCGAAAAAAAAACTCGAGCAATTAAAAGTTTATAGATGCAAAAATTGTAAAAATTATCAAAATAATCCATGGTTTTCAGAAAACTATGCTAGAAAAATTTATTCAAACATTTATGGACAGCATAATCGGAGCTGGTCAAATCTAATTAATTTTTTTCAAAAAGGAAAAGTACCTAATCATGGAAAATTATTTGAAATATTAAATAAAAATATAAAAATTAAGAATTATGCAGAATTTAATAGCCCATTTATGGGACTTATGATTAATCTTTTTGAAAGAGAATACGAAAGAAATTTATCATTTTATAAAAAAGTTTTAAAAAATACTTTAGATTACTTATCATCAAGACAAATTGCTGGAAATAATGCTCTGAAAATAAAATTACGTTCCCAAAAAGCAAAAAAATTTTTGTCAAATTGTAAAAATTTAAAAAAAAATTTTTTAATAAAAAAAAAAATTAACAAATATCTTTTTGTTGATAATTCTAGTCTTTGCTGGGGCCAAAATGATAATTATAAATCTGTAAATAGTAAATCTCTTGGTTCTGAACTTTTAGAAATGGAAATAATAAATTTTAATTTTAAAAAGATTAAAACAAAATTTGATCTTTTTGGAATATTTCATACTTTAGATCATACCTTTGAACCAAATAAAATTTTAAACTTTGCTTTAAATTCAAGTAAATATGTGGTTGTGTATTGTCATATTGATAAGAAGTTGGAAAAACAACATTTATTCTCTTTTAGCAGGGAATTTTTAAAATTTCTTAATAAAAAAAAAATATATACTTTTGATATTACAAATTTAATTGATAAAAGCTTTTATACACCTGAAATGTATTTTTTATGTTCAAAAAATAAAAAATTAATAGAAAGAATTAAGATATGAAGAAAAGAAATTATAAAATATATTCTGGTGATAATATAATATCAAAAAATGCACAATGGAAATTTTCTGGAAAAACTGCAAAAAATTTTGATAAACATATTTCTAAATCTGTTCCTTTATACGAATGGTCTCATGAAGTCGCATTAAAAACTTCAGATTTCTTTTTAACTGAAAAGGGAAACTCTTATGACTTGGGTTGTTCAACAGGTACTTTTTTAAGCAAAGTATGTAGAAGAAATAATAATTATAAGAAAATTAAATTTATTGGAATAGATGAAATCAAAGATATGTGCAAGATTGCCAAACAAAGAAATTCAAAAAATAAAAATGTTCAGATAATTAATTCTAATATTGATAATTTGAAATTAAAAAATAGTGCATTAATTAGTTCATTTTATACTATTCAATTTATACATCCTTCAAAAAGACAAAAAATATTTAATAAAATTTATAGAGCTTTAGATTGGGGTGGCGCTTTCATCTTATTTGAAAAAGTAAGAGCGCCGGATGCTAGATTTCAAGATATAATTTCTCAGATTTATCAAGATTATAAAATTGATCAAGGCTACTCGCCAGAAGAAATTATTGCAAAGTCAAAAAGTTTAAAAGGAGTAATGGAGCCATTTAGTAGTAAAGCTAATTTAGAACTTTTAAAAAGAGCAGGTTTTAAGGATATAATTAGTATAATGAAATTCTTATGTTTTGAAGGATGGCTTGCTATCAAATGAAAAAAAAATACTTTAAGAATAAATTTAATTCTAAACTTGAAATAAATGAAAAAAAGTTTCTTTTACCAATGCTTACACCTACATCAAAAGGTACGAAATATTGGGAGCCTTCTCCTGAAGGAGGAAAGCTTACAAAAAGATACTTTGGAAGAGTTTTGTTACAACTACATCAAATTCTCGGTTTATTATATTCATTAAATATAGAAACAAAAAATAAAAAATTTTTGGACATAGGAACGGGTAATGCATTAATTCCACAACTATTTTTAAATTATACTAATATCTCATCTGCAATCGGTGTAGATCCTTATGAGGAAAATGAGCATGTTTCTAGCTGGCAGCCAAACAAAACTAGTGAAAATTTAAAGCAAATTATAAACTTTATAAATAAAAATTCAGATAAGAAAAATTTTTTTTTTAAAAAATATAAAAAGTTTATAAATTTAGAAAATTTCTCATTTATACCACCAGATATAAAATTAAAAAAAAATAATAAAAAAAAAGAATTTAAAAAAATTAAAATTGATGCACATAAATTGGGTTTATTAAACGAAAAATTTGACATTATATATTGTAAAGCAATAGAGCATATACCCAACTGGGAACTTGTATTTAAAAATATTAATAAAGTATCTAAAAATGGATCTGTATTATATTTCAAACATAGATCATTCTTTTCATATTTAGGAGCTCATAGATTTTCAAGTATTGGGATACCTTGGGGTCATGTGTTGTTAAATGATAAAGAATATAAAAAATTCACTAAAAAATTCTATTCCTCAAGATCAAAAGAAATGAATAATTTCTTCTTTAAAGGTTTGGCTTATCCAAGATATTCTGTATCTGACATGTGTGAAATAGCATTAAAAAATAATTTTTATCCTATTTATGTATCTTCTGAGAAACCTAGATACTTTAAAAAAATTTTAAATTTCACAAAATCTATAAATAATTTTTGGCCTAATATTAGAAAAAATTATCCAAGAGTTTCTTCCAGTGAGATTTTGAGTGGAATGTATCACATAGTTTTCAAAAAAATATAATGAAAAAAATTAAACCTAGGATTTACCTATTGATGGAGAATAAAAAAAGAGAGTTAGATTCAAGAATATATTTTGCACTTAAAGCTTCTTTATCTAATTTTTCAACAGTCATAGCAGCTAAGCCTAAAATTTTTGATAATAGAAAAAGAATCAGAAAAGGAATTATAATTTTTAAAAGTATTGGTATTAACAATTTTAAGCAAATTAAAGAATATAAAAAACTTGGTTTTATAGTTGGATCTTTAGATGAGGAAGGAATGATGTTTTTTTCTAGAGAAGAATACACAGAAAGAATTTATCCTCCATGTTTAGAAAATATAGATATTTTTTTTTGTTGGGGAGAAAATGACTATCAAGCGTTAATTAATAAATTTCCGACACAAAAAAATAAAATATTTAAAGTTGGAAATGCTAGAATTGATATTTTAAAAAAACCCTTATCAGAAAAATATTTTAAAGAGGCAGAAGTAATAAAAGAAAAATATGGAGAATTTTTTTTAGTAAATACTATGTTTACGAAAGCAAATAATATGCAATTAATTATGGATAACGAGGATTATATTGAGTCTCTAATAAAAAATGGTCATAAACCAGATAGTTTAAAAGTAGAATATGCTAGACCATATCTGAAATTTCAAAAAGAAAATTTAAAACATATTAAAAATTTTTTAAGCTCTTTTTCGAATGATAACCCAAGTAAAAAAATTATAATTCGACCTCATCCAGGAGAATATTCTGAAACATGGACTAATTTTTCAAAAGATAAAAAAAATATAGAAGTAGTTATCGACGATAAAAGTACATGTAGTTGGATTATTGCAGCAAAAAAATGCATAAGTTCTAATTGTACTACAAGCGTTGAGGGTTATCTGTTAAATAAAATTTCAGCAAATTATAAAGTGTATGAAGATGAAAGAGTTGAATTTAAGCTTCCTAAATTGATGAGTTGTAATATTAAAAATGATAGTGAATTAATAAATTATTTAATTGATAAAAATGATTTCAATATTGATAAAAATTATGTTGATAATTTAGCAAGACAATCTATTCATAATTTTGAAAAGGACCAATGCAGTGTAAAATATTTTATAGATTCATTAAATTCAAATTCACAAGTTGGAGATAAGCTTTATTCATTTGATTCTAAAGATAAATTTTCAGGTTTTTTTAGTTCTATTTTTTTAAATATTTATTACTACATTAGGTTTCTTTATAGAAAAATTTTCACAAAACAAAATAAAACATTATCAATTTTATTAAAAAAAAAATTTGCTAGTCTTGATAAAAATGAAATTGGTGAAACTCTAAATGAGTACCAAAAACAATTAAATATAAATGAAAAAATAAAGATTTCAAAAGTTTATCCTCAAGTTTATTCTATAGAAAAAGAATAAAATTATTTTTTTTGAGCTACTACCCACATATTAGATGAAAGCCTATTATTTATTAAATACTTTTGAAATTCATTGCCTTTTGTATCATAATTATCAATAATAATATCATTTAAAAAAAAATTACTATCTAAATTAAATTTTTTATCTAAAATTTTATTTCTTACAAGATCTACATCAAGTTGTCCTGGAGTAAAAATTTCCAAAATTTTAAAATTACAAGATTCAAATAATTTTTCGATAGAAAGAGGATTAAAATAGTTTAAATGTTCATGATCTATGGAATCAGATTTTTCTTTTAAAATCTGTATATCAAATCCCATGCCGTTCGGACAAGTTAAGATCATAAATCCTTTTTTTTTTAAAAATTTCTTCATTGATAAAATGAATTTTTTTGGTGAAAATAAATGCTCTATTACCTCAAAATTTACCACGATATCAAATTTCTTTTTAATTTTTAAATTCTCAATAGTTTCCTCATAAACATTAATTCTTTTTTTTCTGCAGTTATCTGCTCCTTCTGGAGATGGCTCAACTGCATCTACTGATGAAAAAAACTTAGTTCTATTTGCCAAACTACAGAATGTTCCATAACCTGGGCCTACTTCTAATATAGAAGGTTTTAAAAGTTTATACTTTTTTGATAATTTTAAAATATTATCTACTCTAGGTTTTGCAATTTTTTTTGATCTTATTTTTTCTGTCTGTGGGAAGATATAATTATTAAAAAATTCATAAACCTTTGATTGTTTATAGAATTCTTCTAATAATTTTTCAGGAGGTCTTGGTGAAACAAAAAAAGTTTTACATTTAGGACAAATTAAATAATTAATTTTATTTTTTTCCAAATATTTTTTATTATTCTTATTTTGACATCCGGGACAACTTACCTTTTCAAAACTTTTTTTTCTTGAAACCAGATATTTGAGATCATGATAAAAATTTTTTTTAATTTTTTTTTTTAATAACTTAGGTCTAATTTGTTCTTCTGTGAGCTTATTTGATTTAGATTTCATATTTTTGTTTATCTTTTTTTGACAAATGAACTTTTCCATAAGCTGACGGAACTCCCCAAATATTATCTTTAAACCATTGGTTATTTTTTACCCACCAAACGTTTTTAGATCTAAAAGTATCAGCTTTCTTCCAAAATTCTTCATCTTTCATTCCAACATAATTTAACCAGATCTTAAGGTCTGAAGGAATAATATGATCAAGTTTTTTCACAAGTCTTACACCTTTATCTCGACTCATATAACCTGTAAGAATATCTTTGCTCGTATGATCAGTAGTTCTGCCATATCCAAATTTAACAAATTTTAGGTAATCATGAACTCCATTTTCGTAAATATCATCTAAATTAGAAATTTTTCTATATGTTCTCTCAAATTTTTTTTTTGATGGTCTCCATCCATATTTTTTAATAATTAATTTAGTATTTTTATTTGGATCCCATTTAAAATAATTGCCTATAAATAAACCTCTTACACCATTTTCAATTATTTCTCGGTCTGAAGGATATTTTGCCCAATTCATGTCTTTAGCGTTTAAGCCTTCATTATTATTTTTGATAAATTGATCCCACTCATTTCCTCTCATAGCAAATTCAACTCTTATTTTGTTAGTAAATTCTGTGAAATCATCTGGTTTATGCATCCCAGATATTTCCCAAGGGGGTTCGCCATAAATAACATAGGGTATTTTAAATCTAACTGCATATTGGATTGGTACACTATAAATTCCAGTATGGTTGTGCCAATTCATATCACCTACTTTATTAAATCCAATTCTGTTAAGTTTAATTAGTGAGTCTTGGCTTGGAGAAATCATTAAGTGGTCAACATCAAAAACTTTTTTCATTCTCTCACGGTTATATTCTCCATCTGGAAGATAATTATTCCCATTATATGTTATTAATAATGGCTTAAGTCCATACTCTTTAATTATATGTGTTTGGTAATAACTATCTTTTCCTCCACTAACAGCAATTATACAATCGTAATTTGATTTATTATTTTTTTTTATATTTAAAACTATTTTTTCAAAAATCTTTTTTCTTTTTTTCCATTCTTTATTAGAAATATTTTGCCAGGCATGAAAAGACTTATAAGTAGAAGAATATCCTTTGTCATCAAATTTTATGTTAACTGCAATTTCTGGGTACGTACATCCCTTGCAATATTTCATTGGCTTTTGATTTATAATTTTCATTTAAATTCAAAAAAACTAGGTGGTCTTATATTTTGTATATTATTTTTTTTCAAGTAATCTTTGGCTAAATAATCACTTTGATCAAAATGATGAAATATATTTGAAGCAGCAACTGCATCTATTTCCTTTTTTTTTAAACCTAGTTTAAAATCATTCCAGTGTCCAACACCACCACAGAAAATTAATGGGACTTTAATTTTATTTTTTATTGAATTTAAAATTTTAAAATCATAACCTTTTTTTGTTCCATCTCTATCAATAGAATTTATTAAAATTTCACCTGCACCTTCGGATTGAACTTCATTTACCCAATATTCAAGAGTTAGATTTGTATTTATTTGACCATTATTTTTAAAAACCATATATTTATTTCCAATTTTTTTTACATCTATTGAAACTACAATACATTGTGAGCCAAACTCTTTGGCAGCTTTATTTATAAATTTTTTGTCTTTAAAAGCATGACTGTTAATTGCTATTTTATCTGCCCCATTTTTAAGATAATTATAAATTAAATTAATATTATTTATTTTACCTCCAATAGTAATAGGAATAAAATTATATTTTGAAATCTGCTGTATTAGTTTAATAAATTTTTTTACTTCAGACCTTTCGTGAGTTGCATTTTTTGTTCTTGTAATATTTAAATATATCAATTCATCCACCATCCATTCACTAAAACGTTTTAATGTTATTAATGGATTTCCTATTGGTTCAAAATGGTCGAAATTTCGACTCTGTACTAGTTTAAACTCATTTAACAAAAAAATTGGAATAATTCTTTTATTTTTCATTTAAAATTCTCTATAAAATTTTTTAACAACTTAAGTCCTGATATTTGGCTTTTTTCAGGATGAAATTGAACACCAATTATATTCTTTTTTAGTATAACACTTGAAAATATTTCGTTATATTTAGTGTTGGCTAAAATTTCCTTTTTATTTTTTGGATTAAATTTAAAACTATGCACAAAATAAAAAAAATCTTTCTCATCTATATTCTCAAATAATTTATTATTTTTTGAAATAATATTTAAATTGTTCCATCCAATTTGAGGTAATATATTTGGATTATTCTTCATTTTAGTAACCTTTCCTTCTATCCAATTCAAACCCTTACATTTTTTGAATTCAAAACCATAGGTGCCCAAGGCCTGCATGCCGACACAAATTCCTAAAATTGGTTTATTATTTTCAAAAATATTTTTTTTTAGAAACTTTAAATCTAAATTTAATTTAATTTTATCTATCGCATTAGAAAAAGAGCCAACACCTGGTAGAATTAAATGAGAACTCTCTGAAATATCTCTATTGTTGCCTGAGACTATAGTTTTATAACCCAAATATTTAATAGCATTAAATATAGACTTAGTATTTCCACAGCCATAATCAGCTATACAGATTTTAGTTTTCATACTTAAAAATCAATTTTTAAGTTTTTTTTAATAGGTCGCTAATTTGTTTTACACTTAAAAAAAATTTATTTGTCTCAGAATTGTAGCTAAAAGGTTTAATGGATTTTTTTAGTTTCATTTTTAATTTGATTTTATTTAAATTATTTTTCATAGTTTTATTAACCAAAATATAGTAATCATTTTTTTCAAATATAAAGTAATCTTCATTTTTTGATATCAATTCTTCGTGGACTTTTTCCCCAGGTCTTATACCAATCACTTTAAATTTATTTTTATTTGATATAGCGCGAGCCAGATCAATAATTTTATAAGATGGTGATTTTCTAATTACAATTTCTCCACCACTTGAATTTTGTAAAGTCCAAAGAACAGTCTTTATACAGTTTTCTAAAGTTATATTAAATCTAGTCATTTTTGGACTTGTAATCATAAAGCTTTTACCTTCCTCAACACTTTTTTTAAATACTGGAATTACCGATCCTCTGCTACTCATAACATTTCCATATCTCACTATAGAAAAGGAAATATTCTTCCTTCCAAAAATATTGTTTGCTGCGATAATTAATTTATCAGCACAGAGTTTTGTAGCTCCGTAAAGGTTTATTGGAGATACAGCTTTATCAGTAGAAAGAGCTATAACTTTTTTTACTGAGTTTGCTGCAGCTGCTTGAATAACATTTTCAGTACCTTGGATGTTGGTCTTAATAAATTCAAAAGGATTATACTCAGCTGTATCTACTTGTTTTAAAGCTGCAGCATGAATAACAAAATCAACTTTATCAAAAGCGTTTATCAATCTCTCTTTATCTCTTATGTCCCCAACAAAAAATCTTAATTTTTTTAAATATTTTTTAAATATCTCATCATTTTTCAATTCATGTTGCTTTAACTCATCTCTACTTAAAATTATTATTTTTTTAAAATAATTATTTTTTAATAAATATTTTATAAATGCTCTACCGAAAGAACCTGTGCCACCAGTAATTAAAATAGTACCATTCATTTATATGGATTTATATTGTTCATTTTTTGAACAAAATAACGCTCTAAATAAGTTAGTCAAGAAAATTAATTTGATACAATATTTTAAGTAAATATTTGTGTTTGTTTAGAGCTTACCATTTAATTTATAAGGTTTTATAAAAAACTAATTAATATTTTAAAAATTTGGATATATGTTTAAGAATTGGGCGTATAACATAATATTTTTTTTATTTTTCTTTACTTGGTTTTTGATTGATATTTTTTTTATTTTTTTTAATTACTTTTAACAAAACTAAAGAATATAAATATGGATCATAGACCATATCTAATTTAGATTTGAAAATATTATCTTTTTTAACACTATACGTTTTAAATTATATATATTTGTTTCATTTTACTTAATTATTATACATAAATTGGCTAAATAGCTGTTCATTATTTGAACACAATTAAGTTCAACTATTGAGCGATTAAAAATATACTAGTATAAAGCTTAAAAACTTTTAACAGATGGTCAAAAAAAAAATAAAGCTATTAAATAATATAAACATATCAAACAATAATAAATGTTTTGTGGTAGCTGAAATCTCAGCAAATCATTCTGGTAATCTTAATATTTTGAAAAAAACAATGCTTAAAGCAAAAGAAGTAGGTGCCGATGCGGTCAAAATCCAAACTTATCAAGCTGAAACTATGACTATGGATATAAAAAATAAACATTTTTTAATTGATGATAACTCAATTTGGAAAGGAGAAAGACTTTTTAACTTGTATAAAAAAGCAGAAACTCCATTCAAGTGGCATAAAGAAATTTTTAAATTTGCAAAAAAAAATAAAATTTTATGTTTCTCTGCTCCATTCGATCTTACTGCAGTTGACTTGCTTGAAAAACTAAATTGCCCTTTATATAAAATTGCTTCTCCAGAAATAGAGGATTTAAGACTCATAAAAAAAATAGCTAAAACAAAAAAACCAATAATTATAAGTACTGGTATTGCAGACGATGTGAATATTAAAAAAGCTATTGATATATGTAAGAAAGAGCAAAATTACAATATAATCCTTTTAAATTGTATATCAAGTTATCCTGCTAAAAAATCAGAATTAAATTTATTACACATAAATAAATTAAAAAAATATACACCTATAGTCGGATATTCTGATCATAGTGATACGGATTTAGCTAGCCTAATCTCTGTTAGTTTGGGTGCAAAAGTTATAGAAAAACATTTTATATTAAATAAAAATATAAAATCCCCAGACAAAAGTTTTTCTTACACTCCAGAAAAATTAAAATCACTAATTCAAAAGATTAGAGATGCAGAGATTATGCTTGGAAAAGAAAATATAAATAAAAAAAAAATATTAAAAAATAAATTAAAAACTATAACAAGGTCGATTTTTTATTCTAAAAATATAGAAAAAAATGAAAAAATTAGCTTAAAAAATATACAATCAATAAGGCCTGGGACAGGATTAAATCTTTCTTACTTTGAAAAAATTTTAGGTAAAAAGTTAAAGAAAAAAGTAAAAAAAGGTCTTCCAGTAAAGTTAAAGGATATTAAATTTTAATTTCCAATAATGAAAAAATATAAGTTTCTTATAATTGGTTCTAAAGGGCTTCTTGGATCCAACATAATTAAATATCTAAGGAAAAATAAAATAAGCCATAAAAAAATAGCCAGAAGTAATTCGGATTATAATTTAGATCTAAAAAACTTTGAAAAATTAAAATATTTTTTTTCAAAAAATGAATTTGAAGTAGTTATTAATTGCGTAGCAAAAGTTAATATAGATTTCTGTGAAAAAAATTATAAAGAAGCCAAGTTGATTAATCTAAACTTGGTAAAATATTTATCATTATTGTCAAAATTACACAGTTTTAAACTTGTCCAAATTTCAACAGATCAAGTTTATAACCAAAAAAAACATAAACTTAACAAGGAAGAAGATAGGATTGCTGGTGCGAATAAGTATGCAATTTTAAAAATAAAATCAGAAAATTCTCTAAAAAATCAAAAAAATTATTTAATTATAAGAACTAATTTTACTGGAAAGAAAAAAAACTCATTTATTGATTGGTTAATAAAAAGTATTAAAAAAGAAAGAACTATAAATTTATTTTCTGATATGTACACATCAACCCTTGATGTGTCTACGTGTGCAAAATATATAGTAAAATTATCTTTATTAAACGCTATTGGAGTGTATAACCTCGGCTCAAAAAATATGATTTCAAAAAAACAATTTGCTATTTATGTTTCTAAGTTAGTTAAAAAAAAAATATATTACAAAACGACTAGCTGCGACATACTAAGTACAAGAAGAAGCAAAAACTTAGGGCTTAATGTAAAAAAAATTGAAAAAAAAATTGGTGAAAAAATGATCACATCTCAAGAAGCTATAAAAAATTTAGTTAGTGAGTATAAATGAAAATAATAGGAATTGGTTTTTTATCAGAGTCTTCAGTTTGTCTAATTGAAAATGGAAAAGTAAAATATGCAATAAGTCAAGAAAGACTTAATAGAATAAAAAATTGGTGGGGAAACCCATATAAAGCAATAGACTTTGTTTTAAAAGAAACGAAAAATAAAATTAAGGATATTAATATTTTTAGCACGCACGGTTTATCATCGTTAAATAAAGATGTGCCAAACATAAGTCACTTTAAAACTAAAGAAAAAGAAATTTTATATTCAAATTTAGATAAACAAAAAAAGAAAAGCCAAATAAAACATTTACATCAAAGATTTAAACATGAAGTTAAGGCTAATAAAAGAGTATTTAGAAATGTAAATTCTATAAAAAAAAAATATAAAAAAGTAGAAGTGTATGATCATCATGAGGCTCATGCTGCTAGTGCATATTTTTCTTCTGGCTGGAATTCTTGCTATACACTTACTATTGATGGATGGGGAGATAATAGTTCATCAAAATTATATAAATCTATTAATGGAAAATTAATTGAAATTTCAAGATCAAACACTATTGACTCTCTGGGATATTTTTATGGAAGTATAACTAAGCTATTAGGTTTTAAACCACATAGGCATGAAGGGAAAATATTAGGACTTGCAGCATTTGGGGATTATAAAAAAGCATATTCTTATATTTCTAAAATGATTTCATACGATAAAATTAATAAATCATTTAAAGGAAACTTTGAAAAAGGTATATATTTGCCAAAATACAATAACCCAAATCTAAAATTATTAAAAAAAAAATTTAATGCTAGAGACATAGCGGCAGCTGCACAGAAAAGACTGGAAGAAGTTATCATAGAATTTATAAGAGATAATATACCGTATAATAGTAGGCTTGCATTGGCAGGTGGTGTTTTTGCCAATGTAAAAATTAATCAAAAAATTTCTGAATTAAAAAATATTAAAAAAATTTTTGTTTATCCTAATATGGGAGATGGAGGATTATCAGTAGGTTGTGCTTTGCTTACTTATTATAAAAAAAAAAATTATGTACCAAAAAAAATTAATAATATGTATTTGGGACCTAAATATTCAAATTCAGAAATTTTTAATTTACTAAAAAAAGATAAATTTAAGTTTATAAAAATTTCTAAACCAGAAAAATTTATTGCACAAAAATTACATGACGGTGCAGTTGTAGCGTGCTTTCAGGGAAGAATGGAATTTGGCCCGAGGGCCTTGGGAAATAGAAGTATATTGGTTAATGCATGTAATAAATCAGTAAATGATTGGCTTAATAAAAAACTAAAAAGAACAGAATTTATGCCATTTGCACCAATAACAATTAAAAAATATTTAAAAAAAATGTACAAAAATGTAGATAGTAAAATAATGGCATTAAAATATATGACAGCTACAGCAAAGTGTACGATTGAAGCTTACAAGAAATCGCCTGCTGCAGTACACGTGGATAGAACCGCGAGACCTCAACTAATATCTAAATATGATAATTTAAAAATATACAATATATTAAATGAGTACTTTAAAATTTCAAAAATACCAAATTTAATAAATACTAGTTTTAATGTTCATGAAGAACCAATTGTTTGTACTCCTAGCGATGCATTACGAGCTTTTAAATCTAGTAAATTAGATTATTTGTATATAGAAGATTATATTGTAATTAAATAATGTTAGAAAAATACAAAAAATTTTTAATCGTTGTTGCTCATCCAGATGATGAAACATTAGGATGTGGAGGGACAATAAATAAACTATCCAAGTTAGGAAAAAAAATAAAAGTAGTTTTTATTGCTGAGGGAAGTTCGTGTAGATTTAAAAACCATCAAAAAAATAAAAATAAAATTTTAAAACTAATTTATCAAAGAACAAAGATGGGTATTAAGGCTTTGAAAAAATTAGGTGTAAAAGATTATACATTTTATAATTTAGAGTGTGGAAAATTAAATTCTTTACCAATAACTAAAATTTCAAATTTAATTGAGAGAGAAATAGAAAGATTTAAACCTGAAATATTGATTACACATTCAGATTTTGATGTAAATATGGACCACAGAACAATTTTTCAAGGATGTTTGCAGAGTTCTAGACCAACTAAAAAAGAAAATAAGATTAAAGGACTTTTATCATTTGAAATTCTAAGTTCAACTGAATGGAAATATAGTAAAATATTCGAACCGAACTTATTTATTAATATAGAAAAAGAAATAAGTACAAAAATAAGTGCTTTAAAAATTTATATTTCTGAAATAAAAAAATTTCCTCACTCAAGGAGCATTGATGGTTTAAAATCTTTAGCAAAATATAGAGGAATTCAATCTTTTAATAAATATGCAGAAGCATTTAAAATAATTAGATTATTTTCAAAATGAAAGTTTTGTGTGTAGGATATAGAGACTGGGCAAAAGAAATTTATAAAAATTTAAAAAAAAATAAAAAAAATATTTTTTTTCTTCATAAGAAAAAACAAGGTCTAATAAAGAAAATAAAAAAAACCTCTCCCGATATAATACTTTTTTATGGATGGAGCTGGATAATAAAAAGTTCAATATATAAAAATTATAATTGTTTGATGCTTCATCCATCAAAGTTGCCAAAATATAGAGGTGGAAGCCCAATACAAAATCAAATAATCAGAGGAATGAAATCGTCAGCAGTTACAATATTTAAAATAAATGAGGTAATTGATGGTGGAGATATTTATTTTCAAAAAAAATTTTCTTTAGATGGAACTTTAGAAAATATTTTTAAAAGAATTGTAAAGCTAGGTACTGAGGGGACAAATAATATTTTATTAAAAAAAAATATAAAAATTAGAAAACAGAACCACAAAAAATCTACTTATTATAAAAGACGAGAACCATCTCAAAGTGAGATAACAGTTAGCGAATTAAGAAATAAATCAAAATTTTATTTAATAAATAAATTACGAATGTTATCTGACCCTTATCCAAACCCCTATATAAAATATAATGGAAAAAAGATTATTATTAAAAAAATACTCATTCAATGAAAATATCGGAATAATCTCGAATGAATCATCAGATATTGGCAGCGGTCATATTTCAAGATGTTTAAATTTAATTTCTCAAATAAAAAATAATAAGAGAAATTTTTATTTTTTCTCATCATCAAGAATTAATTTAAAAAAAACAAAAAAAGTAAAAAATATATTAATAAATAAAAATATAATTTCGACCAAACATAATAAGAAATTATATTTAAAATATAAATTAAAAATAATAAAATATAATATTCAGTACTTAATAATTGACTCATATCAAATAAATATTGCGCTTGAGAAAAAATTAAGAAAGCTTGTAAAAGTTCTAATAATTATTGACGACTATTATTGGAGAAAACATAATTGTGATGTTTTAATAAATAATAATTTTTTAAATTCTTATCAAAAAAAATACATAAAAAAATTACATCCAAATACTAAACTTTTGATTGGTGAAAAATATTTATTATTAAATAAGTTTTTTTATAAAAATAAATTTAAAGCTAAGCTTAGAAAAAAATTTAGAAAAATTTTTATTTTTTTTGGAAATGCAGAGCCAAATTCTGAAACACTTAAATTATTAAAAATTTTAGAAAAATTTTCAAATATTAAAATGAATTGTATTATTGGTAAATATTCAAAAGATAAAAACAGAATAATTGCACTATGCAAAAATAAAAAAAATATTAAATATTATTATGATATTTCTAATAAAAAGGTTTTAAATTTAATAATTAATTCAGACCTGGCTATTGGTTCTGGAGGTGTAAATCTATTAGAAAGATTATTTCTTGGATTGCCTTCAATTGTTATAACGACAGCGGATAATCAAATCAATACAGCCATAAATTTAAATAAAAAAAAAAAAATATTGTACCTTGGTGATTACAAAAATTTTGAAATTCAAAATAATAAAATTAAATTAGAATATATATTTAAAAATAAAAATATTTTAAAATTGGTTTCATTAAATTCATATAAAATGTTCAGTAAAAAATATTTTTTTAAATTATCAGAAGAATTTAATAAAGTTATTAAAAAAGTAATATGAAAATAGTTTGTATCATTCAGGCAAGGTTGGGGTCTAGTAGATTTCCTAATAAAATTATGAAGGAAATAAATGGTCAAAAAATAATTGAGATAATATATAAGAGGTTAAAAAAATCTAAGTTAATAGATAAAATTATTGTAGCTATTCCAAATACTAAAAAAGATGATGAATTAAATGATTTTCTTATTAATAAAAAAATATCTGTTTTCAGAGGTAGTGAAAAAAATGTTCTTGAAAGATACTTTCAAGCTGCAAAAAAACATAAAGCAAAAATTATAATAAGAATTACATCTGATTGTCCATTAATAAGCTCAGATCTTATCGATGAACATTTAAAAGTTTATAAAAGTAAAAAGTTTAAAATATTAAATAATTATCAAAGCAAAACTTACCCTTTGGGCATAAGTTTTTCGATTTGTGATTTTAGATCTCTCGAAATAGCGAATAAAAAAGCTAAATCAAAATTTGATAGGGAGCATGTTATGCCATTCATTTATAGAGAAATGAGCTCTGATACTATAAAAACTAAATTTTACAAAAATTACAATTTTTTAAGGTTAACTATTGATTATCCTGTAGACCTAATAACTATAAGAAATATATACAATTATTTTTACCCAAATATTTTTTTTAACTTTAAGAAAGTAATTAACCTTTATAAAAAAAAACCTTATTTGTTTAAAAATAATTCAAAAGTATTATTTAAAATTTATCCAAGAGTTTAAATCAACTTTTTTTTAAAAAAATTTTTTTCAGTGCATAAATCAAGCCAATTGAGCTATTAGTACTGGTCAGCTACATGCGTTACCGCACTTCCACACCCAGCCTATCAACGTGGTGGTCTACCACGGCTCTATAGGAAGAACTAGTTTTGAGGTGAGTTTCCCGCTTAGATGCTTTCAGCAGTTATCTCGTCCGTACTTAGCTACCCGGCACTGCAGCTGGCGCTACAACCGGTCCACCAGTGGTACGTCCATCCCGGTCCTCTCGTACTAGGGACAGCTCCTCTCAATTCTTCTACACGCATAGCAGATAGGGACCGAACTGTCTCACGACGTTCTGAACCCAGCTCACGTACCACTTTAATTGGCGAACAGCCAAACCCTTGGGACCTGCTCCAGCCCCAGGATGTGATGAGCCGACATCGAGGTGCCAAACACTGCCGTCGATATGAGCTCTTGGGCAGTATCAGCCTGTTATCCCCGGCGTACCTTTTATCCGTTGAGCGATGGCCCTTCCACTCAGAACCACCGGATCACTATGACCGTCTTTCGACTCTGCTCGACTTGTCAGTCTCACAGTCAGGCAAGCTTATGCCATTGCACTCTACGAACGATTTCTGACCGTTCTGAGCTTACCTTCGCACGCCTCCGTTACTATTTGGGAGGCGACCGCCCCAGTCAAACTACCCACCATACAATGTCTTGATACCGGATAACGGTAATCAGTTAGATGCCAAGAAAAACAAAAGAGGTATTTCACTGGTGACTCCACAAAAGCTGACGCTTCTGCTTCAATGTCTCCCTCCTATGCTAAATATGTTTTTCCTAACACCAATGTAAAGTTGCAGTAAAGGTGCACGGGGTCTTTCCGTCTAACTACGCGAACTCCGCATCTTCACGGAGAATTCAATTTCACTGAGTTGATGTTGGAGACAGCGGAGAAATCGTTACGCCATTCATGCAGGTCGGAACTTACCCGACAAGGAATTTCGCTACCTTAGGACCGTTATAGTTACGGCCGCCGTTTACTGGGGCTTCAGAAATGAGCTTGCACCCATCGCATTAACCTTCCAGCACCGGGCAGGCGTCAGACCCTATACATCCACTTACGTGTTAGCAGAGCCCTGTGTTTTTGATAAACAGTCGCTTCTCCCTGGCTTGTGCCACCTCTTAATGGTTGCCCAAAAAAAGGTCTTCTTTATTCCGAAGTTACAGAAGCATTTTGCCGAGTTCCTTCAACATCATTCTCTCAAGCGCCTAAATATACTCTATTAATCCACCTGTGTCGGTTTAGGGTACGGTCTAATGATGGAGCTATTTCCTGGGACTTCTTCGCGGCAAGTTCAATCCATTAAGAACTTACAACTTACAAAATCCGTCACTACCATCTGGTTAAGGAATATTAACCTTATTTCCATCGACTACGGCTTTCGCCCTCGCCTTAGGTGCCGACTAACTCTGCGCGGATTAACCTTGCGCAGAAACCCTTGGATTTTCGGCGACGAAGTTTTTCACTTCGTTTATCGTTACTCATGTCAGCATTCGCACTTCTGATACCTCCAGGATCCCTCGCGGGTATCCCTTCACAGGCTTACAGAACGTTCCGCTACCGCTTATAAAACTCGAAAGTTTTATAAACCCACAGATTCGGTATGTAATTTTAGCCCCGTTACATCTTCGGCGCAGAAACTCTATTAGACCGGTGAGCTGTTACGCTATCTTTAAAGGATGGCTGCTTCTAAGCCAACCTCCCGGCTGTTAAGGAATTTCCACATCCTTTCACACTTAATTACAATTTTGGGACCTTATCTGGTGGTCTGGGCTCTTTCCCTCTCGACCATGGACCTTAGCACCCACAGTCTGTCTGATGAGGAACTATGTTTAGCATTCGGAGTTTTATTAGGTTTGGTAAGAATCTCTTCCCCCTAGCCCATTTAGTGCTCTACCTCTAAACATATATTTACTCATCGCACTACCTAAATAGTTTTCGCGGAAAACCAGCTATCTACGAATTTGGTTGGCCTTTCACCCCTTACCACAAGTCATCCAAAGACTTTTCAACGTCAACTGGTTCGGTCCTCCGGCAAGTGTTACCTTGCGTTCAACCTGCTCATGGTAAGCTCATTCGTTTTCGGGTCTAATTCATAAAACTAATCGCCCTATTAAGACTTGCTTTCGCTACGCCTACACCTAGATGGCTTAAGCTTGCTTTATAAATTAAGTCACTGACCCATTATACAAAAGGTACGCCGTCACTCTAAAAAGAGCTTCGACTGATTGTAGGCATGCGGTTTCAGGTTCTATTTCACTCCCCTAATAGGGGTTCTTTTCACCTTTCCCTCACGGTACTAGTTCACTATCGGTCACTGAAGAGTATTTAGGCTTAGAGGGTGGTCCCCCTATATTCGAGCAGGATTTCACGTGTCCCGCTTTACTCAAGAAATTTATTAAACATTACTTATACGGGACTATCACCCTCTATGGTTAGCTTTTCCAAACTATTCAAATTTTTTTAACAAATCTACAGGCCTATTCCGCTTTCGCTCGCCACTACTAACGGAATCTCAATTGATTTCTTTTCCTCCGGTTACTTAGATGTTTCAGTTCTCCGGGTTGTCTCTTTAAATCTATGAATTCAATTTAAAGTACCACATAAAGTGGTGGGTTTCCCCATTCGGAAATTTACGGATCAAAACTTGCATACAGCTCCCCGTAACTTATCGCAGTATACCACGTCCTTCATCGGCTTTCAGTGCCAAGGCATCCGCCACACGCCCTTAAACGCTTGATTTATGCACAGAAAAAAATTCTGTGTTGAATCAAATTTTTTTAAAATGTTCATCTATTCGAACATTCATGATTGTTCATCTATTCGAACAATCGGATATAGATATTGATAATATAAAAAAATATTCACAAATAAAATAGCTAAGTGTTTCTTGGTGGAGGATAGCGGGATCGAACCGCTGACCTCCTGAATGCAAATCAGGCGCTCTCCCAGCTGAGCTAATCCCCCATTAATTTGGTGGGCCGAGAAAGACTCGAACTTTCGACCCCACCCTTATCAAGGGTGTGCTCTAACCAACTGAGCTACCGGCCCTTATGCAGAAAAGAGAAACACTACTTTAAGAAGAGAAATGAGGACGGTTAACATTAACCTGTTAAATATTTAGATTAAGAAATAATCCCTAATCATCCTTAGAAAGGAGGTAATCCAGCCGCAGGTTCCCCTACGGCTACCTTGTTACGACTTCACCCCAGTCGCTGACTATACCGTGGTCAAAGTTTTTAAGCTTTGCCTTAAGGTAGAACCAACTCCCATGGTGTGACGGGCGGTGTGTACAAGACCCGGGAACGTATTCACCGCGGCGCGCTGATCCGCGATTACTAGTAATTCCAGCTTCATGTACTCGAGTTGCAGAGTACAATCCGAACTGAGGCATTTTTTTAGGATTTGCTTGATGTCGCCATCTTGCTTCCTATTGTAAATGCCATTGTAGCACGTGTGTAGCCCAACACGTAAGGGCCATGAGGACTTGACGTCATCCCCACCTTCCTCCAGCTTATCACTGGCAGTTCTTTCAGAGTGCCCAACTAAATGGTGGCAACTAAAAGTGAGGGTTGCGCTCGTTGCGGGACTTAACCCAACATCTCACGACACGAGCTGACGACAGCCATGCAGCACCTGTGTTTCGTCCGGCCGAACCGAAAACTCTAATCTCTTAGAGTCGCGACGAACATGTCAAGTGTTGGTAAGGTTCTGCGCGTATCTTCGAATTAAACCACATGCTCCACTACTTGTGCGGGTCCCCGTCAATTCATTTGAGTTTTAACCTTGCGGTCGTACTCCCCAGGCGGTGTGTTTAATGCTTTCGCTGCGACACTGAAAATAAATTTCCAACGTCTAACACACATCGTTTACGGCATGGACTACGAGGGTATCTAATCCTCTTCGCTACCCATGCTTTCGTTCCTCAGTGTCAGTAATGATCCAGAAAGCTGCCTTCGCAATTGGTATTCTTTCTAATATCTACGAATTTCACCTCTACACTAGAAATTCTGCTTTCCTCTATCATACTCTAGCTAAAAAGTTTTGATGGCAGTTCCAGAGTTAAGCTCTGGGATTTCACCACCAACTATTTTAACCACCTACGAACTCTTTAAGCCCAGTAATTCCGAACTACGCTAGGTCCCTTCGTATTACCGCGGCTGCTGGCACGAAGTTAGCCGGACCTTCTTATTCGGGTACAGTCATTTTCTTCCCCGACGAAAGAGCTTTACAACCCAAAGGCCTTCTTCACTCACGCGGCATCGCTGCATCAGAGTTTCCTCCATTGTGCAATATTCCCTACTGCTGCCTCCCGTAGGAGTTTGGACCGTGTCTCAGTTCCAATGTGGCTGATCATCCTCTCAGATCAGCTATAGATCACCGTCTTGGTAAGCCATTACCCCACCAACAAACTAATCTAGTGCGGGCTCATCCATTGGCGCATAAAGCTTTCTCCGTAAAGACTTATGAGGTATTAGCACAAGTTTCCTCGTGTTATTCCTCACCAAAGGGAAGATACCCACATGTTACTCACCCGTCTGCCACTAAGTATTGCTACTTCGTTCGACTTGCATGTATAAGGCGTGCCGCCAGCGTACGTTCTGAGCCATGATCAAACTCTCAAGTTTAAAAACGGCGCACACTAGCTTCAATATAAATTCTAAGAATAAAATTTATATATGTTTGAAGTGTGTACGACAAATTTTGGTAACCTTAACCGTCCACACTTCTCTTCTTAAATTTTTACAAATAAAATAGCTAATTAGGCTAAAAAGCCTAATAATTAACAACTTTTCTACGTTGAGAGAGACGCTTATAGTATAAATTAAAAGGAAATCAAGTAATTAGATATAAAAAAAAAGTCAAAAAACATACAAAAAACAATGATTTTTTGCTATTTCTAGTCGATGCTAAAAATTAAAATTAATAAACTGATAAAAAACAATCTTAGCTTTGTAATGTTAATTTTAATAGTTTTTATATCAATTCTATCCACAAATTTTTATTCAATAAATAAAGAAAATCAAAAAGAGAAGTTTTTAAATTTTTTTGAAAACACTTATTTAAAAAAAACAACTAGATCAATTATTAATAATTTAAATCCAAAGTTTAGTTATAAAAGCTTTCAAATTAAAAAAGGTGATACTTTTAAAAAAATTCTAGATACAGCAAATTTACCAAAAGGTGAAATTAAAATTATAAATAGTAATTTATCTAAATATAAATCTATAAATAAATTATATGAAGGGCAAAAAATTGAATTTAAATTAGATAACACAAAACCAGTAAAGGTTTTAGAAATAATATTTGAAAAATCAAAATTAAAACATGTAGTTTTTTCAAGACTGAATAGAAATTCAGATACTTTTAAATACAAAGAAATAGAAAAAAATTTAAAAAAAATTACTGTATATAAAGAAGCTCAAATTAAAAATAGTTTATATGCAAGTGCTACTAATGTAAATGTGCCTCCAAATGTTATCATTGATTTTGCAAGAATTTATGGATTTCAAATAGATTTTCAAAGAGATATATGGAAAAATGATTTATTTCAAATTGTTTATGAAACTTTTAGTGGTTCTAAAGGACAAATTTTAGATACTGGAAATATTTTGTATGCAAATTTAATTCTGCAAGGAAAAGACAATAGTTTGTACTTATTTAAAACAAAAGATGGATTTGAACATTTTGATGAATATGGAAAAAGTGTAAAAAAAAGTCTAATGAAAACACCAATAAATGGTGCAAGACTTTCATCAAGTTATGGAATGAGAAAACATCCAATATTAGGATTTAATAAAATGCATAGAGGAACTGATTTTGCTGCACCAAAAGGTACTCCGATAATGGCTTCGGGAGATGGAAAAATAATAAGAGCTAGATGGTGTGGAGGAGGAGGCAACTGTGTAAAAATAAAACATAATTCAACTTACACAACTGTTTATGCTCATATGTCAAAATTTGCCAGAGGCATAAAAGAGGGAGTTAAAGTTAGACAGGGGCAAATTATTGGATATGTTGGGTCAACTGGAATGTCTACAGGTCCTCATCTGCACTATGAAGTAATAGTTAATGGTAAAAGAGTAAATTCACAAAAGCTTAAGCTACCTTCTGGAAAAATTTTAAAAAAAAAAGAAAGAAAATTATTTGAACTAAGAAAAATAAAATTAAATGTCTTAAAATCTGAATTAATTAACTCTCAATAAATTTTATTTTAAGCTGAATTAGTCTTATTGCTTTCTAAATTATTTTGATTTTCATCAGCTTTTTCTTGATTATTACTTTCTATATTAGATTTTGAATCCTTTAAAATTTGATTTTTATTTAAAGAATTTTCTTTTTCTACTAGAACTCTTATAAAATGTTCTGCATGTTGAAAGTAATTTTCTGATAAAATTTTATCTCCATTAGACAAGGCTTCTCTTGCTAAATTTGAATATTTTTCGATTAATTTTGATGCATTATGATTATTTCTTCCATGATTTTTTCTTTGGAAGTTTGATCCATTATGAAGATCATTAATTAAGGCTGAGCCATTCCCATTTTTTTGATGATTTCTATCTACATGATTTTTATATCTATTCCTTCTATAATTATTTTTATAATTTTTCATATTTACTATTTAATTACAATTTTGTTGACACAATACATCTATTAATTCCAGAGAAGTCTTTAACAATTCTATTTATATAAAAACCATTTTTTTTTAAAATATTTTTAGTATTAATTTCTTGATTAAATCCAATTTCCAAAATTAGTTTACCTTTTTTTTTAATCAATATAGAACTTTTTTTTATTACTTTCCTAATTTTTGAAAATCCATCAACCCCTCCGTTTAAAGCTAAATTAGGTTCAAAAAACTTTATATCTTTATCCAAAACACTTATATCTGATAATTTTATGTATGGAGGGTTAGATACAATTAAATCATATTTACCAAAATAATAATTGTCAATATTTGAGTGTAAAAATTTAATTCTATTACTAATGTGTTGTATTTTTGCATTGTTTTTTGCCAAGTTTATTGCTTTTTTTGATATATCGATACCATATCCAAAACTATTTTTTCTCTCATTTAAAACTGATAAAATTATACATCCTGAGCCTGTTCCAATATCTAAGATTTGTTTTGTCTCATTTTTCTTTATTTCTTTTAAGACTTGATCAACTAATATCTCAGTATCGGGCCTTGGTATTAAAACAGATTTATTAATTTTAAAATTATTTTTCCAAAACTCTTTAAAGCCTAATATATATGCAACAGGTTCATTCTTTTTTCTTCTATTTATAAAATTAAAAAAAATTTCTTTTTGGTTTTTTTTAATATTATTATTTAAGTTTAATAACAACCTGCTCCTATCTAATTTTAGAGAAGAAGCCAATAGTATTTCGCTATCTAATATAAATGATTTTATTTTATTTGATTTTAATATTTTTGTTCCTTTGGTAAGCGCTTCTTGATAATTCATATTAATTTAAATTTTGTAATTCTTGTTCTTGAGCTTGTAAGGTTAAATTTTCGATTAAATCTTCAAAAATTTCTCCTTCCAAAAATTCTTCAAGCTTATGCAGAGTAAGATTAATCCTATGGTCTGTTACTCTGCCTTGAGGAAAATTATAAGTTCTTATTCTTTCAGATCTGTCACCTGTTCCAATTTTATTTCGCCTATCTTTGGATCTTTCTTCGTCAATCTTTTGTCTTTCGAGTTCATAAATTCTCGATCTAAGAATTTTAAGTCCTTTCTCTTTATTTCTTATTTGAGACTTTTCATCTTGTTGGCTTACTACAATTCCAGAAGGTATGTGAGTTATTCTAACAGCAGAGTCTGTAGTATTTACACTTTGCCCTCCAGGTCCACTACTTCTAAATACATCTATTCTTAAATCTTTCTCTTCAATTTTTACATCTACCTCTTCTGCTTCTGGTAAAACTGCAACTGTTGCTGCTGAAGTATGAACTCTTCCCTGAGTTTCTGTGTCTGGAACTCTTTGAACACGATGTACTCCACTCTCATACTTAAGAAGAGAGTAAATATTTTTACCCTTAATATTGGCTATAACTTCCTTTAAGCCTCCTGCTTCACTTTTAGAAATACTTATTATCTCCAAAGTCCATTTTTTTTTATGACAAACTTTTTCATACATTTTAAATAAGTCTGACGCAAATAAGCTTGCTTCTAATCCCCCAGTACCAGCTCTAATTTCAATTATTGCATTTTTTGCATCAGCGTCATCCTTTGGAAGTAAAAATAATTTTATTTTTTTTTCATTAAAATCATTGTTTTTAATCAGTTCACCTAGTTCTATTTCGGCCATTTCTTTAATTTCTTTATCGCTAGAAATATCATTAATAATTTTTTCTAGATCTTTTTTATTTTTTTCAAAATCTAAATATTTTTTTACATTACTTATTATTTCATTAAGATCGGAATACTCTTTTGATTTAGAGGCAAATAATTTATTATCAAGATTCCCTGAAGACAAATCATTTTCAAGATTTTTATGTTTTTGGACTAACTCTTCAGCTTTTTTTAATGGAATCATTGCTTATTATTTTCAATTTCAATAGCTTTTTTTTCAACCAGATTAACTATCTTTGAAACAATTTCTTGATTATTTATTTTTTCAGTTTGTAAGCCTTTTAAATAAAGCATACTACTATCTTTACCTCCACCTGTAATACCAATATCTGTTTGAGCAGCCTCACCAGGTCCATTTACAACACATCCTATTATTGAAAGAGTTATTGGAGTTTTTATATGGGATAGCTTTTCCTCTAAAATTTTAACAGTATCTATAACCTGAAAACCTTGTCTAGCACATGAGGGACAAGATATGATCTTTACACCTCTATTTCGTAAATTTAAAGATTTTAAAATTTCATTACCAACCTTAATTTCTTCAACTGGATCATCTGAGAGTGATATTCTAATAGTATCACCTATACCATCCATTAATAAATTACCTAATCCTATAGAAGATTTTATACTTCCTGGAACGAAGCTTCCTGCCTCAGTAATACCTAAATGGAGTGGATAATCTGTAACTTTCGAAAGTTCCCTATAAGCTTTTACTGACAAAAATACGTCAGAAGATTTAACGCTTATTTTAAAATTGAAAAAATTTAAATCCTCCAAAATTTTAATATTTCTAATTGCACTCTCAACTAATGCTTCTGGACATGGTTCTTTATACTTTTCTAAAATATCTTTTTCTAAAGACCCAGAATTTACTCCAATTCTTATTGAACAATTATTATCTTTTGCTGCTGAAATAACTTGTGCAATTTTATCTTTTTCACCAATATTACCAGGATTTATTCTTAAACAGTCTGCGCCATTTTCTGCTGCTTCAATCGCCCTTTTATAATGAAAATGAATATCAGCAACTATTGGGATGGTTGAGTATTTTGTAATTTCTTTTAGTGCATTAGTAGACTCTTCATCTGGACAAGAAACTCTTACAATATCTCCACCAACTTCGGAAATATTATTAATTTGTTTTAAAGTATTTTTTACATCTCTAGTCAAAGTATTTGTCATTGACTGAACAGAAATAGGATTGTCCCCACCAATTTTTACTTTTCCTACATTTATTACTTTGGTGACTCTTCGCTTTATATCTCTAAACGGTCTAATACTCATCTTATTTTGATTTAGTTCTCTAAATTAAATTCTTTATGTAAAATACTAATAGCTTTATTTAAATCTTTTCTACTTACGAGTACAGATATTTTTATTTCGGATGTCGAAATTACTATAATATTTATATTTTTTTTTGCTAGTGCATTAAACATTCTATATGTTACTCCCGGTGTAGTAATCATTCCAACACCTATTATAGAAACCTTGGATACTTTGTCATCAACAATTATTTTTTTAAAATTAATCTTTTTGTTTTTTTTTATTAATTTTTCAGTTTTTGATAAATCATCAGACTTTATAGTAAAAGTTAAATCAGTTTCTTTGCCATTAGAAGATATATTTTGTACAACCATGTCTACATTTATAGAATTTTTGTAAAGTGGCTCAAATATAGATGCTGCAACACCTGGTTTGTCTTTTACACCTACTAATGTGATTTTAGCATCATTTTTTGTAAAAGACACACCCCGAATTATTTTATTACTTAAGATATTTTTTCTTTTAGTAATTATTGTTCCTGCAGCTTTTTTAAAAGAAGATCTAACTTCAATATCTATTCTATTTAATCTTGCATCCTGGATTGAGTGTGGCTGCATAACTTTTGAACCTGAAGATGCCATTTCGAGCATTTCTTCGTATGATATTTTTTTAATTTTTTTTGCTTTTCTAATTGTATTTGGGTCTGTTGTATAAACGCCATCAACATCTGTATAAATTATACATTTTTCAGCTTTAAAAAATCTAGCTAACATAATAGCACTGGCATCAGTTCCTCCTCTTCCAATAGTTGTTACTCTTGAACTAGAATTTATTCCTTGAAATCCAGCAATTATAGGAATTCCTCCTGATTTTAGATATTTGATAATATTTTTTTTATATATATTTTTAATTCTAGCCGAAGCATGATTGCCTTTGGTAAAAATAGGAACTTGCCATCCAAGCCATGACCTGGATTTATATCCTAGGTGATTAAGCCTTCCTGATATTAATGAACATGACATTTGCTCTCCTGCTGAGACTAAGACATCATATTCTTCTGCAATAAAGTTATTTGAAATTTCTTTTGACTTTCTCACTAGCTCATTTGTTACTCCACTCATCGCTGAGGTTACTACTATAACTTTGTAACTTTTTGGTAGATATGAAGTAATTATTTTTGCAACTTTTTTAATCCTATCTGTTGAACCAACAGATGTTCCTCCAAATTTTAATACTACAATTTTCATTGATCAATTTTTTTATTTAAATAAATATGTTGATAAAATACATCTTAATTGTAATGTCAACTATCAATCACTTATGAATACTGTAGATAAAAAAGAAATACAAAAATTTTCAAGAATTGCTGACGAATGGTGGGATGTAGAAGGAAAGTTTAAGCCTTTGCATAAATTTAATCCTCTAAGAATAAATTATATTAAGAAAACAATAATGGATCATTTTAAAATTAGCTTAAAATCAAAACCTTTAAAAAATATTGAACTTTTAGATATTGGATGTGGAGGGGGGCTATTATCAGAACCAATGTGTAGATTGGGTGCAAAAGTTACTGCTATCGATGCTTCAAAAAAAAATATTGATGTTGCAAGTTTTCATTCAAAAAAAAATAACTTAAAAATTAATTATAAGTGTTCTTCACCAGAAAAGATTAATTTAAATAAAAAATTTGATGTAATTCTAAATATGGAAATAGTGGAACATGTAGATGATTTGAATTTCTTTTTAAAAAAAAGTTCTTTGTTATTAAAAAAAAATGGATTAATGTTTATTGCAACTTTAAACAAAACTATTAAATCTTATTTGTTTGCTATAATTGGTGCAGAATATATTTTAAAATGGCTTCCAATAGGGACTCATGATTGGAATAAGTTCGTTGAGCCGGAAAAACTAATTGATATAAACAAGGGAAATAATTTGGATTTAATTAAAGTAGATGGAGTAAGTTTTAATATATTAAAAAATCAATGGATTATTTCAAAAGATGAATCGGTAAATTATATTGCTCAGTTTAAAAAAAATTAATTTTCTTTATCGTTTATCCATGGCACAGTCTCTACTTCAATTCCTTCTTCTGATAGTTCTTTAGCTTCTTTTATTGATGCTTTGCCATAAATCCCTTTTTGTTTCTTTTTGTTGTTGTAATGAATTGATCTTGCCTCGTAAGCAAAATTATTACCAACATAATCAAAATTATTTTTAATAAATTTTTTATATTCTTTGAGTTTATTTTTTATTTCTAAAAACTTTTTAGTATCTTTATTATTTTTTTTTTGTTTATTAATAATTGATGGTGCCATCAAAGATTTATCAATTTTATTTGAATTACAATTTAAACATTGCAAAAGCTTAGATTTTTTTAATCTCTCAAATTCTTTTGAAGATGCAAACCAACTTTCAAAGCTATCAGAGCAATTTTTACATAACAGTTTGTATTTAATCATATTTTCGATTTAGATATGAATTGAAATATTTCAATAATTTAAGTCCTATAATCTGAATTTATTTCAATGTATTTTTTAGTTAAGTCCATCGTATAAGCTGAAAACTCTTTTTTTCCCAAATTTAAATTAACTAATAAATCTATTTTTTCTTCCTTCATATATTTTGCCGCTTCATTTTCATCATAAGATGAGCATAGTTTACCATTTTCAATAATTAAAATGTTTCCAATTTTAATTAACAATTTATTGGGATTTAAATTTACATTGGCTTTTCCTATTGCCATAATTATTCTCCCCCAATTAGGATCTTCTCCGGCTATCGCAGTTTTAACTAAAGGAGAGTTTGCAATTGAAAAACATATTTTTTTTGCCTCTTCTTCTGTCTTGCAGTTTTTAACTTTTATAGTAACAAATTTTGAAGCTCCTTCACCGTCTGCGGCTATTCTTTTTGAAAGGTTTAGGAGAACATTAAATAAAGCAGAATTAAATTCAGACAACTTCTTATCTTTTGAACTGGTTAAGTTTAAATTTGCAACCTCGCCAGTTGCAAAAATAGATACCATATCATTTGTACTTGTATCACCATCACATGAAATAGCATTAAATGTTTTTTGTATATTATGCTTTAACAGTTGACTTAGGATCGATTGTGAAATTGTTGCATCAGTAAAAATAAATCCCAATGTTGTTGCCATATTAGGATAAATCATTCCAGATCCCTTAGCAATTCCATAAACTTTTACTAATTTTTTTCCTATATAACATTCTTCCATTGCAAGCTTTGGCTTAAGATCTGTTGTTAATATACCTGTTGCTGCTTTCATCCAAATATACTTATTTTGAGTATAATTAATTTTTTTTACTAGTTCTGGAATACTTTTTTTTATTTTTTCTGTTGGAAAAGATTCTCCAATTGTACCTGTACACGCAAATAGAATTTCATCTTGTTCAATTTTTTTAGGCTTATCTTCATCTTCATTTTGTTTTTTTGTTAACTCTTCAGACAAATCTTCTGCTAATATTTTTAGTCCTTTGAAGCCATCTTTACCAGTAAAAGCATTTGCGTTTCTTGTATTAACTAGCAAGGCTTTTATTTTTTTTTTATTTATTTTTAAATTCCACTTTATATTTTCTGAAATTAATTTTGATTGCGTGTAAACAGAAGCATGTGTAGCTCCTTTTCTGAAATAAAACATCACAAGGTCGTCTCTCTTCTCTGAATATAAATTTGCACAAGTTGTTGATACCGATAAACCATCAATATGATCTAGGTCTTGAAAATCACCCATTTTTGAGTTTTTACTCAATGAATTAAATAAATTATTTAAATTAATTGCCATACTATTTAAAAATTTGATTTAATAACTATATTAGCCTTAAATTTTAATTAATAACAATATATTTATTTAATGCTTAATCCACTTAATATTTTATCAAAGTTTTTTAAATCTAGTAATCAAAAAGAACTAGAAAGATTAAACAAATTAGCAATAAAGATTAAAGAATTAGAAGAACAAACTTTAAAATTAGAAGATAAAGATTTTCCTTTAAAAACTAATGAATTTATAGAAAAAATTAAGAATGGAACATCTTTAGAAAATATACTGCCTGAAGCTTTTGCATTAGCAAGAGAAGCCTCAAGGAGAGTAACGAAAGAGCGCCACTTTGATGTTCAAATTATTGGTGGAATTGTTCTTCATGAAAATAAAATAGCTGAAATGAAAACTGGAGAAGGAAAAACTTTAACTATTGCATTAGCTGCATATCTAAATGCTTTAACAAAAAAAGGTGTACACATAATTACAGTTAATGACTATTTGGCAAAAAGAGACTGTGAAAATATGAAGGGAATTTATAACTTTTTAGGTTTAACAGCTGGATACATTACAAATGATCAAACTGATGATGATAGAAAGATTAATTACAATTGTGATATTACTTATGCAACTAATAGTGAGTTAGGTTTTGATTATCTTAGAGATAATATGAAATTTTCATTTGAATCTATGGTTCAAAGAGGACATAACTTTGCAATAGTAGATGAAATTGACTCTTGTTTAATTGATGAAGCTAGAACGCCCTTAATTATTTCGGGAGGTGTAGAAGATAAAACAAATCAATATTTAGCAATAGACAAATTTATTCGAAATTTAAAAAAGCAAGAGGACTTTGAGGTTGACGAAAAAGATAAAAATGTTTTATTAACAAACCAAGGAATTGATAATATAGAAAAAATTTTATCTAGCGCAGGAGTTTTAAAAAATAATAATTTTTATGATCCAAATAATTTACATTTAGTTCACCATGTTAATCAGGCCTTAAGAGCAAATCATTTGTATGTGAATGGTAAAGATTATATTATTAAAGATGGACAAGTAATTATAATAGATGAACAGACAGGAAGACAGTTGCCTGGAAGAAGATTTGGTGATGGACTTCATCAAAGTATTGAAGCAAAAGAAAGAGTTGAAGTACAAAATGAAAACCAAACTCTTGCATCAATAACTTATCAAAACTATTTTAAACTTTATAAAAAAATTTCTGGTTGTACTGGAACAGCGGCTACAGAGTCTGAAGAATTTTTTGAGATATATAAGCTTCCTGTAATTTCAATTCCAACGAATAAAGAAATGATAAGAAATGATTGGAATGATCAAATATTTAGGTCATTAAAAGAAAAAGATGAGGCAATAATTAAAAAAATAAATGAATGTAATAAAAAATCTCAACCCTTATTAGTATTTACTGCAAATATAAATAAATCAGAACACTATTCAGAACTTTTAAAAAAAGAAGGTATAAAACATACTGTATTAAATGCAAAAAATCATGAGAGAGAAGCAGAAATCATTGCTAATGCTGGTACAAAAAATTCTGTAATTATAACAACAAGTATATCCGGAAGAGGCGTTGATATAAAATTAGGAGGAATAAGCCCGGAATCCAGTAATGAAAAAGATGAGATTAAATCCCTAGGTGGTCTGTTTGTAATTGGAACAGAAAGAATGGAAAGTAGAAGAGTTGATAATCAAGCAAGGGGCCGTTCAGGAAGACAAGGTGACGAAGGAAGTTCAATTTTTTTTGTAAGCCTTGAAGATGATTTAATGAGAATTTTTGGATCAGAGTCGATGAATAACATACTTGAAAAATTGGGTTTAAAAGATGGAGAAAGTATTGATCATCCATGGATCAATAAAGCACTAGAGCGAGCACAACAAAAAGTTGAAGCAAGAAATTTTGATATTAGGAAAACTTTATTAAAATTTGATAATGTTCTTAACGACCAAAGAAAGGTTATATTCGGTCAAAGAAATAATATCATTAGTGCTAAAAATGCTTTTGAGTATTCAGATGAATTTCTAAAAGAAATTATCATTAAATTGATAGGGTTAAAAAAATTAAATTTATCAAAAGATAAAAATAGTGAATACTCTGTTCAAATAAAATCAATTTTAGGAAAATCTTTTGAAGACAAAGAATTAAGTCCAATTTTAGAACTTAAAGACGAAGGTTTTGAAAAAGAAATTAAAGATAAATTTTCCAAGAAAAGATTTGAAAGAGAAGAAAAGCTGGGTAAAAATCAAGCGCAAGAACTAGAAAAAAGAATATTATTACAACTTATTGACCAAAACTGGAAATCTCATATCCAGTATTTAGAACAATTAAGAGGAGTTATAGGATTAAGATCCTATGGAAATAGAGATCCGCTAATAGAATATAAAAAAGAAGCATTCACTTTATTTGAAAATTTATTATTTAAACTAAAATCTGATTTAATTACAATTTTACTAAATATTACGATTGCAGAAAAAAGTGAGGAAAAAGAAGTTAAAGTTGAACCAAAAAAAGTTGATCCTAAATATATTGGAAAAAAAATGAGTAGAAACGAACCTTGCTTTTGTGGATCTGGAAAAAAATATAAACGATGTTGTGGAAGTTTATAAAAGATAAATAGATATTATTAATATAACAATAGTTGCGGAAATTAAAAAATAGTTTTTATATTTTAAAAAATTGTTTGTAATTTTATCTATAAATCCACTTTTCATAGACAAATTATCTTTTAAATTTGATTTACTAACAAAACCCCGGCCTCTTCCAATTGATAAAAACTTATTTTTTCTTTGTAATAAAATTTCATCTCTATCCATGTTTATAAAAGACTCCAAATTTACTTTGATTGACTGTCTTACATTTTCTAAAATTAAATCTTTATCTCTATGAGCTCCTCCTAGAGGCTCAGAAATTATTTCATCTATAATTTTTAGATCAAATAAATCTTTTGCTGATAATTTCATTGCTTTTGAAGCTTCTAAAGTTTTTTTAGGATCTCTCCATAATATTGTAGCACATCCCTCTGGTGATATTACGGAATAAATTGAATTTTCTAACATTATGACCTTGCTTGAGGATGCAAGTGCAATTGCACCACCTGACCCTCCTTCTCCAATAATAATAGAAATTGTTGGTACTGTTAGCTCCATACAGCATTCTATTGATTTAGCGATAGCTTCTGCTTGACCTCTTTCTTCGGCTCCTACTCCTGGATATGCGCCTGGAGTATCTATAAATGAAATAACTGGAATTTTAAATTTATTTGCGAGCTTCATTAGCCTGATTGATTTTCTATAACCTTCTGGCTTCATCATTCCAAAATTTCTTTCTATTCGTTTTTCTAAGTCTTCTCCCTTCTCTTGACCTATCACTAGCACAGATTTATTTTCGA
Source organism: uncultured Pelagibacteraceae bacterium (assembly GCA_902560685.1). Classification (GTDB taxonomy): domain Bacteria; phylum Pseudomonadota; class Alphaproteobacteria; order Pelagibacterales; family Pelagibacteraceae; genus Pelagibacter. Next base: position 69,083 of record CACEMT010000001.1, on the reverse strand, counting down.
ACTTTGCAAAACCACAAATTACAGATTTATCTTCACCATAAAATCTGTCACCTGAAAGAGATATAAAATCTTCAAAAAGATTATCGATAAAAAATTTAGCTTTTGGTCTATCTTCATGTCTTGCAACTAAAGCTGTTTGCCATGGGTCTAAATTTGAATATACATCCTTTAGTTTACCATCTATTTCACTTTGCAAATTTGAAATCTTGTTTGTATCAACTTCAGTCAATCCTTCTTGATTATATGGATCCTTTAACTTATCTAATTCAATTTCTAAATTTTTTATTTCTGTTTCAAAATTTAAATAATTTTTCATTCTTTCTTATAGCTTTATAAAACAAAAATAGGCAAGAAAATGGTAAAAAATTATATTTATTTATTATAAATTAACTGTTTTGGTGCCAAAAAGTTATATTAATGCTAAAATAACTTTTATATAGAACTAAAATGAATAAAAAATACCTTAAAATTGTAAATCTCTCAGTTTCAGAAAATTTAGCAAAATTTATTAATAAAGAATTGTTACCAGGAACTAAAATTAAAAAGGAAAAATTTTGGAAAGGTTTTGATAAATATGCACATGAACTTGCGTTTAAGAATAAAAAGTTAATAGATATAAGAGAGAAATTACAAAAAACAATTGACTCTTGGCATTTAGATAAAAAAGGAAAAAAATTAAATTTAAAAGAGTATAAAAAATTTTTAAGCAAAATAAATTATTTAATAAAACCTGGTAAAAATTTTAAAATATTAACAAAAAATGTAGATAGGGAGATATCAAGTATTTGTGGCCCTCAACTGGTTTGTCCTGTCTCAAATGCAAGATTTTTATTAAATGCAGCTAATGCAAGATGGGTAAGTTTATACGATAGTTTGTATGGAACAGATATAATTCCTGAAACTCAAGGAGCAGTAAAAGGAAAAACTTATAATCCAATAAGAGGAAAAAAAGTAATCGAGTATGCTAGAAATTTATTAGATATGTACGTGCCCTTAAAAGGGAAAAGCTGGAAAGATTTAACGAAAATTCCACAAGTTATAAATAATAAAATAGATTTAAAACTAAATGATTACAATCAATTCGTAGGTTATAAAAAAAAAAAAAATAAATTAAGCTCTCTTTTATTTATAAATAATAATCTCCATATAGATATTTTGTTTGACCAAAGTGGTAAAATGGAAATTAATAATCCAGATGGTAATCAAGATAAAATAAAAATACATGATATAATTTTAGAATCAGCAATATCAACAATTTGTGATCATGAGGACAGCGTGGCTGCAGTAGATGCTGAAGATAAAGTTCAGGGATATAGAAATTGGCTTGGTTTGATGAAAGGCGACCTGAAGGAGGAATTTGTAAAAAATGGAAAAAAAATTTTAAGAAAATTAAATTCAGATCGAGATTATGTTTCCATCAAAGGAAAAAAATTTAAATTGCATGGTAGATCTTTACTTTTAAATAGAAATGTTGGTCATCTTATGACAAATCCAGCTATACTTTTAAAAGATGGATCTGAATGTCCTGAAGGAATAATGGACGCTTTTATAACCTCTCTTGCATGTCTACATGATTTTAAAAAAAAAGGAAATTCTAGAGTTAATTCTATTTATATAGTTAAACCTAAAATGCATGGACCGGATGAGTGCAGGTTTACAAATTTAATTTTTGAAAAAGTTGAAAAAGTTTTAAATTTAAAAAAATATCAAATCCTTTGTGGAATAATGGATGAAGAAAGAAGAACATCTGTTAATTTAAAAGAGTGTATTAGGGTACTAAAAAATAGAGTATTTTTTATTAACACTGGATTTTTAGATAGAACTGGAGATGAAATTCACACATCAATGGAATTTGGTCCAATGATAAAAAAAGCTGAGATGAAATCATCAAAATGGATCAAGGCTTATGAAAATAACAATGTAGATGTTGGACTCGCATGTGGTTTCTCTGGTAAGTGCCAGATAGGCAAAGGTATGTATCCAGCTCCGGATTTGATGAATGAAATGATGAAACAAAAAATTGCACATCCTATGTCAGGAGCTAATTGTGCATGGGTTCCCTCTCCTACTGCAGCAGCACTTCACTCTTTGCATTATCATGAGGTAGATGTATTTGCCAAACAAAAAAAATTAATAGAAAGAAAACCATCTAAATTGAATGATCTTTTAAATATACCAATAGCAAAAAGTCCTAATTGGTCTTTAGAAGAAATTACTAAAGAATTAAAAAATAATGCACAAGGAATTTTAGGATATGTGGTTAGATGGATAGATCAGTCTGTTGGCTGTTCTAAAGTTCCTGATATTAATGGAATTGGTTTAATGGAAGATAGAGCTACATGTAGAATAAGTAGTCAACATATTGCTAACTGGTTACACCATGGCATTTGTAGTAAAAAGCATGTTTTGGAAATTATGAAAAAAATGGCTAAAGTTGTAGATAGTCAAAATCTAAAGGACCCAAGTATGAAAGGGCACTCTCCATACAAACCAATGTCTGAAGAATTTGATAAATCTACTGCTTTTAAAACAGCTTGTGAACTTGTATTTCATGGTAAAACACAGCCTTCTGGGTATACAGAACCAATTCTTCATCTTAATAGGTTGTTAAAAAAAAATTAATTTTTAATTTAAAAATTTTTTCTATTTTTAAATGCAGAAATTAAAGTTCCATCGTCTAAATTTTCTATTTCTCCCCCAACTGGTAAACCTTGAGCAAGTTTTGAAATTTTAACTTTGGTATTTTTTAAACTATCTTGAATATAAAATGCAGTTGTTTGACCTTCGACTGTTGCACTGGTGGCTAAAATTACTTCATCGACATTTTCTTTTTTCACTCTTTCAACCAAAGAATCTATTAGTAAATCTTCTTTTTTTTCATTATTCAATGATGAAAGTGTGCCCCCGAGAATATGAAAATAACCTTGGTACACACTGGAACTTTCTATGCTCCACTTGTCTGCTAAATTCTCTACAACACAAATTTTATTAAATTTATTTTTATTATTTTCACATCCATCACATCCCTTAGAATTAGATTTTAAGGAACCACAATTTTTACACCTTGATATATCTTTATAAATTTCTGCTAAATTTTTTGCCATTGGTTTAATTAATTCTTCACGATTATTAATTAATTTTAATACAATCCGTTTTGCTGATTTTGGCCCTAGGCCTGGAAGTTTAGAAATTAGCTTAATTAATTCTTCAATTTCAGATATATTTTGCATTTAATTACAAAGGCCATTTAAAACCTGGTATTCCAAAACCACTAGTAGTTTTTGAAATTTCTTCAGAAGTTTTAGTTTTTAAATCAGATTTAGCATTATTATGTGCTGCTTTAATTAAATCTTCAATAATACCTTTTTCCTCTTTTAAAATATCATCGGAAAGATCTATATTTTTAAGTTCTCCATCACCACTAAGAGTTACTTTTACTGAGTTTGCTCCTGAAATACCTGTTGCATTTATATTTTTTATTTTTTCCTGACTTTCTTTCATTTTATTTTCAAGCTCTTTGGCTTTATCTAAAATTTTACTAAAATCTGTCATTTTTAATCTTCTTCCATTTTTACATCAATTAATTCAGCATCGGGAAAAGTCTCTAAAATTTTTTTATAAGCATCTTCTTCTTTAGTAACTTTAATTAAATTTGATTTTTCAAGATTTTTTTTATGTTTTTTTGATAACTGTCCTATTTCCTTTGAAAAAGTAATAATCCATCTTTTTCCAGTCCAATCGTGCAATTTTAAGGATAATTCTTTGACAAAGTTTTTATCTAAATTTTCGTTAAAAGAAATTTCGATTCTATTTTCAACAAAGCTTACCAGACTAACATTTGTTTCAAGTTCATATTTTAATTTTAATTCTTTTTTGGTATTGCATAACCTTATTAGATCTTCAAAATTTTTTATTTCATTAATTTTTGGATTTATTTCATTTTTTGACTCAGATTTTAAAGTTTCTTCTTGGGAAAAGTTTTTTATTTGACTAATAGTTTTATTTTTAATTTCTTTATTTTCATCTTCAATATTAAATTTTATTTTTTCTGGTTTGCTTGCAATATTTAAATTTTTTTCAAGATTTAAATCAGAACTTTTTATTTTATTATAAATTTTTTGTTCTTTAATATAAAGTAATCTTATTAGGAACATCTCGATTGATAAATTTTGATTTGCAACAATATCAAGTTCATCTAATGACTTAATTGTAAACTGCCAGAATAATAATAAAGTTTCAGGATTAGTTTCTTTTGAAATTAATTCTAACTCTTTAAATTCTTCATCATTCAATGAAAAATTTGTTCCATCAAGTTTAATAAATGAAATATTTTTGATATAATAAAGTATTTCCAGGAAATCATTCAGAAAAACCTTTGGGTCTACACCTTGAGAATATATTAATCTATAAGTATTTATTGCTTCTTTTTCGTTTCCTTCTAATAAAAATTTAAATAAACTTATAAGATAACTTTTATCAAAATATCCAAATATTTTTTGTGCATCTTTTAAATTAAGTTCTTTTTTCTCATTTTTACTTATCAGCGCTCTATCTAAAAGTGAAAGAGCGTCTCTTACCGAACCTTCTGAAATTTTTACAATTAACTTTAAAGCTTCGTCATTAATATTTCCGTTTTCTTTATTCTTAACATTTTTAATAAATTTAAATAAATCATTAGAATTTACTCTCGATAAATCAAATCTTTGACATCTTGAAATTACTGTGACTGGAATTTTTTTAATTTCTGTTGTTGCAAAAATAAATTTTAAGTATTCCGGAGGTTCCTCAAGCGTTTTTAAAAGAGCATTAAACGCTTGCTTACTTAGCATGTGCACTTCATCAATTATAAATATTTTATATTTTGAACTTGTTGGTCCATATCTGGAAAATTCAATTAAATCTCTAATATCATCTACGCCAGTTTTGCTTGCTGCGTCCATTTCTAAAACATCAATATGATTTGAATTACTAATTGCATTGCAATTTTCACAAAGATCTTCACTACATAAATTATCTATACCTTTTAAACAATTTAATGATTTGGCAACAATTCTTGCTATAGTAGTTTTTCCAACTCCTCTTATACCAGTAAATAAATATGCATTGGCAGACCTATCATATTTTATAGAATTATAAATTGTTTCTGCGATAATTTCTTGACCTATTAAGTCTTTAAATATTTTCGGTCTATATTTTAGTGCTAAAACTTTTAAATTTTTATTCATAAAAAATAATTATTTAGGAGACTAGAACCTGAAAAACTGTCTCTACGATTGCTTCCGTTAGGATCTGGTCGGATTCAAGCAGCATCCACCTCTAGCCTCCAAAATGTATTATAACAGTAAAGATTCTTATTCTACAAGAAAAGTAATCAATTATTTATACCTATATTTATCAGATTCAAAAACACCTAGTACGTGCATATCATCACAGTGAAGACCTAATTCTTCTAATGAATTTTTTACTTTTTTTTCTTCAATGTGACCATCAAGTTCACATAAAAAGAAATAAGATGAGAATGAATTTTTTTCAGGAAAACTTTGTAATTTTGTTAAATTAACACCATTAAGGGTAAAGCTACCTAAAGCACTGTAAAGTGCTCCGGCTTTACTTTTTAGTTTAAATAACAAAGATGTAATATATTTTTCATTTTGTAGCTCAGGTTGGAAAATATCTTTTTGCATAATTAAAAATCTAGTTACATTTTCTTTTTCATCTTGGATATTTGAATCTAAAATTTGTAAATTATATATATCTGCACTAAGTTTAGAAGATATTGCTCCTTTTGATTTATCTTTAGCTTCAGAAATATATTTTGCTGACCCCGCAGTATCAGCTCTGACATTTTCATTAAGTTTATTTTTTTTTATAAATATCGATGATTGACTTAAAGCCTGAGCATGAGAATAAACATCTTTTATATCGCTTAATTTTGATCCTGGTAGACCTAAAAGGTTATGATTAATTGGAAAAAAATGTTCAGCAAAAATATTTAACCTGTATTTAAATATTAAATACTCTACCCCTATATTTCCTGTTGTTTTATTGGATTCAGGTATTATTGCCTTTACTAAGCTATCATTATTTGCTTTTTCAAAACATTCGTCGAAGGTTTTACATGGAATTGTTTCACAATCTGGATATTTTTCCTTAGCACAGCTTTCGCTGTAACTTCCGGCAACACCTTGATATGCAATTTTCATTTCAGGAGTTATATTCTAATTTTTTTTTTAAAGCTAGATAATCTTCCATTGTATCAATCCCAATAGGGCAGAATTTTGCTAGTCCAACATTTATTTTTATTCCATTTTCTATTGCCCTTAACTGTTCAAGTCTATTTTTAATCTCATTATTTGTTTGTTTAAATTTAATTAGTTTTTTTAATATTTCGGGCTTGTAAGCATATACTCCTATATGATGGTAAGTATTATAATTTAAATTATTTACTTTTCTTTTAAAATCTATTGCAAATGTAAAATTTTCATTAGTGATTTTGCTATCTGTAATAACTTTAACAATGTTTTCATTCTTTGCCTTGGATTGATCATCAATTTCTGCAGCTAATGTTCCTATTTCTGTTTTATTGACTTCAATTAACTTATTTAGATGCCTCAAATCATTTATATCAATGCTTGGCTCATCCCCTTGTAGGTTAATAATATAGTCTATATTTTTTAAATCTAATTTTTCATAACATTCAAAAATTCTATCAGAACCAGTTTTATGCTTATTACTTGTTAAAATTGCCTTTCCTCCATTTAAATGAACGTCATCTAAAATTTCTTTATCTTCTGTTGCAACATATACCTCCCCTATATCCGCTTCTTTGGCTTTTTTAAAAACATGAGAAATTATAGAAACCCCATTAATTTTTAAAAGAGGTTTTCCAGGTAACCTAGTAGCTGAAAGCCTTGATGGTATCAAAATTACTGATTTAGACATTGTGTTTATTGTTAATTTATGCGTCTAAGAGACGCAAATTGCATAATTAAATATTTAAGCTTTTTAATAACTAACATGTTATATGAATGATACTAAATATTATAAATATAAATGAATTCTTTTGAAATAAATAAAATTATTACAGCAATTTTAGTAACAATATTGGTAGTTTTTGGTATCGGAAAAATATCAGATGTGATTTTTGATAAAGATGACAAAAATATTGTTGCATACAAAGTAGAAGCGCCTGAAGGCTTGGCAACACAAGTGAGCACTGAAACATCGGTAGATATTTCAGCTTTATTGGCGCTAGGAGATGTTGCCCACGGAGAAAAGGTTTTCAAAAAGTGCAAAGCGTGCCATAGCATCAAGCAAGGAGGTGGAAATAAAATTGGTCCTAAGTTATGGAACGTTATGTTTAGACCAGTTGGAGCAATAACTGAATATAAATATTCAAAAGCTTTATCTTCTTATGGAAAAGAATGGAGCTGGGAAGAAATGAATGGTTTTTTAATTAAACCATCTTCATGGATAAAAGGGAATAAAATGGGATTTGCTGGACTTAAAAGTGAAAAAGATAGAGCTTCTGTAATATTGTATCTAAATCAAAATGGTGAAAATCCAAAACCATTACCTTAATTTTTCAAAACAATATAGTAATATACTTTTTTGAACATGTGTTCTATTCAACGCTTGTTGCCAAACTTTAGACTGTTTTCCTAAAAAAACATCTTCTGAAACTTCATTTCCTCTTGGAAGACAATGCAAAAATATAGTCGAATTTTTTTTTGTTTTTTTCATTAAACTTGAATTAATTCTATAATTTTTAAAATCTTTAATTTTTTTAGCTTTATTAACTTTATCATTTAAAGAAACTACTTTATCCGAAAATACTACATCTACATTTTCAACTGCTTTATTTGGATCAATAAAAAAATTAATTTTTCTTTTGTTTTTTTTAACCCAATCCATCACAAACTTTGGTGGCCTATAACTCTTAGGGCATGCAACATTCAAATTAAATTTAAATTTTACCGAAGTAGCTATTAAACTATTCAAAACGTTATTACAGTCTCCAATCCAACATATATTTAATTTTGATATGGGTTTTTTTTTTACTTCTTCTACAGTGAATATGTCAGAAAGAACTTGGCATGGATGTGAGCTTGGGCTCAATAAATTTATGGTAGGAATAGTTAAATTTTTACTGAAATCCTCAATTTTTTTATCACTATCTGTTCTAAGCATAAATCCATCACCATAGGTTGACAGGATTCTAGCTGTATCAGCTAAAGTTTCTCCACCTCTTCCTAAATGTAGTTCATTTGCTTTGATAGTTATTGTGCCACCACCTAATTGAGCTATTGAAAGATGAAAGCTTAGACGAGTTCTAGAACTTTGTTTTTCATACATTTGAATTATTAATTTTCCCTTTAATGGTTTGTCTTTGTCAACATCAATAGTATTTAATTTTTTTCTTTTATTCTTTCTTTTTTTTGCATCATCCAAGATTCTTCTTAAATCTCTAGCGGGTATATCTTTTAGATTAATAAAGTTTTTCATAATTATTTATATTCTCTGCAAACTTTCTTTATTATCTTCAAGGCTAAATCAATTTCATTTTTTTTAACATTTAAAGGTGGCAAAACTCTTATCACATAGTCTGCTGCTCTGATTGTTAATAAATAATTTTTTTCTAAAGATTTAATAAATTTCGTTTGATTAAAATGTAATTGTATTCCGATTAATAAACCTTTGCCTCTAATTTCTTTAATAATATTTGGATAATCTTTTTTTATTTTATCTAATTCCTTAAAAAAATATTTTGATATTTTTTTTAAATTATTAAGAAATCCTTTTTTAAAAATTTGATCCAAAACAGCATTTCCGACACTCATCGCCAAAGGATTTCCTCCAAAAGTTGATCCGTGACTCCCTGGTATCATTGAAGATGCAACTTTTTTTGTCATTAAAACTGCACCAATTGGAAAACCACCACCTATTCCTTTTGCAATAGGAACAATATCAGGTTTTACTTTAGAATTTTCAAATGCAAAAAAATTTCCAGTTCTACCTATTCCACATTGCACTTCGTCTAATATTAAAAGTATTTTTTTTTTATTACAAATTTTTCTTAGTTCTTTTAAGCACCAGTTTGGAATAACTTTAATGCCGCCTTCTCCCATTATAGGTTCCACCATAATTGCTGCTGTTTTATTTGTAATAGCTTTTTTTAGAGATTGATGGTCTCCAAATTTAAAGTGGTCAAAACCTCCAACTTTAGGTCCAAAGCCCTCTGTCATTTTTTTTGATCCACTAGCAAAAATTGCAGCAATAGTTCTTCCATGAAAAGAGTTTTTCACACATAAAATTCTATTTTTATTTGGTTTTCCTATTGAATAAAAATATCTTCTCGCTACCTTTATTGCTGCTTCCGTTGCTTCTGTGCCTGAATTTTGAAATAAAATGTAATCTGCGAAAGTTTTCTGAGTAAGTCTTTTTGCAAGTTTTTCACCTTCTGGAATTATAAATGCATTTGATACATGCCAAACCTTCTTTGTCTGTTTATTTAAAGCTTTAATTAAATACGGATTAGAATGACCCAAGGAATTGACCGCTATACCTTGAACAAAATCTAAATACTTTTTTCCATTTGTTGAGTAAAGAAAACTTCCTTTACCTTTTTTAAATGCAATTTTTCTTCTGTTATAATTTTTAGCTAACGAGCTCATTAATTTATTATGATTTAATTTTATAACCTTTTTTATAAAGTTTATATGCAATAAACCAGGTTATTATTGAAAGAATAATTAAATAAATCAAGCCAAATTTAATTGATCCATCCATATTATTTATAAATGAATATCTAAATCCATCAATCATATGAAAAAAAGGATTATATTGACTCATAACATTTAAAAAATGAGGTAACCTTTCAACAGAATAAAAGGTTCCTGATAGAAAAGACAATGGAACAATAATAAAGTTTGTAACTGTGGCCATATTATCGAATTTATCTGCCCATAATCCCGCTATGAAACCAACCGTTCCCATAACAAAAGAACTTAAAAATAAGTAAGTAAAAAAAATTAAATAGTTTTTTATTTCTATTTCAATGACCAATGAAAATAGAATTATTGAAATAACTGAGATTATTAAAGATCTTGTTATTGAAGCGAATATTATAGCCAAAGTAACTTCTGCAGCCGATAAAGGTGCCCCAATTAAATCAACAATATTTCCCATTACTTTACCCATTAGAAGTGATGAGGATGAATGAGAAAATGCTTGTTGAATAACTTGCATAGCTATTAGACCTGGAGCAAGAAACTCAATAAATGTTACACCTAAAACATTTGGTCTATCCTCTCCTATGGCTAGAGAAATTACTAAAAGAAAAAGTATTGCAGTTATTACAGGTCCTATAACCGTTTGACCTAAAACAGACAAAAATCTCAGAGTTTCTTTTAAATATAAAGTGTACGCACCAACCCAGTTAATTCCGAATCTTCTTTTGCCAATTCGATATTTGTTCTCTAATTCAACCATTAGTCAGTATTCATAAACTTTTTTTTTTAATATTGTGAAAAAAATGAAATAAAAGCTTGAATTTAATTTGATTGTATGTGTACAGCTATGTTGTTATATAAATGTTATTAAATACAACATATAGTGTATATGGGCTGGACAGAAGATAAGGTTGAAAAATTAAAAGAGCTTTGGGGCAAAGGAAATACTGCAAGCCAAATCGCTGAAATAATTGGTGGCATTAGCAGAAATGCAGTTATTGGAAAAGCTCATAGATTAAATCTCTCTGCAAAGATAAAAAAAAGGTCACCTATAAATACAAATTTTAATAAGGAAAATTTTAATCAAAAAAATTTTGGAAGAAAAAGTAGAAAATTAAAATTTAGATCTTTACTTTTAGATAAAGACTTTGAGCCTTCAAAAAATTTATCTCTTGAAGAGTTAAATGAAAATACATGTAAATATATGGAAGGACATCCAAATGAAAAAAGTTCTTCTTTTTGTGGAAGAAAAACAGTAGAAAAATTTTCTTACTGTCCACTGCATTTAATTGTTGTATTCCAGCCAAAAGGTAAAAAAGAAGATTTAACAAACGAAGAAGAAGTTCCTGAATTTATTGAAAAAAAAATAAAATCTGCATAATAAATTAAGTCTTACTTTTTAGAATACTCCCCACCTTCTCTCCACATATAAGAATATTTTTTTACCTCATCTTCAAATCTTAATTTTGTTTTATAACCTATGTCTATATTTGATTTATATTCATTTGAAATAACATTATCGTATTTTAATAAAGTAAGTTGATCTTGTGTAATCAAAGGTTTTGGTAATTTTTCTAAAAAGAAAATTATAATTTTTGCTAAAAACAAGGGCAAATTGAATAATATTCTTTTTTTGCCAATTGAAAATAATAATTTTTTCAATATTTCTTTAAATGATAATTCTTCTGGTCCAACACATTCTACAATTTTTTCGATAATACATTTTTCAATAATCTCTAAAATTATTTCACAAAGTTCTGTTACATGAATTGGTGAAAATTTTGTTTTACCTTCATAGTATAATGGGAAAACGGGAAGCAAACTTAGAAGAGTCATTAGATTTGTTGTAAAATTATCATCAACTGAATAAACTACTGAGGGTCTTAAAATTGTAGTTTTAGAAAAATTTTCTAATATATTCTTTTCTCCTGCTAATTTACTTTTAGCATATTCGCTATCTTTAGCTTTATCAACTCCCAATGCTGAAATATGAATAAATTGCTTCAATTTAAATTTTTCACATTTTTTTGATAAAAGAGTTGGAAAGTATGTATGAATATTTTTAAATTTATTTTTTTTATTTTCAGAAATGATCCCTACTAAATTTATACATATATCTTTATCTTTGAATAAATCATTTAATTTATCTTCATTGAAAATGTTTGCCTCGATTATCTCTACATATCCTGGATTGCCTCCAAGCCTTAATACTGTTCCTTTTCTATGTAAATTCCTCGTAACAACAGTAACCAAATAGTTTTTATTTGTTAATCTTCTTATTAAATGACGCCCTATTTGTCCTGAACCACCAAAGATCAATACTTTTTTCATAATCAAAAAATAGACATTATTATCATGTCTTTATATATATAAAAAAAATGAATAACGTATATATAAAATTATAATGAATAACATTAAAATTTTTGAAGAAGACTTACCTCCAGATATAGATTTATCAAATGAAAAAGTGATTGGTATTGATAATGAGGCACTTGGCTTGGTTTTGGGAAGAGATCCTTTGACATTAGTACAATTAGGCTTGGAATCTAAAAAATTTTATTTGATTAAACTTAACAGAGAAACGTATAAAGCTCCAAATTTAGTAAAAGTTTTATCAAATCCGTCTACAGAGTTTGTCATGCACTACGCAAGACAGGATTTGATGTGGTTAAAGTACCATTTAAAAGTTGAACCTAAAAATATTTTCTGTACAAAGCTTGCATCAAAAATTGCAAGAACTGCATCAAATACCCATGGTTATAAAGATTTAGTGAAAGAATTGTGTGGTAAAGACATATCCAAAAAAGAACAACAGAGTGACTGGGGTAATCCAAATCTTTCTCCAAAACAAATAAGTTATGCAGCGCAAGATACTGAATACCTATTTGAAATAAAAGACAAGCTAATAAAAATGCTTATAAGAGAAAAAAGAATGGATCTTTTTAAAAAATGTATGAAGGTTATACCTGTGATGGTTGATATGGAAATTTCAGGATATAAATTATCAACTTTTGAACATTGAAATGAAAAAAATAAATTTTAAGAAAATAGCAAAAAAAGTTATCGATGAAGAATCTGCTGCTATAAAAAAATTAAAAAAAACTATAAATTCGTCTTTTAATAAAGCTGTTAACAAAATATTAAATAAAAAAAATGGAAAAATAATTTTTTCTGGAACTGGAAAATCGGGGGCAATTGGAGAAATTCTAAGTAGTACATTTTCATCAGTGGGGATTTCTAGTTTCTTTGTTCATGCAAATGATGCAGGTCACGGATCATTGGGCGCTATTGAAAAAAATGATATTGTGATTCTGATTTCATATAGTGGAGAAACTAAAGAAACGTTCCCTATAATTAATTTTTGCAAAAGAAGAAAAGTTACTTTAATTGGAATAGTTTCTAAAATAAATTCTACCGTGGCAAAAGCATGCGATATAAATCTATTAATTCCGTCAGTACCAGAGGCTGACCCAAATTCAATTGTTCCAACATCAAGTCTATTAATGAGTATGAGTATTGGTCATTGTTTGGCTATAGCTACCATGAATTACAGAAAATTTGGGAAATTTGATTTTAAAAAATTTCATCCAAGTGGAAATTTAGGTGCAAAATTAAAAACTGTAGAAGAATTAATGTTAAAAGGAAATAAAGTTCCATTTATTAGAGAAAATATTTTCATGAACAATGCTCTTAGAATTATGAATAAATTTAATCAAGGAGTTTTGGTCGTTAGAAATAAAAATAAAAAGACATTGGGCATTATAAGTGATGGAGATATAAAAAGAATATCTAATAAAAATAATGATATAAAAAAACTTATAACAAAAAATATAATGAAAAAAAATCCAATTACTGTTGAAAAAAATATGATTGCAGCAGAGGCCTTATCTATAATGAATTCAAAAAAAGTTACCTGTTTATGTGTTCATGATAAAAAAAATAAAAAAAAAACTTTGGGCATAATTACTATTCACAATATTTTAAATGCAAATATACAATAAATGTATAAAAAAATATTTTTTCAATTTGTATTATTAATAATATTATTTTTCATATTGTGGTATATTTTCTATTTTTACCTAAGAGAAGATTCAAAAATTGTTGAATTATCAAACAATAGTATTGAAAATAATGCAATCTATTTAAATTCAAATGAAGAAACGGAAAAGGAAAATTCTGAAAGTCATAGAGAAATTACTGAAAACTTGGTTTATAAGTCAAAAGATGCAAAAGGAAATACATATTTGTTAGAATCGAAATTTGGAAAAACAGATATAGAAAATAAAAATATAATTCTACTAGACCAAGTTACTGCAAAAATAAGTTCGAAGGGTAAACCTGAAATTTCTATAAAAGCAGATAATGCAGAGTATGATTATGATAATTTGAATACAAAATTCTTTAACAATGTAAAAATAAAATATAGTTCCAATATTATTACAAGTGATAATTTAGATTTAATATTTAACAAAAATATTGCTAATATGTATAACAATGTTTTTTTTAAAAATGATACTTCAAATGCTAAAGCAGATTTAATAAATTTGAATTTTTTGACAGGAAACATAAATATTAAAATGTATGAAGAGAATAAAAAAATTAAGATAAATAAAAAATAAAAAATGGCAATTATAAAAAAATTTAGAATTACAACATTTAAAAAACAAATAAATAAAATTTTGTTAAAAAATATTTCACTGTCATATAATAAAAGACAAGTGTTAGAAGATATATCTTTAAGTTTTAGAGAAGGAGAAATTTGTGGCTTATTAGGCCCAAACGGTGTTGGTAAATCTACTTTATTCAATATAATTGTTGGGCTAATTAAACCTGATTATGGAAACGTTTCAATTAATGGAAAAAATGTAACAAATATTCCAATTTATGAAAGAGCTTTAAATTTTAAATTGAGTATTGTTCCCCAATCCGGTGGAGTTTTTTCAGAATTAACTTGCGTAAATAATTTAATTGCTGTTGGCCAAGTAACTCATAAAGACAAAAATTTAATTAATTTTAAAGTAGAAAAAATGGTTTCTAAGTTTTCTTTAGATGCTGTCAAAAATTTAAAAGCAAAATATTTGTCTGGTGGTCAAAGAAAAAAATTATGTATTGCAATGGCTCTTATGTCTGATCCTAAAATTATTTTAATGGATGAGCCATTTCAAGGTCTAGATATTATGTCAACTAAGGATTTACAAGAAACTATAACAAATTTACAAACAGAAGACAGTACGAGATGTTGTATAATTTCTGACCATGCAGCTAGAGACCTTCTGGCTATATGCGATAGAGCAATAATTTTAGCAAATAAAAAAATTATTGCAGAAGGATCTCCAAGCGAACTTATGAATAATAAAAATGCAAAACAAATTTATTTTGGTGATGCTTTTAAGTTAAGTTAAATATTTAATGAATAAATCTGTTTTAATTAATAATAAAATTAATAAATTTGATAAAAAAATTGAGGTAAGTTCTGATAAAAGTATATCTATAAGATGTGTTTTAATGGCGTCACAGGCAATTGGTTGCTCTAAAATTTATAATCTTTTAGAATCTGAGGATGTAATTAGTGCAATTAATGCAATTAAATCTTTAGGGATTAAAGTTATAAAAAAAAAAAAATATTATGAAATATTAGGTAAAGGATTAAATAATTTTTCCACTAAGAATAATAAGGTTATTAAAGCTAATAACTCTGGCACACTTTCAAGATTAATATTGGGAATGTTAGTTAGATTTGAAAAAAAAATAATAATTACAGGAGATCGAAGTCTTAAAAAAAGAGACTTCCAAAGGGTCATATTACCTTTAAGTAATTTTGGTGCTAAAATTATTTCAAAAAATAAAAAACTTCCAATTACAATCAAAGGAACAAGATTTGTGAGGCCTATAGAATTTTTTGAAAAAAAAGGAAGCGCTCAAGTAAAAAGCTCAATAATGTTAGCAGCTCTTAATACTCCCGGAATTACAAAAATTAAAAGTATTAAATCAAGAGATCATACTGAAAAATTATTTAAATATCTAAATATACCAATAAATATTAAATCTAATAAAAAATTTGATGAAATTAAAGTTAGAGGATTAAGCCCATACAATTCATTCAATTATACAATTCCAGGGGATATAAGTTCAAGTGCTTTTTTTATTGTCTTAACTTTATTATCAAAGAATTCAAAAATAGTTATCAAAAATGTTAATATAAATAAAACTAGAACAGGAATAATTCAAATACTAAATAAAATGAATGCTGGTATTAAAGTTAAAAATAAAAAAATTTATAAAGGAGAAGAGATTGGTGATATTATTGTAAAAAGTAGAGAAAATTTAAAATCAATTAATTGCCCAAAATATTTTAACAGCAGTGCAATTGATGAATTTTTATTAATTTTCTTAGTTAGTGCTAAATCTAAAGGTATATCACATTTTAAAGGTATTTCAGAGTTAAGACACAAAGAAAGCGATAGACTTAAAATTGCTAGTAATCTCTTAAGAATGATTGGCATAAAAATTTATGAAAAAAAAGATAGTTTGAAAATTTACGGAAACCCCAACCTAGAACTAAACAAAAATATTAGAATTAGTAATTTTATGAAAGATCACAGAGTGTTTATGTTGTCATGCATTGCTGCATTAACCTTGGGAGGTAGATGGAAAATTGATGATTTTGAATCAATAAAAACTTCTTTTCCTAACTTTTTATTTATTTTAAAAAAATTAGGGGCAAAAATAAATTATGAAAAAAAAAATTAAAAGTTTTTATGTCGCTGTTGATGGAAGTAGTGCTTCAGGAAAAACTACTGCCAGTAAAATTATTTCAAAAGAATTTAAATTAAAATTACTTTCTTCAGGAAAATTGTATAGATATATTGCTTATAAAATTATTAAAAATAAGAATAAATATAACAAAAATATTATAAAAAATTTTTCTAAATCGATATCTGAAAAAAAATTAAATTCAAAAAAACTATATAGTGAAAGTGTTACAAGCCTATCGTCAATAATAGCAAAAAAAAAATATATAAGAAATTATTTAAAAAATTACCAAATAGATTTCATAAAAAAAAATAATTTTGTTATCATTGAGGGAAGAGATATTGCTTCTAAAATTATACCAAATGCTGATTTAAAACTATTTTTTCGATGTTCTATAAGAAAAAAAGCTTTAAGAAGATTTGAAGAATTTAAAAAAAATAATTCTTCAATTAAAATAAAAGAAGTTGAAAAAGCCTTGAAATTAAGGGATTTTAGCGACAAAAATAGAAAAGAAAGCCCTTTGCTTTTTGTAAAAGGTGCTGTATTAGTTGACACCACAAATTTAACATTAAATCAAATGAACAGTAAAATTGTTAAGTTGGTGAGAAAAAGAATAAAACAAAAAATTGATGGAAATATATAAAGAACTTAATTCACCAAAGAATAAAGAATTTGAAACACTTTTAAACAGTCAGTTATCCAAAACTAAAATCCAAGAGGGAAATGTTGTAGTAGGTACTGTAACAAAGATAACAGAAAAATATATATTCTTGTATATAGATGGTCTTAAATCTGAACCAGTAATAGATATAAACGAAGTAAAAAGTATTAATATTCAAGATAATCTTAAAGAAGGTTCAAAAATATCAGTTTTTTTAGAAAAAATTGAAGATTCAAAAGGAGATGTAATAGTATCAGCAGCGAAAGCACAAAAAATAAAAGGATGGAAATTATTAGAGAAAGCTTATGAAAATAACGAACCAATAATAGGTAAAATTAAATCTAAATGCAAAGGTGGGGTAATAGTAGAGCATATAGATACCGGAAGTTTGATGTTCTGCCCTGGTTCCCAAATTAGTGACAAACCCCTTAAAGATATTTCACATTTAATTAATGAACCACAAAAATTTGCACTAATTAAATTAGATAAGATTAGAGGAAATGCGTGTGTTTCTAGAAGACAAATAGTTACATCTGGTAAAAAAGAAGACAAAGCAAAAATTATAGAAAAATATAAAGTTGGAGATATTATAGATAATGCAGTTGTTAAAAGTTACAGCTCATTTGGTTGTTTTTTTGATGTTAATAATGGGGAGTTAGATGTTTTGGTTCATTTACAAGAAATTTCATATTCAAGAATAAATCACCCTGAAGAAGTTTTTAATATTGGTGAAAAACATAAATTGCTGGTGATAAGTGTTGATAAAGAAAAGCTTCAAGTTGGTTGCTCAATAAAACAACTTTCACCTGACCCATTCGACCATATTTCTAATTATGAGCTAAACAAGGTTTATAAAGTTAAAATTGTGAAAATAGCAGATTATGGTTGTTTTTGTGAATTAGAGCCTGGGTTAACTACATTACTCCACTCAAGTGAATTGGTATGGTCTAAAAAAAATGTATCAGCAAAAAAAATGTTTAAGATTGGAGATGAAATTGAATGTGTAATAACTGACATTGATCAAGAAAAAAGAAGAGTTGCGATCTCGCACAGACTAACTAAACAAAATCCATATAAAGCTTTGGAAGAAAAATACCCAATTGGATCAGAAATTGAGGGAGTAGCTGGTAGTGTAAACGATTATGCTATTTATGTTAAACTTAAAGATTTTGAAATTGATGGTTTTCTCCATGCAAATGACCTTTCGTATACAGGCAATCCTGATGAAGAAATAAAAAAATATAAAAAGGGTGATAAATTGAAAGTTAAAGTTTTAGAAATTAAAACAGATGAACAAAAAGTAAGAGTAGGTCTAAAACAAACTCAAGAAGATCCTTTTAATTGGTTTAAAGATAAAAAAATAAATGATTTTATAACAGTAAAAGTAAAATCTTCTGATAATAAAGGAATAATGGTTAGTCCCGAAGGTTCAAATCTTGAATTTTTAATTAAAAAATCTCAAATTGCAATAAGTGCATCTGATGCAAGACCCTCTAGATTCGTAGGTGGTGAAAGAATAGACGTAGCGATAAGTGAGTTAGATTTTTCTAAAAGAAAAGTTGCTCTTAGTATTAAACTTTTGGAAGAGTTGCAAAATAAAGAGGCTGTTTCAAAATTTTCATCTCCACTTTCAGGAAAAAATCTTCCTTTTTCTTCTCTTTCTGATAAATTAGATAATAAAAAAAAGAAAAAAGAATAGCTAATTGGCTTTAGTTAAATCAAAAATAATTAAACAATTATCATCGAATTATCCAAATTTTTTAAATAAAAATTTATCTAAACTTGTTGATATTATTATTTCAAACATGGAAAATTCACTTTCTAGAAATGAAAGAGTTGAGTTAAGAGATATCTTCACTTTAGAAACAAAAATTCAAAAAGCTAGAATTTCTAGAAACCCTAAAACAAATGAAAAAGTTAAAGTACCAGAAAAAAAAACAGTTCATTTTAAAATGTCCAAAAAATGGTTTAAGGATTTAAACAATGAATAATAAAATATTTATTGCTTGCGATACCACAAATATCTCAAAAATTAAAAAAATAATTAATAATACGCAAAACTCTAAAATAAAAGTTGGATATAAATTTGGTTTAGAATTTTTAAATTCGAAAAATGGAAGAAGGTTTATTTACAATCTTAAGAATAAAATAGTTTTTGCCGATCTAAAACTTCATGATATTCCAAATACATGTTCATCTGCAATAAAGGCAATTAAGGACCTTAGAGTTAATTATTTAACTATACATATAAGTTCGGGTTTAGAAGCATTAAAAGCAGCAAAGAAAGTTTCTGGTAAAATAAAGTTAGTTGGTGTTACAACGTTAACTTCTTTAGATAATAAAAATTTAAAAGAAATTGGATATAATAAATCTGTTAAAAATTTAATAATTCATCAAAGTAAGTTAGCACAAAAAGCAAAACTAGATGCTCTAGTATGTGATGGCAAGTCAGTAAAATATGTAAAAAAAAATTTTAAAAAAGAAATAATCACTCCAGGAATAAGATTTAACAATAATAAAAATGACCAAAAAAGAACAATGACACCAAAAGAAGCATTTAAAAATGGTAGTAACTGGCTTGTAATCGGAAGACCAATTACAAAAGGAAATATAAAAAAAAATATTCAAAAATTAATTTATCATCTTAATAAATAATGGATGCAAAAATTTGTGGCATTAAAGATTCTAAAACTTTAAATTACATAATAAATCATAATCATCCTCCTAAATTTATTGGTTTTATAACTAATTATCCAAAATCTAAAAGATATATCGAGTATGAAAGTCTCAAAAAATTAATTGATTTAAACAAAAAAAAAATAAATTTTGTTTCAGTGCTTGTAAATCCAAATGACGAAGCTTTAGAAAAAATAAAAGATTTAAATTTTGACTACTACCAATTATATGATGTGGATCCTGAAAAAACTGCATTAATAAAAGAAAAATATAAAATCAAAATTATAACCGCTCTTACAATCGAAAATAAAAGAGATGTTGAAAAATATAAAAAATTTGAATCTATTTCTGAAATAATTTTATTTGATAGCAAGGGATATGAAAAATCTGTTGGGTTTGACCATCAATTGCTAAATAATGTGCCAACTAAAGTAAGTAAAATGCTTGCGGGCAATATTCAATATAATGATAGACTTGATAAATATTCTAAAATAGCAGATATTATTGACATTTCAGGAAGCCTAGAGACTTCAGGGGAAAAAGATATTTCAAAGATAAAAATTTTTTTAGAAAATATTAGTAAGATTAAAAATGAAAATTAAAAAAAATATTCCATTAATTGATCAACACGATAAATTTGGTTTCTGGGGAGGAAAATTTGGTGGTAATTTCATTCCTGAAACCTTGAAAAAACCAGTAGAAGACCTTGAAATATTATTTAAAAAATTGAGAAAAAATAAAAAATTTATTAAAGAAAGAGATTATTATTTTAAAAATTGGGTAGGATCACCAACTTCTTTCACAAAGTTAGAAAACTTAACAAAACAATTGGGTGGCGCTGAAATATGGGCAAAAGTTGTTTCGGAGGCTAACGGAGGTGCTCATAAAATTTATAATGCAACTGTTCATTGTCTTATAGCAAAAAGAGCTGGAAAAAAATATATTGTAGGAGATACGGGAGCGGGATATGCGGGAAAAATGCTTAGTATGGCAGCAAAAAAATTTGGCTTAAAATGTAAAATATTTATGGGTGTAAAAGATATTAAAAGACAAAAGCCCAATTGTGATGCTATGAAAAAAAATGGTGCTGAGATAGTTCCAGTTTATACTGGTAGTCAAACTCTTGTTGATGCTGTAAGCGAATGTATGAGATACTGGGTATCGAATTGTGATACCACTCATATGTGTGTAGGTTCAACTGTAGGTCCTAATATTTTTGTCAAAATTTGTGGATGGAGTACATCACAAATTTCAAGAGAGCTTTTGGTACAAATAAAAAAAGAATTCGGAAGAATTCCAAAAAAAATAAAATTATTAAACTGTGTTGGAGGAGGGTCTTCAAGCTTTGGTTTTTGGAACGAATTTATGCATTACAATAAAAAGCAGGTTGAGTTTATTGGTATTGAAGCTGGGGGACCAAAAAAAAGTAAAAGGCATGCCGCTCCTTTAACTTATGGATCAAAAATAGGAATTCTCCATGGAGCAGCTCAATATGTAAACCAAGATTTTGAAGGTCAGATAGAAGAAACAGAATCTATTAGCGCTGGATTAGACTATCCAGGAGTTTCACCTATTCATTGTTTTTTAAAAGATACTAAAAGAGCAAGATATACTGCAGCAACTGATGAGGAAGCTTTAAGCGCTTATAAGCTAGTAACAAAATATGAAAATTTAAATCCAAGTTTGGAACCAAGCCATGCATTTGCAGAAGCGATAAAATTAGCTCCACAGTTAAGTAAGAATACAGTTATAATTGTAAACTCATGTGGAGATGCACATAAAGATCGAGATATTTTGAAACAAAGGCTGGGAAAATTTTAATGACTATATCTCCAATTAGCTTAGCTTTTAAAAATTGTAAAAAAGAAAAAAGACCAGCTTTGATAACTTTTACCGTTGCGGGTGATAATACAAAAAAAAATTCATTAGAAATATTAAATTCAGTTGCTAAATATGCTGATATTCTAGAACTATCTTTTTTACACAACTGTCCTATTGCTGACGGAGGTCAAATTCAAAATAGCACTTATAGATCGCTAAGTAACGGAACTACATTAAAAGATACTTTTCTTATCGCTAAAAAATTTAAAAATAAAAATCCTAAAAAACCTCTTATATTAATGGGTTATTATAATTTGATTTATCAAAGCGGTGAAAATAATTTTTTAAAAAACTGCAAATTATCTAAAGTTGATGGATTAATTGTTGTTGATTTGCCATGGCCAGAAAACAAAAAGTTTGCAAAAAAATGTAAAAAAAAATCAATAAATTTTGTTCAACTTTTGTCACCAACAACATCTAAAGAAAGATTGAAAAAGATTATAAAAGACTCACATGATATGATTTATTATATAAGTATGTTATCTACTACGGGAGGAAAATTAAAAGTCCCGCCAAAAAAAATTTTAGAAAATTATAGTAAAATTAAAAAAATAGATAAAAATAAAAACTGTGTAATTGGATTTGGAATAACAAATAAATCAATTAAA
The DNA here is from genome assembly GCA_902560685.1 of uncultured Pelagibacteraceae bacterium. Classification (GTDB taxonomy): domain Bacteria; phylum Pseudomonadota; class Alphaproteobacteria; order Pelagibacterales; family Pelagibacteraceae; genus Pelagibacter. The sequence goes on along the minus strand of CACEMT010000001.1, from coordinate 46,773 downwards.
TCATTCAAAAATTCAGATGGAGTAGTTGTTGGAAGTGAAATTTGCAAAGAAATCACTAGAAGTTTAAACAATAGACAAAATCCTGTCACAAATGTAAATAAAATAGTAGCAAGATTAAAAAATAAAATATTATGAACTGGCTTACAAAAATAAAAGTTTTTGGTGACAAAATAAAAAGAAATTTACAAAAAAAATTTCCAACAAAAGAAGAAATTGCAAATTCCGATTGGACAAGCTGTTGTTCAGGGCCATTGTTGAAGAAGGATTTAGAAGATAACCTATGGTGTTGTCCAAAATGTGATAAGCACCATAGAATATCTTGTAGACAAAGATTTGATATATTTTTTGGAAAAAATAAATATGAAATTCTTGAGACACCTCAACCTACTGAAGACCCGTTAAATTGGAAAGATACAAAAAGTTATAAAGAAAGATTAACACAGGCCAGAAAAAAAACTGGACAAAATTGCGCTGTAATGATTGCAAAAGGTGAAATTAATGGAATTCAAATAACAGCCGGTGCAATAAATTTTGATTTTATTGGAGGGTCAGTTGGTGGCGCAGAGGGTGAGGCAATAATCTATGGAGTTCAACATGCTATTGACAACAAAACACCTTACGTTTTTTTTCCATGTGGAGGAGGTCAAAGAATGTTTGAATCTGCAATTGCTTTAGCAAATATGACTAGAACAACCTTGGCTATTAATGAATTAAAAAAAAATAATCTTCCTTACATAGTATGCTTTACTGACCCAACAGCAGGAGGAATAACAGCGTCATTCGCTATGTTGGGTGATATACATTTTGCTGAGACAGGATGTTTAATTGCTTTCGCAGGAAAACGTGTAATTCAAGCAACAGTTAAAGAAGAATTAAGTCCAGATTTTCAGACAGCTGAGTTTGTTGAAAAACACGGTTTTGTTGACAAAGTGGTAAAAAGAAAAGATTTAACAAATGAAGTTGGAAAATTACTTGAAATATTGCTAAAGAAAAATTCTGAGGTAAATTCAGAATTATCAAATGAAACTTCAAAAAATATTGAGCAGTCTACAAAAGCTGCATCCTAAAGAAATAGATTTAAGTTTAGATCGAATTAAGAAACTCTGTGAAAAGCTTGGAAATCCTCAAGATAATTTACAATATATATCTGTAGTTGGAACAAATGGAAAATACTCTACAATTCAAGCAATTAGAGCAATACTAAAAGATGCAAATATAAATTGTAATATTTACACAAGTCCTCATATACAAAAAATTAACGAAAGATTTATATATAATGATGAGGAAATTTCTGATGAAAATCTTGTAAAATTATTAAATGAAGTAGAAGTTGTTAACGCAGGCGAACCTATAACTTATTTTGAGATATTAACAGCTGCTTATTTTTATAATGCCAGAAACTTCAAAAATAATATTAATTTACTGGAAAGTGGTTTGTTTCATAGAGCAGATGCTTGTTCTATAATTAAATCAAATTTAGCGACTGTTATTACCGCTATCGGTTTAGATCACCTAGACTGGCTACCAAAAAATAAACAAACAATAGATCAAATAATATTTGAAAAAACTTCATCTTTATTAGCTTCGAAAATTATTGTCTCAAAACAAAGCTCAAATGAGACTTTAAAAAAAATAGCAAGCTCGATTGAAAAAAATTCTTCAAAAAAAATAATTTTTGGTAATGATTTTAACTACTCTTTAAATGAAAATGGATTTTTTTATTATGAAGATAAATATGGAGGACTTAAGCTTCCACTACCAAATTTGGAGGGTGAATTTCAATTATCTAATATCTCGTCAGCTATAGCAACTATAAGAAATATAGAAGATATAAATATTTCTGATCAAAATATCGTAAGTGGAATAAAAAAAATTAAAAGTATAGCAAGGTTTTCAGAGATAAAAAATGGAAAACTAAAAGATTTAGTAAAAAATAATAAAATCTATATTGATGGATCACATAATCCTCTTGGAGCTAGTGTTTTATGTAAACATTTAAATTCACTAGAGTGTAACAAGCATATAATTTTAGGAATGATGAGTAATAAAAATCATATTGAATATATTAATTATTTTAAAGATAAAATATCTTCTTTAACAACTGTAGATATTCCAAACCAACCTAATGCTATTAATGGTGAAGATTTAATGAAAAAATTAAAAAATTTAGAAAATGTTAACTATAAAAAATCAATTAAGGAAGCTATCAGTTCAATTAATTTGAAAGATAATGATATAATTATTATTACTGGATCCCTATATCTTGCTGGGGAAGCCTTAAATCTAAATTAAATATTTTCTTTTATCCAAGAAACAATATTTGATTTTGTAGTAGCTCCAACTTTTGTAGCTTTTAATTCACCACCTGAAAAAAGTAACATAGTTGGAATTCCTCTGATTCCATACTTCGTAGGAGTATTGGGTTCGTTATCAATGTTGTGTTTAGCGATTACAACGTCATTAGCCATTTCATTAGATATTTCTTCCAATGTTGGTGCAATTTGTTTGCAAGGTCCGCACCATTCGGCCCAAAAATCAACTATTACTGGTTTAACAGCTTTAATGACTTCTGTTTCAAAATTCTCATCTGTTACATTTACTGTTGCCATAAAACTTTTATATAATTTTAATTAAGTATTTCAACACCTAAAAAATAAAAAATTAAATTATCCACACTATGAATTTTCATATTTTTTTTGTATTGACATTACATGGGAATTAAGTTCGTCCAAAAATTTTAATTTTTCTTGATCATTTTCATTTGAATATTTGTCTCTAAGTGTATCGATTTCATTGTAGCATGCAGAAACAGTCCACCATTTTTCAAATTTTTCACTTAAAATTCTTTTAGAAATAGATCTTTTTATAGACTTAAGCATTTCAGCAGGTAATACTTCTGGTGCTTCTTGATAAATTATTTTTTTGCCAAATCCTACGAGTCTTTCATCATCAAATTTATTAAGTAATTTTAATTTATCCTGCCAAGATGCAGCATGCCAAGCTGGAAAAAGTGCAGTATCTTTATTTGACGTAAATTTATTATAAATACTTTCTTCTGCATATATATCTTCCTGTGACTTTGATTGCTCTTTTTCTTCTGCTATTTCTCTAAGAGCAGTAAGAATATTTTGTGAAAATTTTTCATTATCTCTTACTAACTTTGCTCTTTTTTTAATCAAACTAGCGTCTATTGCATTGTAAGGTTCAACTTTCATTGCATATTCTGCATCAAGTATAATAGGAGCTTTGTTTGATCTAATGGTTCTTAAAAATTTAGGAGTTTTTTTCATTTCGACTTTTAATTCATTGATGGACATATTTAAAATTGGCTCAATATCAACCCTAATGTCCACACATTGCCCCCAATTATAAACAGGATGAATGCAATGTTTTGGGTGCAGAGGAGCACATAAATATAATCTTGATTTTCCATAAAAATATTCATTTAAGCTAAATATTTCTTCCTTTTTAAAAATTGTTTCAGTATCTAATTTATTTGCAGTTCTTAAAAACATATCCCAGGTATTTGGTTGTCTTTTTTTAATTATACTTAAAATTTTTGCAGTCAAAGTTGCGTCTGTTAGTGCGCTGTGGGCGTCACTTGAGTCTAGGCCTTGCATTCTTGATAGTGATTCAAGTTTAAATACTGGATTATTTTTTTCATTTATTTCTGTTTCTAAAACAGAGGAATCCACTGCATAAGCAGCCCTTGCTATATTTATACCGTCATGTCTTTTATTTGGAGATGCATTAGTAATATAAGGATACCTTATACCTTTAAAAAACTCCTTTCTTATCATTTCATCGTCAAATCCTATATTTGACCATCCTAAGAAGATTGCTGGACTCCATTTCTTGAAAATTTTTTCAACTTCACCAAGCATTTGGTAGTGACTTAAGTTTCCTTGAGTTAATTGTTTGACGCTTGTTTTATTAACAATTAAAGCCATTGCTTGAGGAATTTCACCTTCTGGCAGTCTACATCTAAAATTAAATCTGTCTTTTTCTTTAAAATTTTCATCAACTAATATTCCGCCAATTTCAATTATGCTCCCAAAATCAGTACTGGCACTTGATGACTCGATATCCCAAATAGCTAAATTCATGTATTAATTATCCTTTAAAAAGCTATGTTTTGGTGGATGTTTAGATTGTTTTTATTAGGACTAAACCATTCGCATCTAAACAAGTAGCTCTTAGTTAGTAATATCTCTTCTAAGAATATATTAATGAAAGTCAACTTAAATTATTCATTTCGTTGAATTTTTTTACTCTTCCTAGAAATAAATTTTGATACATGAGCAATTCTGCTCCTTCAATTATAAAATCTTGAAATAAGTTATCTACTGTACATAATAATATTACTCCTGATGTAATATTTGTTTTGTAGACAACATTGTGAGCTAAAGTATACGCGCCTAATTGTAAAAAATAATCTTGAATGTAATCAACTTTTTTTGGTTTATTTGCTTGCTTAAAGTCAATAATGGCTTCTTTTCCTTGATAAACTCCTACAAGATCTGCTGTACCGGCATATTTTTCTGGATAGTGAAGTGTAGTTTCCATTCCAAATATTTCTTCTAATTTTCCTTTAATACCTTTATCAATTATTTCTTTGGCCATATTTTTATATTGTTCATTACTTTCAAAAAAGCTCTCATTAATTCGTCCTCTTAAAAAATCCTCAATATAAGAATGCATTGATGTACCTCTGTTAGATGCCTCAGTTTTAATTTTATTAGCTTCTTTGTGACCTACTCGTTTTTTCCAATTCTCTAATGCTGCTTTGTCCTCATCTGATTTTGTTGCTTGTAAAATAGAAGTAACACTTGGTAATTTTTCATCATCAAATAAATATTTTCTCATACCATTTTCAATGGATCTCGATGATTTTGGATAATTAAATTTATTATTCCACTTCATTGTGTAACTTATAAATGTATTTAATTTGAAAATGAAATTAATTTTTAAGTTGTTTTGAGTGGTCGACAAATTTTTCTACGTTTTCAGTTTTAACAGCTTTTTCAACTTGCTCGGGATCTTTTATACTTTCTAAAGTTCTGGTGATTGATCTCGCATCTGTGCCAAATGTATCTACAACTTTCATTGCCTCTTCTAATTTTTTTCGAAGCAAAATTACATTGTCAAAATGCTTTGCAAACCTTGTACTAATTGTTTTTAAATGATTATAAATTTCTGTTGCACCCTTTTGGACTTTTAATGACTGAAATCCCATATGCAATGATTGTAAATAAGCTGAGAGAGTATTTGGGCCCATGATTACAATTTTATACTTTTTCATTAATTCTTGGGTTAGTAATTCTTTAGTACTAGGATCTTGGTAGTCTGTTAATTCTTTATATAAACTTTCAGTTGGTGCGTACACAATTCCAAAATCTGTAGTTTTTGGTGGTACAATATATTTTTCTTTAACACTTTTAGCTTTATCTTTAAAAGCTTTTGCTAATTTAGTTCTGGCTTCTGCCATTGCTTTTTTATCATCTGCTTGATGGGCATCATCTATTGCTTTAAATCTTTCTACTGGAAAATGACTATCTACTGGAACTAAAACATTTCCTTGAAGTTTTATAGCAAATTCTACATTTTCTGACGTATCTTCTTTCATCTTAACATTTGAGATAAATTGAGAAGCGGGTAACAAATCTTTTATTAAGGATGCTAAACTAAACTCTGCAAGAGTTCCATATTTTTTAACCCCTGCTAAAATCTTATTAATGCCTTCTTGGCTTTTATTTAAATTTTCAACTTGAATATTAAAAGCAGAAACTTTTTCATTAACAGATGTTAAAGTTTGAGTCATGTCTCTTGTCACGTCTTTAGATAAACTATTAAAAGAAGTAGACATACTATTAAATGAATTATTGATGCTTTCTTTTAAATTATCAATTTCTTGAGAATTATCTTTTGGCTCTTCTTTATTTTTACGCAGAGTAAGCAGTAGGTAAATAATAACACCCATTAAGACTAAAATTATGTATAATAACGAATCTTGCATAGATAATGTAATACTAAGATAATTTATTAACCAAGCAAGTTTATAATCTTTTTAATTCCTGATTTTCTTAAAGATAATTTTGATATCATTAAGCATGCTTGTGATTTTAAAATTTCACCATCTTTTAAAACTCTTAAATTATTTGCTTTCAATGTTGCTCCTGTACTTGTTATATCTGATATAATTTCTGCAGTACCTGTAAACGGGGCTACCTCAGTACTTCCTAAACTTTTGACAAGTTGAAATTGGGTTACACCTTTTGAATACAAAAATTGTCTAGTTAAATTAGGATATTTTGTTGCAACTCTTAAAAGTTTTTTTTTCTTTTTTTTAAATTCATCTGCAACCTCATCTAAATCAAGTAATGTCTGTACATCTATCCAACGATCAGGTATCGCAAGAACAAGATTGGCTTTGCCAAATTCATATTTTTTTATAACTTTGATTTTATTTTTAATATTAATTTCACTTTCATTTAGTAAATCTATGCCAGAAAAACCAACATCAATATTTCCTAAAGACAATTGTTCAATACATTCCCTTGCGTGAAGATATATAATTTTTAGATTAGATTTTTTTATATAGCCGAATAAATCCCTTTCACCTCTTTCAGAATATATTCTCAACTTTTTTTTCTTAAAAATATTTAAAGTATCATTCTTCAGTCTACCTTTAGATGGTATACCTATATTGATAATATTCTTATTCATAAATGCTCATATTGACTGCCGCTCCAGCTGCTGAAACTTTTCTAAAACCTAAGTTACTTGTTAATTCATCATATCTCCCACCTGAAATAAAATTTCTAAATTTTTTTCCTTTTTTCACCTCTATTGAAAAAATCATTGAACTATAAAATTCTACATCTCTTCCACTTGATGCTGAAAAATCTACTCTAAAATTCTTATTATTTATTTTATTAAGTGGAAAAAATTCTTTACTAACAAATATGTTAAGCCCATACTTTTGAAAAAAATTATTCAGTACGTTAGGAGCTTTTTTTAATTCACATTTTATTTTTAAAAATTCTTTAATAATTTTTGTATTAATTTTTCCCGATGAAGATCTTCTTGGGTCTTTTATCTTCATGTCAAATCGATTTAATATTTCTTTATAACTTCTTCCTGCAACTTCTTTCGAATTTTCAAGTTTTCTCATTTTTAAATATCTTGATTTATCAATTTCAACAAAAACAGGATCAATATCTAAGTTTGTTTCTAATCTTTTTAAAAGTTCATTGAAATAACTTTCGTTCCAATAATATCTTTTTAATCTATTTTTCCATCTTCTTGGAATATCAAGTTTGTTAATTAAGAGACTAAATAATTCAACATTTCCAATTTTTAAAACTGCTTTTTTAAAACCACTGCATTTTAAAATTTTTATTGATGTGTCTATAATTTCTCGGTCTTCTTTTTGTTTATCTTTTGAGCCTAATATCTCAAAGCCAATTTGGTTTTTAATTATAGAATCTTGTTTCCTGTAAGTTTTTCTAAAAGCTTCACCACTATAAAAAACTTTTTGTTTTTTATTTGATTTATTTTGAACAAATCTTAGGACAGAGGAAATTGTTAGATCTGGCCTAAGGCACAACTCTTTTCCATTTAGATCATAAAATGAAAACAATAATCTTTTAAAATTCTCTCCCGATCTTTGCAAAATATATTTTGTTTCTAATACTGGGTCTAATTCAATATTATTAAACCCTTTAGACTTTATCAATCTAAGGATTTTTTCAGATAAGTTTTTTGATTTCATTAACTAGATTTTCTTTTTTAACTGTTTTTTGATTGTCATCTCCTTTAATGCCTAGAAGATTTTTTAGAGTAACTGTATTTTCTTTAAATTCATTCTCTCCACAAATAACAGCTACTGGACACTCTCTTTTATTTGCATAAGTTAGTTGTTTTCCAAGATTTTTCTTACTATCTAAAAATATTTCTGAATTAATATTGTTTTCTCTTAATACTTTTAAGATTTCATAATAATTTTTTAAATATTTTTCATCCATAACACATACAATTACTGGTTTTTTTTCATCAACTTTAATTTGATTTAATTGCATCATTACAAACAATAACCGATCTACCCCAATACTCATTCCGGTCCCTGGAATATCAACACCTTTAAATCTTGAAATCAATTTATTATATTGACCCCCTGAACAAATACTTCCAATATCAATTTCTTTGCCTTTATTATTAGTTATTTTGGAGCTCATATTCGTTTCAACACAAAAACCATCGTAATAATCTAAACCTCTAACAATTGTAAAATTAGTTTTAATCTGGTCTGAATAATCTCCATAGCTTACAAATTCTAATAAATCTTCTAATTCTTTAATTCCTTCTTGAGACAGTGGGTTTTTTAAATTGTTCTTTAATTCTTTTAAATTTTTAATTTTTAAAAAGTTAATTATTGCTAAAGATTCATCATTACTTAAATTTGCTCCTTTTGTAGTTGCTCCACTAATATCTATTCTTTCTTTTTTTAATAAGTCTTCAACTCCTTTTAATCCAAAACCAGGCTTATCCAACTTATCTATAGCTCTCATAACTTTTACTTGCTTTTCAGTAGATATTTTAAGTTCTTCAATTAAACCTTTAACAATTTTTCTGTTACTAATGTTAACAACAAACTGGTCTTTTTTTAATCCACAAGCCAAAATAGTACTTGCGATTAAATTACAAAGTTCAGCATTTGCTTGTGCTGGATTAACATTTCCAACAATATCACAATCAGCTTGGGTAAATTCTCTATAACGAGCATTTCCAGCTTTTTCATTTCGAAAGACATTTTGAATCGCGTAACGCTTGTAAATTGATGGAAGCTGTTGATTGTTTTGCGCCACAAATCTAGCTAATGGACTTGATAGATCATATCGAAGAGTAATTTTTTTATCACCATCCTTAAAAGAAAAAACATCAGACATAGGATTGTTATCATCATCTGCAAGAAATGATCCAATATTTTCACTAATTTCAAAAGATGGTGTCTCTAATGGATCAAATCCATATTTTACAAAATTATTCTCTATTATTCTAATTAATTTTTTTTTAAGAGATAATTTTTTTTCCCATCTATCTTCAAAACCTGAGGGCAATCCAGGAATTAATTTATTTTCTTTATTCATTTTTTGGTACCCTGGCTTGGAATTGAACCAAAAACTAAAGTTCCACAAACTTTCGTGATAACCATTTCACCACCAGGGCCTATTGTTGTTTTATACTAATTGTTATTAAATTTAAATTTATTAAATGATTAAATAGCTAGCGTGCAGCCAGCATGAAAATGATGTCTGTGTGTAGATGCAAATATGTAAGTTTTCTTAAACATTAAGGATTTACTAACATTTAAAAATACAAATGCAAGGAAGAATTGTATAGGAATAGCTTAGTTTAAAACCAAGAATACTCCTATACAATTTATTTGAATTAGAATTAAGAGGTTTTTTGCAGTTTAACTGCTGAAGGACCTTTATCTCCGTCTTCAACTTCAAATGTAAGTTCGTCACCTTCGTTTAAAAATCTTAAACCAGCTTCTCTTACAGCTGAAGCATGTACGAATACATCTTTTTCTTTATCTTCACGTTCAATAAACCCATAACCTTTTTTGCCATTGAACCATTTTACTTTACCTTTTAGACTCATATTACTCTTTCTTTTATTGTTATTAACTTAAGCTAAAATTCAGCTTGGACATTAGTTATTAGATTTTAAAATTTAATGCAAGCAATAAGATCATAAATAATTGGGGTAAATAGTGGTGGCCTTGGTTAGAATCGCACTAACGACACATACCTTTTCAGGGTACTGCTCTACTACTGAGCTACAAGGCCATTAAAATCTAAAAATTATTCTACCTTTAGTTAGATCGTATGGAGTAACCTCAACTGTAACATTGTCTCCTTGCAATACACGAATTCTATTTTTTCTTAACTTTCCAGCCGTATGTGCGGTAATTATATGGTTATTTTCTAATTGTACACGGAACATAGCGTTAGGAAGCAAGTCAATAACTTTTCCTTTAAATTCAAGTGTATCTTGTTTTGCCAAATCTAACTTCTCCTTATTCTAGATTTTATACTTTGAGCATGACCAATTAAACCTTCATACTCGGCAAGAGTTATAGCTTTCTTACCAATAACTTCAATGCCTTTTTTTGATAATTTTATGTAGCTTATTTTTTTATAAAACTCGCCAACATTCAATCCAGAAGAAAATTTTGCTGAGCCGAGTGTAGGTAAAACATGGTTTGTTCCAACATTATAATCTGTAACAGCCATTGCAGAATATTTTCCAACACAAACACTTCCTACGTTATAAATTTTCTTAATTAATTTTTTATAGTTTGCTAAATTTAACTCTAAATGTTCTGGTGCTATTTCATTAATTGAGTCAATTATTTGTTTATTATTATAAACCTTAACGATTAACCCATTTTTAGTAAGACTTTTTTTTGCAATTTTTTTTCTAGGTATACTACTAAAATCTTTAGCTAAAAATTTTTTTACAGATTTAATTAAATTCTGGTTTTTTGTAATCAGTATACACTGTGAATTCATATCATGTTCTGCCTGACCAATCATAGATGTAATAACTTCCATAAAATTTGTACTTTTATCTGCAACAACAGTAATTTCACTTGGGCCGGCTATCATTCCTTCGATCCCAACATCTCCAAAAACTTCTCTTTTAGCTCTTGCTACATAATCGTTTCCTGGCCCAACAATTTTATTTACTTTTTGAATATAAGCTAAACTTGCAATCGCTTGAGATCCTCCAGCACATATAATTTCAGAAATACCACATTTCTTCGCAGCGTACATTATTGCAGGATTTAATTTTCCATTTTGCCTAGGACTTGCAAGAACAATTCTTCTAACCTTTGCAATTTTTTTAGCTGGAATAGCATTCATTAATAATGTTGATGGTAAATTTGCTGGCACATATATTCCAACTGACTCAATTGGATAATATTTATATTCAATTTTATTATTATAATTATCTAAAAACTTAATATTTTTAACTTTTTGATGTGAATGAAATTTTAATATTCTTGAATAAGCAAAATCTATAGCTTTTTTTATTTTAGGATCTAAGGTTTTTATTGATTTTTTAATTTCTTTTGCAGTTGGTTTAATTTTATCATTTTTACTAAACTTCTTTTCATACTTTAATAGTGCTTTTTGTTTATTTTTTTTAATCTCATTAACAATTTGACTTGCTATATTGGTATTAATTTTCCTTGCAAATCTTCTTTTGTTAAGAATTGCTTTTAATTTATCTAAATAATTTAAATTTTTACAATCTAATATATTAATCATTTAATTTATTTTGATCCTCTAGGGTTACTTCCAAAATTTCTGTAAATAGAGTTATAATTGCATTATTTTGAAATAAAAGTGTAATCTCATAATTTTGTCCAACCTTAAAAAGATCAATTGCCAGCAATTCTAAAACACCACTGTCATTGTTTTGATTAATATTTTTTGATTTCACATTATCAACAAACTCAAATTTACAAATACTATTTATTTTTTCATTATTTCCACTTTCTTTATTTAATCTTTGGATAGATAATAAAAATAATTTATTCTTCTTTAAAAATTTAATTTCTTCTATTTTTGCCTTACCTTCTGAGCAGCATGCTGATATTATTTGAAGTCCACTTGGATCTTTTGCAATTATTTTTGCAAGGTATTTTTTATTGTTCATCTAGGAAACTCTTTTTATCCTGGCTCCTACTTTTCTTAACTTATCTTCAATTTTTTCATATCCTCTATCTAAATGATAAACTCGGTGTATAATACTCGTACCTTTGGCTACCATTGCAGCAAGTACTAATGCTACAGAAGCTCTTAGATCGCTTGACATTAATTCGGCTCCCTCAAACTTCGAGTTGCCTTCTATAATTGCTTTGTTGTTTTTTAATAAAATTTTTGCTCCAAGTCTCTGAAGTTCTAATACATGCATAAATCTATTCTCAAAAATATTTTCTGCGATAACACTCCTGCCTTCTGCTTTACATAATAAAGTCATAAATTGAGCCTGCAAATCAGTTGGAAATCCTGGATATTCTTTTGTTTTAATTAATTTAATATTTTTTATTTTTTTTGCTCCAAATATTTTTATTTCATTTTTTCCATACTTTATTATTGATCCCGTTTTTTTTAGAAGTTCAAGTTCGGTATTTATTATTTTTGGATCTAATCCTTTTATTTTCAAAGTCCCACCTGTTATTGCTGCTGCGATAGCCATTGTTCCAGTTTCAATTCTATCACCCATTACTGTATAATTTATACTTCTTAATTTTTGTACTCCAATAATTTGAACAGTTCTTTTTCCAATCCATTTTATATTAGCTCCAGCAGATGATAAAAATTTTGTAAGATCTTTTATTTCTGGTTCGATTGCACAATTTTTTAAAATGGTTTTTCCTTTAGCTAGACTTGCAGCAATAATTGAATTTTCTGTAGCTCCAACCGATATTTTTTTAAATTTAATATTGTTTCCTTTTAAACCATTTTTTGCTGTTGCATAAATATATCCTTTTTTAATTTCGTATTTCATTCCAAGTTTTTTAAGTGCGTCTAAATGATAATTAATCGGTCTTGTTCCAATTGCACATCCACCAGGATATGCTGATATTGCTTTTCCATACTTTGAAACTAATCCTCCGAGACAAATTATTGATCCACGCATAGTTTTTGATATTGAATATGGTAAGTAAGTTCTAATCTTTTTTGAATTATAAATTTTTATAGTATTTTTATTTTTTGAAATTTTTATTTTTTTTTTGAAAAATCTTAGCAGATTTAACATTGTTTGAATATCACGAACGTTGGGAACATTTTTTAGCTCAACAGGTTTGCTGAATAGCAGTGTAGCAGCAAGTATAGGTAGAGCTGCATTTTTACTTCCTGAAATTCTTATATCTCCTTTAATCTTTGATGGACCCTTGATTACAAATTTATCCATAAATTTTATTTTGACTTAGCTAAAGTAATGCCGGTTTGTCCTTGATATTTTCCTTTTCTGTCAGAATATGAAACTTCTGGATTTTCTCCTTTAAAAAATAAGATCTGTGCCGCTCCACTATTTGCATATAGGCGAATTGAGTTACTAGTGTGGTTTGAAAATTCTAAAACTAAATTTCCATGCCAACCGGCTTCAAGAACTGTAGGTGGGGTGCCAAGTCCACATCTAGCATATGTAGATTTAGCAGTTACTAAGCCTGTAACATTTCTTGGCATTTTAAAATATTCTAAACTACTTGCTAATGCAAAGGAGTTTGGTGGTATTAAAATAGAAGCTTCTCCTTTAACTGTAATAAAGTTATCTTCAGTAAAGTTTTTAGGATCCGCGGTTGCTCCTTTTATATTTGTGAATATCTTAAATTCATCTCCACATCTCAAATCAAAACCAAAAGAATTTAATCCATGGCTAATTCCTTGGGCGACTGATTTGTCAATAAACGGACTAATCATGTCTTCTTCTTCTACTAATTTTTTTATTTGTTTGTCATTCAAAATCATCTTATTTGATTTTTTTTTTTAATTTTTTTTGTAAAATTTTTCTTTTTTTTAAATTTTTTCTTAAAGCAAGCTCGAGCTTGGAGGCCTTTTGTTTTTTATTCATGAATTATTTTTTTTCGGGATTTGTGAGGTGGTCTAATGTAATTACTTGGTCTAAGGGAATGCTTTTATCTTCAGTCTTTTCTTTTATAAATCCAGTTTTAGCTTGTTTCTTCGCTCTTCTTTCAGCCAATTTCTTATCTCTCTTTGCTTGCTTTTCCATGGCCTTAGCACCTCTAGTTGACTTGTAATCGTAATGAATTCCCATAACATTTCCTAAACTATGATATAGCCTGTTTTTTAATAAAAAAAAATGGCAATAATTTGAAAATTTCTAATTTATACAGTAATTTTTTAATTTTTGCCCCTATAGTTAAATGGCATAACGTGACCATGGTAAGGTTAAATTTCAAGTTCGATTCTTGGTGGGGGCACCACAAAATTTCATTTTTTTATTTTAAAATTAACAAAAATAAATTTTTTAATGTTCTAAAAATTTCTATTTTTGGAATTTTAGAACTTCCCATTTTTCTATCTTTAAATGTAATTGGAATTTCTTTAATTTCAAAATTTAATCTATTAATTTCATATATGGTACCCATAAAAAAACTATAGCCTTTATTTGATACTAAATTTAAATGGAACTTTTTTAATTTTTTTAAATTAAATCCTCTGAATGATGTTGTAAATTCATGGCAGTTTATATTTAAAATTCTTTTTATAAATTTATTCCCCAATTTACTAATCATTAATCTTCTCCCTCTCATTTCACATTTTCCCCCTTCAATATATCTTGATCCAATTACAAAAGGAAATTCATCGAGATATTTTATAAAATTATTTATTTCAGAGGGATCATGAGATAAATCTGCATCCATTGTAATTAGGTAATCATAATCATTTTTTAGAGCATATTCATAAGCTTCTTTATGGGCAGTATCTAATCCACTTTTTAAATTTCTAACTTTTAAATATATATTTTTATATTCTTTTTTAAGTTCTTTAACTTTTTCAAATGTTAAATCTGGCGAATTATCGTCTATAATTAATATATCTACTTCTGGATTATGAAAGTTTATAGATCTAATTAACGATTCAATATTATCTTTTTCATTATAAGTGGCTGTAAATATTAATATTTTTTTTTTAACTAACATAATATAAGTAAATATATCCATGAAAAAATCTATTGCAATAATTGTTGGTGGAACTGGTCAATTTGGTGTTTTACTTGCAGAAAAACTTTTAAAAAAAAAATATAAAGTAATAATAACTACAAGATCAGTAATTAAAGCAAAAAAAAGAATTAGAAAAAAAAAATTTATTTTCAAAAAATTAAATATTTTAGCTAAAAGTGAAATAAAGAAATTGTTGTTAAAAAATAAACCTAAAATTATATTTTATACAGCTAGTCAAAGTTCACCTGGAAAATCTTTTAAAAATAAAAAAGAAACATATTTAAGCAATTATGTTGGATGTAAGAATTTTTTAGAAATTATTAAAAAATATAAAATTGAAAGTAAATTTGTAAATTTTTCATCTTGTGAAATTTATGGAAACTATAAGAAAAAAATATCTGTTGAAACAATAAAAAAACCAATTAGTCCGTATGGTATGGCAAAACTTAAATCACATAACCAAACTAAATATTATAGAGATAATTATAATTTAAAATCATATAATGCAATCATATTTAATACTGAATCATTTTTTAGACCAAAATATTATCTTGTACCCAAAATATGTCTTGCTGCAATTAAAGCAAAAAAAAAAAATTTAAAAACTGAATTTGGAAATTTAAAGATTTCAAGAGAGTGGAATTGGTGTGATGAACAGTGTAAATATTTAATGATTTTTGTTAAAAAAAAACCGCAGGATTTTATATTATCAAATGGAAAATCTTATTCGGCTATTAATTTATTGAAATTTGCTTTTGGATATTTTAATCTTGATTATAAAAGATATATTTCAGTAAATAAAAAATTTATAAGAAAAAAAGATTCTACAATAAAAAAATCTAATTATTTAAAATGTTTGCGTAGAAATAATATTAAAAGGAATGACAAATTTTTTGGGAGGAAATTAATATATTCATTAATTAAACACTATCTTCATGAAGAAAAATATTAATTTACAATTATCATATTATTTAATTATATTATTTTTTTTTGCTGTGTTTTTTTTATTTCAAAAACATCACGTTGCAAATGACTCGACTATTTCGGAGTGGTTAATTAATTATGAAGGTGGTTTTACTAAAAGAGGGTTGATAGGTCAAATATCATTTTATATTGCTAATCTATTTTCAATTGATTTACGTGATACAATTTTTATATTCCAAATTCTAACAGTGGGAATTTATTTCTTACTTGTTTATTTTTTCTTAAAAAATATAGAGGTTAACAAGATTTTAATTTTTGCAATTTTTACACCGATATTCATACTTTATCCTATAGCAGAAATTGAGGTATTGGCTAGAAAAGAGCTTTTTGTTTTTATTTATTTGCTTACTTATAGCTTTATTCCATTAAGAAAAAAAAGTCACAAATTTTTTTATAAATTAATTTTTTTTCCAATAGTAGTTTTGATTTGGGAACCTGTAGTATTTTTTATTTTATTTTTATTTTTTTTAGATTTAATTGAAAATAAAATTAATAAAGTTAATAAGAAATTTTTTGTTCAAATTTTTTCTTATTTACCAGGGATAGTGGTTGCTATTTATATTGCTTTAAACCCAATATCTGAGGAAAATCATGCATTAATGGCAAATTCACTTTTGGAAAACTTTAATGAAAAATGCTACATGTCCTGTGAATTATTAAAAACAAAATCTTCACTATATCAACAGTTTGAGGGCAATCTTGGAAGATATTCGTTTGTAATTTTATTTAGATATTTTTTGATTTTTTTAATTGGCTTCGGACCGCTTTTTTTATTGCTTTTAAATTCAAAGCCTACAAGTGATATCTTGTTTTTTAAAATGTTTAAAAATTTATTTTTTCCATTTTTAATATTGTTATCTCCAATAATTTTACTTTTTGCTATGGGATACGATTGGGGAAGATGGGTTAATATTGGCTACTTTTTTTCTATTACAACTTTTATTTATATGAGCAAAAATAATATGTTACATGTTTCATATAGTTTTTTAGAAAAAAATATTTTTAAAAAGATTAATAAAAAAATTTTTGTTATTTTAATTATATTTTACTGTTTTGGATGGAATCCAAAAACAGTTATGACGGGAGATGTTGCTTCTTTTCCTGGATACAGAATACCTTACAAAGTTCTAAAAATTACTTTAAAAGAAAGTCCTACAAGTTACTTTAAGAGACTAATAAATTAATTTTTATAAAGTTTATTTCTAAATATGATTGTAATAATTATCAAAATAATAAATAAACCTATGGGTAAATAAATATCTGGAGAAAAAATTATATCAGATATTTTTGGAGGCTCCAAGTTTTCGCCAATAATTTTTTCTAATCCACTTCCAATTGATACAACTAAAAAAATTTGAGGAATTATCCCTAGGAGAGTTGCAAATAAAAAATTTTTTACTTTAACGTTAAATAGAGTTGGCAAAATACAGCTTAGCTGCCATGGTATCCCTCCACAAAATCTGTAGATCAATAAATAGATGAATTCAGATTTTTTAAATTTAATTTCTAAATTTTGAAATTTATTTAGAAATTTTTCTCTTACAAAATCTTTTAAAAAATAATTTCCAAATAAATATAAAAAAGTTGCACCAATACTCATTCCTAGAACTACTACTATTGTCCCTGCCCATTTACCTAAAATAAATCCACCTAATAATGCGACCGGGGATCCAAATCCAAGAAAAGGGAAGACCCATAAAATTGTTATAGCCAAAAATGATAAAGATAATAAAATTAAATTAGTTTTTTTTAATTCAGAGAAAAATTCAACATTATCTTTAATAAAATCATAAGAAGTTAATTGCTGAAATGTAAAATTTGTAAATAGATAATAAAGAAATAATCCCACAAGGGTTAGATAGAATAATCCAATAAATATTTTAATTTTGTTATCTTTTTTCATATATTATCATCTAAAATTAACTGTACTTTATTACACTTATTTCTTATAACTACCGAAATTTTAACTGCAATATAATAACTTATTATGAAAAGAACTTGGAATCCAAAAAAAAAGCGTAGAGCTCGAAAGCATGGTTTTAGATCAAAAATGAAATCTAAAGGTGGAAAAAAATTATTAGCAAGAAGAAGAGCGAAGGGAAGAAAAAAATTGACAGTTTGATGAAGACTAAAATACTAAGCCTTTCAAAAAATAAAGATTTCAAATCAATTCTAACTGGCAAAAAAGTATCAAACAAATATCTAAGTATTTTCTTCAAAAAACTTTCTGATAAAAGTATTAAAAAATTAAATATAAGTTTTATTGTTAAAAAAAAAATAGGCAATGCAGTAATAAGAAATAAGATAAAAAGAAGGCTTAAAAATATTATGAATCAAATAACTAAAATATCAAAAGTAAATTTTGAATACTCATATTTAATTATTGTAAAACAATCAATTATTGGTGCAGAATTTATTGATATTAAAAATGTTCTAATAAAAGAATATATTAAAATTAAATAATGAAAATTTTTTCTAAAACTCTGATTGTATTAATAAAATTTTATCAGTTAGTTATATCCCCTTATATTGGAAATAACTGCAGATATCTTCCAACTTGTTCAAACTATTTCATTGAATCTTTAAATGAATTTGGTTTTTTCAAAGGTTGCCTATTTGGAATAAAAAGAATTTTGTCATGTCATCCAATTAAAATACTTGGTGGTGGTAGTGGATATGACCCAATTAAAAAGAAAAAAAATTAAATGGATACAAAAAATGTAATTGCGGCAATATCTTTAAGCGCAGCTGTAATTATTTTATATTCTCTTTTTTTTGCTCCAAGTCCACAGGAGATGAAGCAGATTCGAGATGAAAATAATCAAACTACCGAAACAACAGAGGCACCAAGTTTAGAAATTGAAGAAAAAATAGTTGAAATTTCTAGAGATGAAGCAAAAAATAAAAATCAAAGACTGAGTTTTGAAAATATCAGTATTAAAGGATCAATTTCACTAAAAGGAGCTGTAATTGATGACCTAATATTTAAAAAATATACTGAGACATTAAATGGAAATGATCAGGTGGTTTTATTAAATCCTCGAAATTTAAAGAATGGTTATTATGTTGAAACTGGCTGGGCAACAAATAGTGAAAATATAGATGTCCCAAATAGTAAAACTATATGGACTACGGTAGGAAATAACAAACTGACACCAAGCAATCCAGTCAATCTTCAATGGAAAAATGATCAAGGAATAATATTTGAAAAAGCAATAAGTATAGATGATGAATATTTATTTACAGTCAATCAATCCATAAAAAATACAACAGAAAAAAAATATAATTTTTATTCATATGGTCAAATTATAAGAAATACCGCACCTGAAGTTACAAACTTTTATATTCTTCATGAGGGACTTCTTGGTGTATTTGATGACCAATTAGTAGAACAAGATTATGATGATATAGAGGAAAAAAAATATTCAGTAAATGCAGAGAAAGGATGGCTTGGAATTACTGACAAATACTGGATTACCAGTCTTATTCCTGAAAAAAATAAAAATTTTAAGGCAGACTTTGAATTCAAAAATAAATTTAAGGCTAATTTTATTGAAACAAAACCTACTACAGTTGGAGCAAATGAAACTAAATCAAACAATATAAAAATTATTGTAGCAGCTAAAGAGGTTAGTGTTATTGACGGATATGCTGAAAAATTGGGAATAGGTAAATTTGATTTAGCTATAGACTGGGGTTGGTTTTATTTCATAGTTAAACCACTATTCTTTGCAATTGATTATTTTTTTAAAATTTCAGGAAATTTTGGAATAGCAATTGTTTTGATTACTATTTGTATAAGATTAGCATTTTTCCCACTTGCAAATTATTCATTTAGATCAATGGCAAAAATGAAAGTTCTTCAACCGGAAATGACGAGATTAAAAGAGCTTCACAAAGAAGATAAGGTAAAATTACAACAAGAAATGATGGCATTGTATAAAAAAGAAAAAATTAACCCTCTTTCTGGTTGTTTGCCAATTTTAATTCAAATACCTTTCTTTTTTGCAATCTATAAAATGTTATTTGTAACTATAGAAATGAGACATCAGCCTTTCTTTGGATGGATAAGAGATTTATCTGAAAGAGACCCTACTTCGATTTTTAATTTGTTTGGATTAATACCTTGGGACCCTCCATCATTTTTACTTATAGGTGCTTGGCCTTGTTTAATGGGAGTTTCAATGTATTTACAACAAAAGCTTAATCCTACTCCTCCTGATCCTATCCAGGCAAAAATATTTATGTTCTTTCCACTTTTTTTAACTGTAATATTGGCACCTTTTCCATCAGGTCTTGTAATTTATTGGACAGTAAACAATGTTTTAACAATGGCACAACAGTTTGTTATTATGAAAAAAACAGCTGTAAAAACTGTACAATAAATGGATTTAGAGAAAATTTTACCTACTAATGGTCCATCTATAGATGAAGTTAAAAAATATATTGAAAAATATTTAGAAGAAATAGTTGTAATTAAATGTGGTGGATCAGTACTTCTTGATGAAAATTTATTTAAACAGTTCATTGAAGATGTTTCGGTAATACATAAGTTAGGATTATCAGTAATAGTTGTTCATGGTGGTGGAAAAAATATTAAAAAAAAACTTGATAAATTAAATATAAAATCAAAGTTTATTGATGGTCTGAGAGTTACTGATGAAACAACTATTAAAGTTGTTGAAAAAGCACTTTTAGAACTAAATTCTGAAATTATAAATAATTTAAAAGATCTTCAAATAGGAACAGAATCTGTAGCACCTCAAAATAAAGATATAATTAAAATTAAACCAGAAAAAAAAGAGCTTGGTTTTGTTGGTTCACCAAAAGAAATAGATTTAAATAGTATTTTAAAAATAATAAAAGAAAAAAAAATTCCAATAGTAGTGCCTATGGGTACCAGTGATGATAATAAAATCTATAATATAAATGCCGATATAGCTGCTGGCGCAATTGCTAAAGAACTTAACTCAAGAAGATTATTGCTGATGACTGATGTTGAGGGTGTCCTTGATAAAAATAAAAAATTAATACCAGAGATTAATTCTTCTATTGCAGAAAAAATGCTTAAAGACAGTGATATTTCCGGCGGAATGATTCCCAAAATTAATACTTGTATTGATGCTGTAAATAATGGTGTGATGGGCGTAGTTATAGTTGATGGAAGAAAACCTCATTCAATATTATTTGAGTTATTTTCTGATAAAGGTGCAGGTACTTTAATCAGAAAATGAAAGATTTAAAAAAAGTAAAATATTTAATTTTGGATATGGATGGATGTGTATATCATCCAAAATATTTACAAACTTTATTTGGTCAAGTATCAACAAGAATGACAGAATTTATCTCAATTAAACTTGGTATCGATAAAATTAAGGCAAAAGAAATTCAAGCAGATTATTTTTACAAATACGATACTTCTTTAAATGGATTAATGAAAAATTACCCAGATTTGATAAATGCAAATGAGTTCCTTAAGTATGTACATAATATAAATTATGACTGTCTTAAAAAAGATACAGAACTAAGAGAAGAATTATTAAAATTAGATGTAAAAATATATTGTGCTACTAATGGCAGTAAAGAACATGCAATTAATTGTATGAAAAAAATAGGTATTGATGATTTATTTGAAGGAAAAATTATGGATATTGTTGATTTTCAATTTAAACCAAAACCTAACCCTGAATCACTGGGATTAATGTGCAAAAAATTCCAAATTCCTGCTAGTGAAGAGACAGTTTATATAGAAGATATTGCCAAAAATCTCTCATCTGATACAGCAAAAAACATGACAAAAGTTTGGTTTGTTAATGATCAACCAATTAACGACATTGAGAAATATAAAGATGTGATTGATTATAAAATTGATAATCTTGCTTTATTTTTAAAAAAAATAAGGTTATTAAAAGAGGAATAATATTATGACTGATTTAGAAAAAATTATAAATGATGCTTGGGAAAACAAAGATCAAATAAACCCCAATTCTGATAAAAAGATTAAAGATACTATTAATCAAATCATTTCAGATTTGGATAGTGGTAAAGTTAGAGTTGCGGAAAAGATTAATGGAGAATGGGTAACTCATCAACATCTTAAAAAAGCAATCATGTTAAGTTTTAGAATTTATCCAATGGAGAATTTAAATGGTCCTTATAGTAGTTGGTATGACAAAGCTCACTTGCTTAAAGGTAAAACAGCTGGATGGACAAAAGAAGATCATGAAAAAGCAGGTTTTAGGATGGTTCCAAACTCGCCTGTAAGAAAAGGATCTTTTGTCGGCAAAAATGCAGTACTAATGCCTTGCTATGTTAATATCGGTGCGTACATTGATGAAGGTACAATGATTGATACTTTTGCTAGAGCAGGTAGCTGTAGTCAAATTGGAAAAAATTGTCATATATCTGCTGCAAGTGGAGTTGGAGGGGTATTAGAGCCAGCGCAAGCATTACCTACAATTATTGAAGATAATGTTTTTTTAGGAGCAATGTCAGAAGTTGTAGAGGGCGTAATTGTAGGAGAAGGATCTGTAATAAGTATGGGAATGTATATTGGCCAATCAACAAAAATTGTAAATAGAAAAACAGGTGAGATTACATATGGAAAAATACCTCCATATTCAGTTGTTGTACCTGGATCTTTGCCTGACAAAAATAATCCTTCAGCACCTTCTCTTTATTGTGCGGTTATTATTAAACAAGTTGATGAAAAAACAAGGTCTAAAACATCTATTAATGACCTATTAAGAGATTAATAATGAAAATTTTTAATGAGATAAAGTTAGCTCAAGAGCTAATAAGATTTCCGACAATTAAAACCGAAGATAAGGGTATAATAAAATTCTTAACAAAGAAACTTGCTGCTATTGGTTTTAAGTGTACAATAATTAAGTCAAAAGGAACTGGAACAAAACCGGCATTAAATTTATATGCAAGGTTTGGAAAATCTAAACCTCACATAAATTTTTTAGGACATACAGATGTAGTTGCAAATCTTAATAATTGGAAAATTTCACCATTTAAAGCTGTTGTAAAAAAAGGATATTTAAATGGTAGAGGATCTCAAGACATGAAAGGCGGTATAGCTTGTTGGATAAGCGCTGTTAGTCGTTTTATTAAAAATAAAAAATTTAGAGGATCTATTTCAATTATCATTTCAGCAGATGAAGAAACAACAGGTTATGGTTGTCCAGCTGTGATGAAACACCTTAAAAAAAGAGGTGAAAAAATAAATTTTTCTGTAGTAGGAGAGCCATCTTCAAATAAATCAGTTGGAGATGAGATAAGAATTGGAAGACGTGGTTCTATGAATGGAATTATAACTATATATGGAAAAAGTGGTCACTCAGCGTTTGCTGGGTCTTATATCAATCCATGCACAGCCTTAGCTAAAATAATAGCAAAATTAAAAAGTTCATCATTAGATAATGGTACAAAATTCATGCCTCCATCTAACTTAGAGTTTACAAAAATGAACGTTGATAATTTATCTGAAAATGTAGTCCCTCAATCGGCTAGTGCAAAATTTAATGTTAGATTTAATTCTAAACATAAATCAGCTTCTCTTAAGAAAAAACTAAGTAAAATAATAAATACGGTTGCAAAAAAAGGAAAATGTAAAGCTAAAATAGAATATAGAGTGAGTGGTGAAGCTTTTTATACCAAGCCTAATAAAGAAATTTATATGGTTAAAAAAATTGTTAAAAAGGTTACAGGTAATTCTGCAAAGTTAAATTGTAGAGGTGGTACAAGTGATAGTAGGTTTTTAGGTTCAATTCCAAGATTAGAGTTAGGGCTGAGAAATACAACTATTCACATGGTGGATGAGAGATCACCAATTTCAGATTTGAAAAAATTGACTAAAATATATTATAATATTTTAGAAAATTATTTTTAATGAAAACAGCAATAGTTACATCGAAATCATCTTTAAATCATAATACTGGTTCCGGACATCCTGAAAGTATATCAAGGATTACCTCAATACTTGAAAAATTAAAAAAAAATAAAAAATTAATTTGGAAAAATCCAACTAGTTTCGATAAAGATATTATTAAACAAGCACACTCCTCTAGTTACCTTGATGCAGTTGAAAATGCTTTTCCAGAAAAAGGTTTGGTATTTTTAGATGGTGATACAGTTGTTTCGCCAGGTAGCAAAGATGCAACTTTTGATGCGGTTGGTTCTATAATCGCTGCAATTGATGGTGTTGAAAATAAAGAATTTGGAGCTGCTCATTGTGTTACAAGACCTCCAGGACATCACGCTGAAAAAAATAAAGCAATGGGGTTTTGTGTAATAAATAATATTGGTGTTGCTGCAAATTATTTAATTTCTAAATATAAATATAAGAGAATTGCAGTTTTGGACTGGGACTGTCACTTCGGAAATGGAACTTATGATATTCTTAAGTCTAACAAGAACGTTTTTTTTTCTAGCTTACACCAATATCCATACTATCCAGGTGGTGGAACAGAGGATGAAAAAGGTGATCACAATAACGCTCTAAATATTCCATTGCCTGCGGGCACAAACTCTAAAGAATATTTTGACGCTTACGAGCATATGCTTAAAAGACTAAAAGAATTTAGACCTGAGTTTATATTAATGTCAGCTGGATTTGATGCTCATCGTCAAGACCCTTTGTGTCAATTAAATTTAGAGTCAAAGGACTACTATGAAATAACTAAAAGAGCTTTGGAAACAACGAAGAAATTTTGTAATGGAAAAGTTGTTTCTATTTTAGAAGGTGGCTATGATCTTAATGCCTTAGCTGAAAGTGCAAATGAGCATGTTAACGCACTAATAGAATTTAATTGAAAATAAAAAATTTTTGATTAAATAAATTCTCATGAAGCTTTATAAAATAAAAAAATCAAATATTGATAGAAATGGACGTGGTCTTTACGCTATTAAGAATATCAAAGCTGGAACTAAAATTATAGAATATGTAGGAAATATTATTACAAAAAAACAAACAGAAGATTCTGATAAATTTGATAATGCAAAACCAATTTATTTATTCAATTTAAATAAAAGATATGATTTAGATGGAGATGTATCATGGAATACTGCGCGATTAATCAATCATAGTTGTTCTAATAATGCAGATTATGAAGGAACAGGTTTAAAAATTTGGGTTATTTCAAATAAAGAAATTAAAAAAGGTGAGGAAATAACTTGTGACTATGGTTTTGGTTATGACGCTGATTACAGACAATTTCCTTGTGAATGCAAATCTATTAATTGCTGCGGTTACATAGTTAGAACTGAAAGTCGTTGGAGAATTAATAAAAAATTCAAAAAAAATATAAGAATTAATAGATAATTTTTTCAAGATATAATCCACAAGCTGGTGCTGGAGGCGCACAATTTTTTCTTTTTTTTGATTTTAAAGCATTTTCAAATTTTTTAATGTCCCATTTATTTTCTGCTAAATACTTCAAACATCCAACCATTGATCTAACTTGATTTCTTAAAAAAGATTTTGATCTAAATTCAATTTGAATTTTCTTATTTACATTTTTTATAGTTATTTTATTAATTTTTTTTATAGGACTTTTGGCATAACAATTTTTTGCTCTCATTGTGCTAAAATCATGTGTCCCTTCTAATTTTTTAGCTCCTTCTTTTAATAATTTAATATCTAGTTTCTTTCTTATGTGCCATGCTCTTTCATTTTCTATAACAGGAGTAGCTAAACGATTAATAATAAAATATTTATATACTCTTTCTTTTGCAGAATACCTTGCATGAAAATTTTTATTTCTTTTAATAATATTAATTATAGAAATTTTTTTTTTATTTAAAAAAAAATTTAGAGATTTAATCATTTTATCAATATTTTGAATTTTATTTTCAACATCAAAATGAGCTGATTGTTCGCTTGCATGGACTTCACGATCTGTACGTCCAGCAGAATATAAAATAATTTTTTGATTCAATAATTTTGATAAGATTGATTGAATTATTTTTTGAACAGATTTTCCCTTTTTTTGAATTTGCCAGCCTATAAAAGGGGTACCAACATATTCGATTAAAATTTGATATCTATACATTAGGCAATATTGGTACCTTTTTTGATTTGGGTACCAAGTAAAAATTCATTTATTTGCTGAATTCTTTTTCCTTCTCGTTGAATACTTAATACTTTTATTGATCCTTTTCCACAACACACTTCAAAATTTTCGCTTACTATATTCCCAGCTTTTCCATTTGTATTAGATTTTTCTGCTTTTAATATTTTATATCTTTCTCCATTAAATGAAAAAAAAGCACCTGGATATGGATAAAGTCCATTTATTTTTCCAATTATTTTTTCTGCATTTTCACTCCAATCAATTTTTCCCTCTGTTTTTTGAATTTTTTTTGCATAAGTTGCTTTTGAATGATCTTGATCTTTAAATTCTATATTGTCATCATAAATATTATCTAAAATATCTAAAATTTTTTCTGAAGCTATTACTGATAATTTTTCAGATAATTCTTCTGAATTTATTTTTTCTGAAATATTTAAAGAATATTGACTGCAAACTGGACCTTCGTCTAAATTTTCATTTATTCTCATTATGCTAATTCCTGTTTCTCTATCAAGATTCATTATCGAACGTTGTATTGGTGCGGCTCCCCTCCATTTGGGAAGTAGAGATGCATGAACATTTAAAAACCCATACTTAGGAATAGTTAAAAGATTTTTTGGAATAATCTGACCGTACGAAACTACTATTATTATATCCGGTTTTAATTCAGTCAAATATGATTCTTCCTCATTATTATTTTTTAAAGATTGGGGAGTCCTTACATCTAGACTAATATTTTCAGAAAATAAATTTATTGGTGACTTATTTAATTTTTGCCCTCTTTTAGATTTTTTAGGTGGTTGAGTATAAACAAC
The DNA here is from genome assembly GCA_902560685.1 of uncultured Pelagibacteraceae bacterium. GTDB lineage: Bacteria > Pseudomonadota > Alphaproteobacteria > Pelagibacterales > Pelagibacteraceae > Pelagibacter. Next base: position 20,125 of record CACEMT010000001.1, on the reverse strand, counting down.
AGAGATTGGATATCCATTTTGATAAAGTGACTTTAAAATAGGTACAGCGAAATTAGACGTCCCCATAAAAACTATCTTTTGACTCATAGACTAAACAACAATTCTGTCTACTTTATTTTTTTGCTTAGATAGTTTTTTTACAATCATCATTTTTTTTAACTTTGATAGATAATCAATAAATAATATTCCTTCTAGGTGATCCATCTCATGTTGAATACAAGTAGCAAGTAATCCAGATGCTTTTAATATTTTTTTATTTCCACTATAATCTAAATATTCAACCTCACATGAGCTTGGTCTATTGACTTCTGCAAATTGATTTGGAACTGATAAACATCCTTCTTCATATGTAGAATGTTTAGAATTTTTATTTTTAATTATTGGGTTAACAAAATACATTGGCTCTTTTTCTTTATCCCTATTTCCAATATCCATAACAATGATTCGTTTGGGTACTCCTACTTGAATTGCAGCTAAACCAATTCCTTTTGCCATATACATTGTTTCAAGCATATCATCCATTAATACCTGTTCTTCCTTTCCAATTTTTTCAACAGGAACAGAAACTTGACGTAATATTTTATTTGGTTCTGTTAAAATAGTTTTTATTGTCATATTTTAATTTTAATATAATTTTTATATTTTTAAAGGAAGAACTTTTAATAATAACTTATTTCTGATTGAATCTAGATTTAGTTTATTCAATATACTTGTAATAAAATACAACGTATCTGAATCTAAATTTTCTAAATCATCTTCTCCAATTATTTCAATTATTCTTAATAAAACCATCCCGATCTCGTTATTGGTTAATAATAATTGTATATCTGTTGGAATATTTGACTGGTCAAAATTAAACATAGTTTTATATTTTTTTGATATTACAACACCATCTGAAATTAGGGACTCTAATAAAATCATGTCTTTAATTGACACAGCATAATCTTTATTTTTTTTAATTGATTTTAATAATTTATTTAAATCATTTTCAACTTTTTCAATATCATCCTTTTCTTCAAAATATTTTAATAATTTAGACTGATGAATAATTTTATTATTGATTTTTGTATTGTTTTTTTTTAAAGGTTGATAAACTAAATTCTCATTATAAAATGATGAAAAGTTTGAAGGTACTTGTTCTTGCGTAACTTTTGATAACACTCTTTTTAATTCACTATTAAAAGCATTTTCTATATTATCTTTAATAAAAGACTCCTTTAATTTGTAGGATAAATCTAAAATTTGAATTTCATCCTCAGTTAATATTAATCTTTGATAAAGCAAGGCTCTACCTTCATAATTTTTTAATAACTTATATGAATCTTTTACGTTTAAAAGTTGATTAATATTAAATTGAAATCTTTTATAAAGTTCAAATAATTCTTTTTCACTATAATTTTTTTCATGTGTTGCTTTCTCAATTAAAGAAATCTTTTCAGTATCTTCCAGGTCAATTGAATCTATATTTTCTAATAAATTAGACGAAGATAAATATTTCCATATAAAATCTGGAGTATTATTTTTTGGTTGATAAGAAAAATCTGGAATTGTTCTATGAGATAAGTGAAAATTTAATATATTTTTATCTGAAATTTCTTCACTAGGTTGCTCAACATACTTCATCAAAAAATTAAACTTATTTTCATAAAATTCATCTGTAAAACCTGATTCATTATCTAAATCAAAAAGTAACTGGGCTTGCTCTCTTTTTTCTTCGTTTATCAAACAATAGATTTTAAATTTATTAATGTAATCATCATCATAAAAATTTACCTCATTAAAAATATTACATGCATTTTCTAAATCTGCATTTTGAAGATAGCTATTTATATAAAATTTTATTAAGCTTGAATTATAAATATTATTTAAATTTTTAATCAAATATAATTTAATTAAATTTTTATCATCATTTTTAATTAAGAAGTTTATTTTATAATTAATAAATTCTTCTTCAGTAATATTTATTTTTGGAAAATATGTATTTGTTAATAAAACAATTTCAAGGATTTCCTTGGCATCATCTGAAAGATTCATTTTATTTAATTTATTTAAAATAAGTTTTATTTCATCTCCATTTGAATCTGACCACATGTCAATTTTTAATCCATTTTCTTCAGGGTCATATAAACCTACAATATCTATTTTGTTATCTTTTAATTTGTTACTTTCAATGATATTTATTTTATTTTCAGAACTATTGTCCTCGATTTGAATATTAATTTCGCTCCCTTCAATACTTTCTGAAATGGTATTGGAATTATTTTCTTCAACTTTTTTTTCTAAATCCCAGATATCAACTGGTTCATCTTCAGCATTAGTATTGCTTGAAAGAAATAAAGTAAAAATTATTAAAATTGATAAAATTTTTTTATTTAATAATTTTATAATTTTCATTAGGAATTACTTTTTCAATTTGTTTTACTGGAGAAGGAAAATTTATTCGGTCTACTAAAATTATAATAACAGCTAAAACTAATACTGATAAAATAATTTTGATTAGTATTCCAAATATACCTTTTGGACTTCCTATTCTTGTTTTTTTTTCAAATTGCATATACTGTTAAGTATTTTCAAAATAAGACATATTTGTGGTTTTTCAATAAAGAATTATGAATTTAAATAAAAATATAGTTTTAGTAGGTATGATGGGATCTGGAAAATCTGCAATAGGATATCTTTTATCTAAATCTACCAATCTTAAGCATGTAGATATTGATAAATTGATTGAAAAAGAAACTGGACTAAAAATTTATGATATTTTTGAAAAAAAAGGTGAACAATATTTTAGAAATTTGGAGGAGAAAATAACATTAAAATTACTAAAGAGTAAAAAAAATATAATATCTTTAGGAGGCGGTGGATTTATTAACAAAAATATAAGAAAAGAAGTGCTTAATAATAATATTTCATTTTGGTTAAATTGGAAAAGTTCAACAATAATTCAAAGAATCTTAAAAAGTAAAAAAAGACCACTTACAAAAAACGCTACCGAAAATGATCTAAAAAAATTGATTAATGATAGATTGAAAATATACTCTGAAGCTAATTTTAAGATTAATTGTGAAAATTTAAAAAAAAGTATGATAACTAAACAAATAATAGAGATATATGAAAAAAATTAGATTACTTGTCAAAACAAAGTCTAAAAAATATCCTATAATTATTGGGTCTAATATTATTAATCAAATTAATTATTTATTAAGATCAAACAACATTAATTTTGAAAAAAGCTTAATAGTTGTCGATAAAAATGTACCGAAAAAAAAACTAAATATAATTAAGCAAAAATTAAAAATAAAAAAAAATATTATTCATATTTTTAATGCAAATGAAAAGAATAAAAATTTCAAAAGTATAAATTTAATTTTAAATAAGTTGTTTAAGTTTAACTTTAATAGAAATGATTGCATAATATCTTTGGGCGGCGGCATAACTGGAGATGTATCCGGGTTTGCTGCAAGTATTTATAAAAGAGGTATTAAATTTGTTAATATACCTACAACGCTTTTAGCTCAAATAGACTCCTCTATTGGGGGAAAAACTGGGGTAAATAATAAATATGGAAAAAATTTAATTGGCTCATTTATGCAACCAGATATTGTTCTCTCTGACATTAGTTTTTTAAAATCTTTACCTAAAAGAGAATTAATATGTGGTTATGGAGAAATTATTAAACATTCAATAATTAGTAACAAAAATATATTTAATTATTTAGATAAAAATATTAATAATATTTTAAAATTAAAATCTCCATTTATTGAAAAAACAATTGCCGATAGTTGCAGAGTTAAAAAAAATATTGTCGAAAAAGATGAAAAAGAAAAAAACTTAAGAAAAATTTTGAATTTAGGTCATACATTTGCTCATGCATATGAAGCAACTAGTAATTATTCAAAAAAATTAAATCATGGAGAAGCTGTGATTTTAGGTATCATAAGTTCTGCAAAATTTAGTTATACAAATAAATTACTCAAAAAAAAAGATTATGAAAAAATATTTAATCATATAAAAAAATTAAATTTTCCTTTAAATTTAAATAATTATTTTAAAAAAAAAGATATCAATTTAATTATAAAATATATGAAGTCAGACAAAAAAAATAGTTCTCCAAAAATAAACTTAATTCTAGTTAAGAAAATTGGTAAAATTATCTTAGATTTAAGGTTCGATAAATTTATAATAAAAAAATATTTATATAATGAGTTAAGTAATTGATATTTGTATTGAGTGTATATAATTTTTTAATTCATTTTCTAAAATCTTATAAATTTCCTTTGTGGATTCAATCTTATTTTTTTTTTTTAAATAATTTGAAGTAATTATTAACTTTAAATGAAATTTCTTTTTTTCATTCGTTTTATGATTTTTATGTAAAAAAGTTTTATCTTGAATTTCTATTTTTTCACATGTGATATTTTGTTTTAATTTATTTTTTACTATTTCGGTTAATTGTTTTATATTCATAATTTATAATAATATATATAATGAAAAATATTTGTGATTGGAATAATTGTTTAGAAGATGGCTCCTACAAAGCGCCATTGGAAAAGGATAATAGCAAAAAATACAGGATGCTTTGTCTAAAACATGTAAAAGAATTTAATAAAAATTGGAATTATTTTGAGGGAATGGATGATGACCAAATATATGAATTTATAAAATCTGATATGACTTGGCATAAACCAACACAAAGCTTTAATTCATCAGACAACTTTTTTAAAATACTTTGGAATAACGCATTAAAAGATGAATTAAACAAAAGTAAATCAAATGGCCAGTATGACTATATGAAACAGTTTAATTTTAATCACAACGATGTAAAAGCTTTTGGTATTCTTGGTGTTTCCGTTGGTATGGGGTGGAAAGAAATACATGAAAAATTTAAAAAACTTGTCAAAAAATTTCACCCTGATATGAATGCAGGAAATAAAAAATACGAAGATAAGCTTAAGATTATAACTTTGGCTTATACACAATTAAAAAACACATATAGAAAAAAAATTGACAAATAGTTTAAACATTGAACCAGATATAAAAATTTCAGTTAATCAAACTTTTGGTTTTGAAAGTGATATGGAAATTGATGCTTTCTCAAAAAAGAATGAATATGTTCCAGAGATAGATAAAAATTATAAGTTTGATAAAGATACAACTCTCGCAATATTATCTGGATTTTCCTTCAATAAAAGATGTTTAGTTTCTGGTTATCATGGAACTGGAAAATCTACACATATAGAGCAAGTAGCTGCTAGATTAAATTGGCCATGCATAAGGGTTAATCTTGATAGTCACGTAAGCAGAATAGATCTTATAGGGAAAGATGCAATAGTTATTAAAGATGGAAAACAAGTTACAGAATTCAAAGAAGGAATATTGCCTTGGTCAATTCAAAATCCAATTGCATTAGTATTTGATGAATATGATGCAGGAAGACCAGATGTAATGTTTGTAATTCAAAGAGTATTAGAAGCAGAGGGAAATTTTACTTTATTAGATAAAAATAAAGTTATTAAACAAAATAAGTATTTTAGACTTTTTGCAACTTCAAATACAGTTGGGCTTGGAGATACAACAGGATTATACCATGGAACTCAACAGATAAATCAGGGTCAAATGGATAGATGGAACATAGTAACAACTTTAAACTATCTTGCTATGGATAAAGAAATGGAAATAATTTTAGGGAAAAACAAAAATTTAAATAATACCAAAGGTAAAGAAAGAGTTTCAAATATGATTAAAGTTGCAACATTAACAAGAAAAGGATTTATGGCTGGTGATATTTCAACAGTAATGAGTCCAAGGACAGTTCTTCATTGGGCAGAAAACTCAGAGATTTTTAAGGATGTGGGTTATGCTTTTAGAGTTACTTTTTTAAATAAGTGTGATGAAGTTGAAAAAAATACAATTGCTGAATATTATCAAAGATGCTTTGGGGAGGATTTGCCAGAATCATTGATAAATAATCAGAAATAAATGAATCAAAAAGAAAATTTAAAAGAAAAATTTAAACAAGCATTATTTTCTACAATAAAAGTCATTTCTGATAATTATAAATTAGACAAAAAAGAAAATAAAAATCTAAGTTCAAAAAATTTTGATTTTTTTGAGTTTGATAATTTAAACAAAAAAGAAGATTATATTAAATTAAGAGCCGAAACCGATTCTGAAGCTTTAAAAATAAAATTTTCTAATAAAAAAATTTATCAAAAAAACTTACCTTCAAATTCAGCATGTAGAAAACTTTATGATATATCTGAAAAGATAAGATATGAGACTCTAGGATCAAAAATGTTAAAGGGAATATCAAAAAATTTAGTTGATAATTATAATTATAAAATTTCAGTTAAAAGAAAAGATCAACTAAAATCAAAAGATGATGTCCCTGTGGAAGAAGCATTTGAGCTCTATATGATGAAAAAATTTCTAGATATTAAACTGAACACATTATCTGAAAAAATTTTAAGTTATTGGGAAAAAGATTTTGAATCCTCATTTGAAAAACATTTATCTTATTTAAATAAAAATGTGGAAAATCAAGATAATTATAATTCAAAATTTTTAGAAATTCTAAAACAAATGGAAATTTTTGACTCTGAAGATGATAATGAAAATAAAGAAAATCAAGACTCAGAAAATTTGAACAATGAAAATAAAGATCAGGAAAATCAAAATCAAGCCCAGGGAGAAGAAGAACAAAAAAAACAGGAGGAAAGCCAAAACGGACTCGACTCGGAATATGATCTAAGTGAATTTAAAATGGATGAGCAATTAGTGGATACTGATTCTGACAAGCAAAGTTCTGAAAAAGTAATTCAGAAAATGAATTCTAAAAATGGAAATAATGAATATCAAGTTTTTACAAACCAATTTGATGAAATAGCTAAGGCTGAAATACTTGAAACTAATGAAGAAATTTCAAAGTTAAGAAAAACTCTAGATCAACAACTTACTAGTTTTCAGGATTTAATTACAAAACTAGCAAATAAACTTCAAAGGCAATTGCTTGCAAAACAAAATAGAGCTTGGGAGTTTGATCTAGAAGAAGGTTTGTTAGATAGTTCTAAATTAACAAGAATTATCATAGACCCACAAAATTCATTGTCCTTTAAAAAAGAAAAAGATTTAGAATTCAAAGATACAGTCGTTACTTTATTAATTGATAATTCTGGATCAATGAGAGGAAGACCAATAACAATTGCTGCAATATGTGCTGACATTCTTTCGAGAACTTTGGAAAGATGTTCAGTAAAAGTAGAAATATTAGGTTTTACAACTAAAAACTGGAAAGGTGGAAAGAGTAGAGAAGAGTGGAATAATAAAAATAAACCAAAAAATCCTGGTAGACTAAATGATTTAAGACATATAATTTATAAAAGTGCAGACACTCATTGGAGACAATCAAAAAATAACTTAGGTTTAATGCTCAAAGAAGGTTTGCTGAAAGAAAATATTGATGGTGAAGCAATATCTTGGGCGTTTAACAGAATAAAGAAAAGAAAAGAAGAAAGAAAAATATTGATGGTTATTTCTGATGGTGCTCCAGTTGACGACTCGACTCTTTCTGTAAATTCTGGAGATTTTTTAGAAAAACATTTGAAAAAAATAGTTAAATTTATTGAAACTAAAACTGATATAGAAATTTTAGCAATTGGAATAGGTCATGATGTTTCTCGATATTATAGTAAAGCTATAAAAATTACCGATGTGCAAGAATTAGGTGATGTTATGATTAGTCAATTAAGTGGTTTATTTGAAAATAAGAAAAAACTTAATTAAATTTTTTTTAAATCATTATTATCCCATTTTATTGTAACTTCTGCTCCTTTATTTTCTTTAGAATTATTAAAATTGATAATTGCCAAATTCTTTTCTAGAAGTGTTTTACCAATAAAAGTGCCTAATCCTAGGCCATATTTTGAAATATTTTCTTTGTTATATGTTCTAATATAAGGTTCTCCCAATTTTTGTTTATCAATTAAATCTGTGGGAAATCCTGGGCCATCATCTCTGACTTTTATAATTGTAGATTTATTATCGCTGATTAATATTATTTCAACTTTTCTTTTACTAAATTTGTTTGCATTTCCTATAAAATTTCTTAACCCATATATAATTTCTACAGATTTACTTATACTTATTGGATTTTTGTAATTCTCTAAATCAATTGCAAATTCCTTTTTACTTATTTCTTGATACGATCTAACAATTTCATTCACATAGTCGTTTAAAGAGAGATTGGTATTTAGGAACTCATCATCAATCTGTGGGTTCAATGATAACTTTTGTAATATTTCTCTACATCTTTTACTTTGACTAATTAACAACTCTAGATCCTTACTAATTTTATGATTATTTCCAAATTCCTTTTGTAATTCTGTTACTGTTAATAAAATTGTAGAAAGAGGTGTACCAAGCGAATGTGCTGCAGCTGCAGCCTGTCCTCCTAAAGAAAGAAGTTCATTTTCCTTTGCCATTAATTCTTGAATTTTATCATATGCTTTTTTTCTAATTCTACTTTCCTCTCCAAATTTAAAACCAAAATATACTAAAAAAATTAGACCTATAACTATTGATAACGGTATTGAATATAAATAATAATCGGGTACGTGGAAGTGTAATCCACCAGGATGAGGCAATTCATAGAAAAAAAAGGTTAAAATAATTAAGGTTGCAATTATTAAAAAAACTAAAATAACTGAGCTTATAAAATGTAAATACTGAGCAGAAAATACAGCTGGTATCAAAATTAAAAATATAAATGGATTTGTTATTCCTCCAGTGAAAAAAAATAAAACTCCTAATTGCAATATATCATAAGATAAATAAATTAATGAAGTAGTATTATTAAGCTGATTTTCTTTTATTTTAAATTGTAAATTAATATTAGTTAAAATACTAAAAAATACTATTGAGGTGCAAATTAAGTATTTAAAATTATATTCTAAAATAAATTGAACTATGAAAATTGTAATTATTTGACCAGCATAAGCAATCCATCTTAAATTAACATAAGTTGATTTATTTAATGAAAATAAATTCGAGTCTTTAAAAACTCCATTATCAGACATCTAGATTTGAAACATTGATAGCATTTTCAACAATAAAATCTTTTCTTAGAGATACATCGTTTCCCATTAATGTATGAATCAATTCGTGATCTTTTTTTAAATCTTTTGAATATTGAACTTGTAACAAACTTCTAGTTTCTGGATTTAGGGTGGTATTCCATAACTCTTCTGGGTTCATTTCTCCTAATCCTTTAAACCTCTGTATACTTATTTTTGATTTTTCTTCTTGTAATTTTTTTTCAAAATCTTTTGAACCTTTTTTTATGTTTTTTAATTCTTTTGAATTATTTAAAATATACTTTTCTAATTCTTTTTCATCTTTTATATAAATTCCTTTTGATCCTTTATTAATTTTAAATAATGGTGGCTGAGCAAGATAAACATGGCCATTTTCAATTAATTTGTTAAAAGGCTTATTGTTAAAAAATGTTAAAAGTAATGCTCTTATATGTGAACCATCTACATCAGCATCGGTCATTATTATAATTTTACCATATCTCAAATCTTTTAATTCAATTTCTTCATTTTTTGGGTCTAGTCCTAGAGCGTTAATTAAAGTTATTATCTCATTTGATGAAATTAATTTAGCTAAAGTCTTAGTCCTAATATCGTTGCCGTTTCCATTTTTTTTTGTTCCATTTGTATTTGTATAAGTGTTTAAAATTTTTCCCCTTAAAGGAAGAACGGCTTGATTTTCTCTATTTCTTCCTTGTTTAGCAGATCCACCGGCTGAGTCTCCCTCAACAATAAATAGCTCTGTACCCTCTTGTTTAGAATTTTGGCAATCAGCAAGCTTTCCTGGTAAACCAGTCAATTCTAAGGCTCCTTTTCTTCTTACATTTTCTCTTGCCTTTCTAGCTACATCTCTAGCTAAAGCGGCTTGGACCACTTTGGCAAGAATAATTTTAGCTATTGAAGGATTTTGATCAAACCAAACAGATAGTTTTTCATTTACAATACTTTCTACAATATTTCTTACCTCTGATGAAACTAGCTTATCTTTTGTTTGAGATGAAAATTTAGGATCAGGAATTTTAACTGAAAGTACGCATGTTAATCCTTCTTTTATATCATCTCCCGAAATAGAAACTTTATTTTTTTTTAGTAAATTTTGTTCTGTTGCATATTTGTTTATAACTCTTGTAAGCGCACTTCTGAATCCAAGTATATGAGTACCTCCATCTTTTTGGTAAATATTATTTGTATATGGGTAAACATCTTCCGAATAATCTGCATTCCAATTTAAAGAACATTCTATTTCTAAACTATCTTTTTTTCCTTCAATAAAAATTGGTTTTTTAAATAAATCATTACCATTTTTATTTTTTAATTTTTCTCTATCTTTTTCTAGAAATTCTACAAATTCTAAAATTCCTCCTTCAAATTTAAATTCAACATTTTTTACTTTTTTTAATGAAAAATCATTAATTGAAATTTTTATACCTTTGTTCAAGAACGCAAGTTCTCTCATTCTTTTTTGTATTGTATTAAAGCTAAACTTAGTTGATGAAAAAATATTTTTCGATGGAAGAAATTTAATTTGGGTTCCAGATTTTTTTGATTTTCCAACTTCTTTTAGAGGTTTTATTGAATCTCCATTTTTAAATTCTATAAAATATTTTTTTCCATCTCTTTCTATTGTTAATTCTAATTTTTCTGAGAGTGCATTTACAACAGAAACACCAACACCATGCAATCCACCAGAAACTTTATATGAATCATGATCAAATTTTCCACCTGCATGAAGTTGAGTCATTATCACTTCTGCAGCAGATTTTTTTTCTCCTTTATGAATATCAACAGGAATTCCTCTTCCATCATCGTTAACAGTAATGCTGCCATCTGAATTAATATCTAAATTGATATTTTTACAATATCCTGCAAGAGCCTCATCAATTGAGTTATCGACCACTTCATAAACCATATGATGCAAACCAGTTCCATCATCAGTATCACCAATATACATACCAGGTCTCTTACGAACCGCTTCAAGGCCTTTTAATACTTTGATTGCATCTGCTTGATAATTTGAGTTTTTTGTCATTTTATTTTTTTTTGGAAAATTAAATTATACCATTTTTTTTTGAAGAATAAAAATCAACATAGTTAAATGTATCAAATAAATGTTGATAACTAATAGTTATAAACTGAAATTAATTTTTTTTTTTAAAATTCTAATTTTTGTAAAAAAATAACTTTTTTTGGCGGAGAGAGTGGGATTCGAACCCACGGTACCTTTTACAGTACACACACTTTCCAAGCGTGCGCCTTAAACCGCTCGGCCACCTCTCCTCTAATCATTTTCAAAAAATGTCCACGGCAGTTCATGACATTTTGAATATTTTTTAAACCAATAAGAGATATACCTTTCTGATAAGAAAGCATATATTCGCGTTTCATAATTTTTAAACTGACTAAATCCTAGTTTGCTTTCACATTTGTCAAGCCAAGTAAATAAATTTTTATACCATTTATTTAATATTTTTGGTTTAGCAATTACCATGTTATGTGGATTAAATCTAACTGAATTATTCATAAAATCAAAAAAATCATATTTATCTTCATTACCTAAAAGTTCAATTGATTGTTCCAAAATATTGTAACCATGCTGCATGTTAAATTGAAAACTTAAAGTTTGTTTATTTTCATCAAATAATATATTTGGATTTCTAAGCAGTGACCTAAAACCTTTTTTTATAATTTTCATTTTTTTAATTTTATTTACTTTTACTGCTTCACATAAAAATGATTCAAATTTTGACAGTTCGTTTGGTATTTCTGTTAAAAGATTTTTTTTCATCTCATTTTTTTCAATTTTATTTTTTAATATTTTGATCTTGGTCCAGAATCTTCTTCTCTGGCAAAAACCAATCCAATTATCTTCTGATGTGTTTATTTTATTTTTCCAATACCAGTAATGGAAAGTTAGTTCTGCATAATATTTTTCTTTATTTATTATATTTTCTTGAGTGTCACAATTTAAGTAATTAGACGATATTGGTTTGCTACTTATGTTAACTAAATTATAATTTAGATCTTCTAAAAAATTGACTCTTTTATGAGTCAAACAATACATTTCAATTTTATTATCCATAAAAGATAAAATTTATTTTTTGTTTAAAAAATATTCTAAAGATTTTTTAATTCCCATTTCTAGAGTTATTGAATGTTTTATTCCAAATTTTTTTTGCTTTTTTGCATCACCAGCTCTTGCAAAAACTCCTTCGGGAGTTTTACTTGTTCCTATCACTTTAGGTGAGGCTCCAATTAAATTAGCTGCTATTTTTGTAAAATTTATAAAATTAGTATATTTTCCTGTTGATAAATTTAATGGATCAGCATTATGAATCTTATTCATGGATTTAACTACAGCATTAACACAGTCATCTATATGTATAAAATCTCTCATTTGATAGCCAGACCCCCATACATTTATTATTTTAGAATTTTTATTTTCTATTACTCTTTTGCAAATGCTTGGAAAAGGATAAGATAAATCTTGATCTTCTCCATATCCAGAAAATGGCCTATAACATACTGATTTTAAATTATATTTTTCAAACGCTATTTTTGCTAAGTATTCACATGTTAACTTAGCCCAACCGTAAGTTAAGTCTGGAAGTTTTATTGATTTATATAAATTTATATCTTCTTCTTTTAAAAGCCTATATGAATTTTTTCTTTGAAGAGATATTGGGTACGATGCACTAGAACTAAAGCACAAAGTTTTCTTTGGTCTTGCTTTAACAGCCCATTGCCAATAACTGCTATCAATAGAAAGATCATCCGCCACAATCATTGGTTCATCTTCTATGATCTTTCTACCACCAACCATTGCTGCTAAATGTAAGGAATAGTCAATATCCGTATCTTTGTTTTTTTTAAACCAATTACGACAATCTTCTCTATAAAATTTAAATTTTTTGTAATCATAAGGATTAAATAAAGGCCATTTTTTTGGACTTATACCTCCAGTAAATTTTGCGATATTATCTACACATATTACTTTATCACCACGGTCTAAAAAATATTTTACAAATCTCCTACCAACAAAACCCGCACCTCCAGTTATTAATATTTTTTTCATTAAATTATTTTTTATATCTTGATATTATTTTTCTCCACTCATCAAAAGCTTTTGCAGAATTTATAGGAAGATAATTATAAATATTTTCAGGATTCTTATATAAATCTTCAATTAGTTTTAAATTATTATTATATCCTACTGTTTCGTTCTTAAAATCAGTAAGATAATTATGAATATTTCTTTTTTGGTAAACTGTTGGTTTGCCATATACTACAACATATTTTTTTGATGTCACATAATAGGCTGCCCAAATATCATCCATTCTTCCAACATGAGGAAATAAAAAATAGTCCTTTATTACATTTCTGTTTAGTAAAGTATTTTGTGAATTAAATGGCGATATTTTTTTTGAATGAAATGGAAAATATTTTTTAAAAAATTTACACTCTGGTGCAAATACAAAACGAGTTATTGCATCCACATCAGGATCTCCATCCCAAAAATTTGCTTGTATATCTGGTTTAATCATTTTTGTTCCAATTTTTTTATATTTTCTGCCATTAATTAATTCTAGAGGATATCCTCTATGCCATAAATTTTTATGGTTGGTAAACCCAACAGGATCAAAAACTTTTTTATTAATGCTAATTAATTTTGAACTTATTCTTTTATCTAAAAGTATTCCTTTAAACCAATTTTTATAAGGTATATTATCATCATCTATTAAAGCTATAATTTCCGCTCCTCTATCATAAGCCTCTAAAATTGCAAAATTTCTTCTCTGTATACAGTTCCAACCTACAAGCCTAGATAGCTTTGGCCATTTTTTATTTTGATATTCAGTGCTTAAAACAATTGAGTTTTTTAATTTGAATGGTTTTGATTTTTTATCTAACGCAACAATTAATTTACAATTATCATTATTTGCAAATTTTTTTAATGCCTTGGTTGGCTTATTTATTGTAGTAGTAGCGATATATATCATTTTTGAAACATTTATTTAAAGTATCTTTATATATATTTAATTCAATTTCTAAATATTTTATTTTTAATTCTTCTAAAAGTTTTTTTTTGTCGATTTAAAAATCTTTTAAGATATCCATATTTAAGGTCACGCTTTGCTAAAATAGGATAATTTTCTAAATGATCCCATTTTCTGCCACTTCCATCTTTTCCTTCAGCCCATTCACATTCGCTTGCAGATATAGTTTTTACATTATTAATTTTACATGTAATTGAAAAAAGAGATTGGTCACCTCTCATGCCAACATAATCTTTATGATTTAGAGTTTTAGATGGACTATCGTCTAATAAGTATAAAGATTTACAAGCTTTCTCCCATTCAGTAATAATTTTTAAACTATATTCATTTTTACTAACAAAAAATGATCCTGCCCATATTAAAGGCGAATTATAAATTTCTGAACTTTCATCAAGATTAAAATAAGAAAAAACATCGCCCTTTGTAAATTTATATTCTTTGCTAATTTGAAAGTTATAATTAAATTTATTAAAAATTTCTGGTGGATTTCCATACTCAAAAGCTAATATTTTATTTTTTTTTATTAATTCTATATAATCATTTAATCTTTTAAGACCTTTATAATTTAGATGACATCCGATGTCTGAATATTGCAAAATTGCATCATCCTCTAATTCCTGCAAATAATTTTTAACTATAGCAGGTTTCCAAATTGCATAACCATATAAATATTTACCTTTTTGCTTTATAATATCATTAACTCTTTTCAAAAGTTGCGGATCAAGATCTTTGGGTTTAAATATTTTTATACCTGAATAAATGTTCATTTTTTTTGCTTGAAATTCAAATCTATCAACACTTTTATTTAAATCTTCACTTGCAAAAGAACATAAATAAATTTTGTTATTCATAACTACAACCAAGAGATATATAATGAATTAAATTAATCAATAAATAAATATAAAAATGGGTTTAACTTTTCATGAATATAAGTTTTTAGAGGAAGTTTCTAAGAAAAAAGAATTTAAAAATATTCTTTGTCTTGGGAAACAAGAAATGATCCTAACTAAAGAAGATAAAAAAAAATTAAACCTTGATGAAAAAGAAAATATAAATGATCAATATATTGATAATTTATTAATAAATAAGTTTAAAGCAAATTCTGTAAAGTCTATAGATAATTCATCATTTGAAGGTGCTGACATTATTCACGATATGAATAAACCGATAGAAAATTTATATGAAAAATTTGATACAGTAATTGATTTTGGTACATCTGAGCATATATTTAATGTTGCGCAAAACTTAAATAATATTTCCAAACTTTGTAAAATTAATGGAATAATACTTCATTCTTTACCAGCAAATAATAATTGTGGACACGGATTTTGGCAGTTTTCACCTGAGCTATTTTTTTCTTTGTATTCTGAAAATAATGGATTTTTAGAAACAGAAATTTTTATTTTTAATACACATAATAAATATGAATGGTGGAAAGTGGAAAAGCAAAAATTAGGAGAAAGATTGGAGATTAATTCTAATTCTCCTTTATATATTTTGGTAAAAACAATTAAAAAATCTGAAGTTCAAAATAAAAATGTTCAACAATCCGACTACGTTGAAAGATGGAATGATAATTCTATAAATTATAAAAACATTAAAAAGAAAAAACTGAGTATTTTATGGAAAAATATAAAAGATAACTATAAAAAGTTTTTAATAAAAATTATTTTACCAAATAAAATATCAGATAAGCTAGAGGGGAAAAAAATACTATTAAAAAATAGTTTAGAAAATAATAAGAATTTAAAAAAAATAAATATCTTATAATGAACAGTTTTAATAAACTATGATACTTATTACTGGATCAGCAGGATACATAGGTTCTCATATTGCAAATTATTTTTATAAAAGAAATATATCATTTATAGGAATTGACAATTTCTCTGCTGGAAATGAGAAAAATTATTATCATAAATTCACAAAAAAAATTGATATTGGTAATAAAAAACTAATTAAAAAACTTATAAAAAAATATGATATTAAAAATGTAATACATACTGCGGCTTTGAGTTATCCGGTCGAAGGGGAAAAAAAGAAAAGTAAGTATAAAAATAATAATTATTTTAAAACATTAAATTTTATAAATTCTTTCAATAAAACAAAAATTAATTCGTTTATTTTTTTATCATCATCAAACGTTTATTCAGATAAATCAAATTCACCTTACGAAGAGAATGACACAACATTACCAAAAAATATATACGGAAAATATAAACTTTTAATTGAAAAAAGTTTAAAAAATAAAAAATTTTTTAATAAAGTAATAGTATTAAGATTATTTAATGTTGTCGGATTTACGAATAATTTTCAATTCAGATTGCATAAATCAAAAAATCAAAGATTTATTACAAGGCTAATCAAATCTGCTTTTGAAAATAAATTTATAAATCTAAACTATTTCAAGAAAAAGGAAAAATTATACTCCCCCGAAAGAGACTTTATCTATATAGATGATGTAACTAGAATAATATATCTTGTTATTAAAAAATCAAAAATATTTAATAAATTTAATATTTTTAATGTTGGTTCTGGTAAAAAGACTAGTTTAGAAAAAATTTTAAGAAGCCTCGAAAAAAAATTAGATAAGAAGATATTTATAAAAAAGAAAATTATTAATTCTAAAGAATTAAATATAACTTGGTGCTTAAAAAATAAAATCGAGAGAAAATTATCAATAAAATTAAAGAATAGAATGGAAGATATTATAAACTCCTCTATAAAAAACTTTAAAAAAAATGCTTAATAAATTAATAAAAAAAATTATTTCTTGGTTTGGGTATAAATTGGTAGAGAAGAATTATATTAAAAATAGAAGAACTTTATCAAAAAATTTTTTTGACCTAGACAAAATTTTAAATCATATTTTTTCAAATAATTTAGCAAAAAATATAATTCAAATTGGTGCTAATGATGGAAAAAGATTTGATCCTTTAAATAAATATTTAATCAAGTATGAAACAAAAACAATATTTGTTGAACCTATAAAAGAACATTTTGAAAAACTTAAAAGGAATTACTCTAATAAAAATAATTGTATATTTGAAAATTCAGCTATTTCAGATTTTAACGGCCATACAGAAATATTTAAGGTAAATGAAAATAATTTAAATTTATATGATGATCACATAGCTGGAATATCATCTTTTCAAAAAAATCATTTAATAAAACACGGTGTTAAATCAAAACATGTCTCATCAGATAAAGTTAATACTTTAACGATCAAAAATTTAATTGAAAAATATAAAATAAATAATTTTGATTTATTATTCATTGATGTTGAGGGGCACGAAGGAAGAATAATTTTAAATTTTTTTCAGTCGATAAATATAAGACCAATAATTATATTTGAATATATTCATATAGAAAATTCAATTTTTGATAAACTTATTAAAGAATTAGATAGTAAAAATTATTTTTATTCTAAATTTGACGAAAATCTTGTTTGTTTTCCTGAAGATAAAAAAGATTTATTTAAACTATCCAATCCTTAAAATTATTTAAATTTTTAATTAAATATTCTGGGAAAGAATTATCTAAATCTATTTTTTTAAATTTATCATTTCTTCCAATTATATCTTCTCTATCTAAAATTCTTTTTGTAATTTCATCCTTATCCAAATATTTTTG
Source organism: uncultured Pelagibacteraceae bacterium (assembly GCA_902560685.1). GTDB lineage: Bacteria > Pseudomonadota > Alphaproteobacteria > Pelagibacterales > Pelagibacteraceae > Pelagibacter. The sequence goes on along the minus strand of CACEMT010000001.1, from coordinate 2,355 downwards.
GTCAATTTTTTCATTAAAATGATAAGGGTCATTGGTTTCACATAGATTTTTGTATTTGTAGAGAAGTTCTTGAGGATTTTTTAAGTTACAAAAATGCCAACCACCATTCTCAAAAATGTTATTTAGTCGTAATTTATCAATTCTCCAAAAAGGTCTTTTTTTGAATTTTAGATCTCTAAGCCATTGTGGTGACTTTAAATATTTTTTTACACAAATTCTAGAACCAAGCCAAAAAGGATTATTTTGGCTTTGTAAATTTAATTTATAATAAAAATGTTTTTGTTTAAATACTGCAAATCTATTATTTGGATTAAAATTAGAAATAAAACTTGGATTAGGTATCTCGTCTAGATCTGAAATTATAATTATATCTTCATTAACAGAATTTTTTAAACCTCGTAAAATTGCATTTCTTTGAAAATTTTCTCGTTTATATGGGTCATCTCCATCTGGCATATCCTCTACGGGAACATAAATTATTTTATCTTTAAATTTTTTAAATTTATCTATGTTAAACTTTAATTTCTTTGGATTATTTTGCCAAGTTTTATTTCCTTCAACAATTACAAAATAATCTACAAACTTATTAAGTATATTTAACCTTAAATCTAAAAGAAGATCTTCATCCCAATATGAAAAACAATCATATATCATTTTATTTTTCTTTATTAATTTTTAAAACCCCTATGAAAGCTTCTTGAGGTATTTCTACTCTACCAAATTGTTTTGCTCTAGCTTTACCTTTCTTCTGTTTATCTAATAGTTTTCTCTTTCTATCTGTTGCTCCGCCCCCATGTATTTTAGTTAAAACATCTTTTTTAAAACCTTTTATGGTTTCTCTAGCAATTATTTTTCCACCAATTGCTGCTTGAACTGGTATCATAAAATTATGTCTTGGAATTAATTCTTTTAGTTTTTCACATACTTCTCTTCCAGTAGTTTGTGCAAAATCTTTGTGTATCATCATCGCCAATGCATCAACTGGTTCAGAATTAACTAAAATACTCATTTTAACTAAATCACCTTCTCTATGACCTATAATTTCATAATCGAAACTTGCATATCCACTTGTCATTGATTTAAGTCTATCATTAAAATCAAAAACAACCTCATTAAGTGGTATTTCATAATTAATCACAGCTCTATTACCGGAATAACTAAGATTAGTTTGAATACCTCTTTTATTCTGACAAAGTTTGATGATTGGCCCTAAATATTGATCTGGGGTAATAATTGTAGCTTTAATCCAAGGTTCTTCTATATATTTAATAAATGTGGGATCTGGTAGGCTTGAAGGATTTTGTAAATCTTTAACATCACCGTTATTTAAATGTACTTTGTAGACTACACCTGGTGTAGTTGTTAAAAGATTAATATCAAACTCTCTTTCTAATCGTTCTGAAATTATTTCTAAATGAAGTAATCCAAGAAATCCACATCTAAATCCAAGACCCAATGCAGAAGATGACTCTGCTTCATAAGAAAAACTGGCATCGTTTAACTGAAGTTTAGCTAGCCCATCTTTTAGTTTCTGATACTCAGAACTATCTACAGGAAATAAACCACAGAATACCACTGGCTTACTTGGTTTAAAACCAGGCAAAGCTTCTTTTAAAGGTTTGTTTGCATCACAAATTGTGTCTCCAACTTTTGTATCAGATAAATTTTTGATTCCTGTAATTATAAATCCTATTTCTCCAGATTGTAGCAGGTTCATATCTTTTGGTTTTGGAGTAAATGTTCCAACTTTTTCTACTATATATTCTTCATTATTCGACATCATTTTTATTTTCATATTTTTTTTAATTTGGCCATCTATTACTCTAACTAATATCACAACTCCTAAATAAGAATCATACCAACTATCAACTAGTAAACATTTTAGATCATTATTTTCTTTTCCTTTTGGAGGAGGTAATTTTTCAACAATTTGTTCTAAAATTTTATCAATTCCTTCACCTGTTTTTCCTGAACAAGAAACTGCGTTGCTAGTATCAATTCCTATTACATCTTCTATTTGATTTTTTGTTTTTTCTATATCAGATGCTGGTAAATCAATTTTATTTAAAACAGGAATAATTTCATGATTAATCTCTAGCGCTTGATATACATTTGCCAATGTTTGAGCTTCAACTCCTTGAGTGCTATCAACTATTAAGATTGATCCTTCACAAGCGTACAGTGATCTACTTACCTCGTAACTAAAATCTACATGACCAGGGGTATCTATTATATTTAAAATATAATCTTTTCCATCTTTAGATTTAAAATTTAATTTAACTGTCTGTGCTTTAATTGTAATTCCTCTTTCTCTTTCTATATCCATAGAATCCAAAACTTGAGCTTTCATTTCCC